>JAHWKI010000278.1 GCA_019347975.1 Gemmatimonadota bacterium
TGACGCTCGAGATGGTGACGGACGAGGAGCGGGACTACATGTACCGCATGTACGCCAACGACCCGCAGATGCGGATCAACCTGGGGATCCGCCGTCGTCTGGCGCCGCTGCTGGGCAACAACCGCCGGAAGATCGAGCTGCTGAACGGGCTGCTCATGTCGCTGCCCGGGACCCCGGTGCTGTACTACGGCGACGAGATCGGCATGGGGGACAACGTGTACCTGGGCGACCGGGACGGCGTGCGAACGCCCATGCAGTGGAGCGGGGACCGGAACGCGGGGTTCAGCAAGGCCAACCCGCAGAAGCTGTATCTGCCGGTGATCACCGACCCGGAGTACCACTTCGAGGCGGTGAACGTGGAGGCGCAGCAGGCGAACCCGAGCTCGATGCTGTGGTGGGTGAAGCGGCTGATCGCGCTGCGGAAGCGGTTCAAGGCGTTCAGCCGCGGCACCATCGCGTTCCTCCAGCCGGACAACCGGAAGGTGCTGGTGTTCGTCCGGGAGTACGAGGACCAGCACATCCTGGTGGTGGCGAACCTCTCGCGGTACGTGCAGGCGGTGGAGCTGGACCTCTCGGCGTACGAGGGGCGCGTGCCGGTGGAGCTGTTCGGGCACAACGAGTTCCCCCGGGTCGGCGAGCTGCCGTACTTCCTCACCATGGCGCCCCACGCCTTCTACTGGTTCGAACTCACGCCCGAGCGGAGCGGGGAGCAGCCGAGCCTGAAGATGGGGCAGCGCCCGGAATGGCCCGTGCTGGCGCCCGCGGGCTCCTGGCGGAACCTGGTCAACGGGGAGGATCGTGAGCTCCTGGAGGACATCCTCCCCGACTACCTCCGACTGCGCCGGTGGTTCGGCGGGAAGGCGCGAAAGATCCGGAACGCGCGGATCGTGGAGGCGCTGGACGCGTCGGACGACGGGATGGACTCGTTCATCGCGCTGGTGGAGGTGAGCTACGTCGAGGGCGACCCGGAGACGTACGTCCTGCCACTGAGCCTGGCCACCGGCCGGCGTGCGGAGCTCCTGGTGAAGGAGCAGCCGCACGCGGTGGTGGCGCGGGTCGGCGACGGGATCCTCTACGACGCGACGGCGGAGCCGGACTTCGCCCGCGGGCTGCTCCGCGTGATGGCGACGCGGCGGAAGCTGCGGGGGTGGAAGGGCGAGGTGGAGGGTGCGCTGGTGAAGGAGCTGCGGACGCTGCGGACGTCGAGCCCGGGGAAGCTGAAGCCGTCGCTGGTGCGGGTGGAGCAGAGCAACACGTCGGTGATGTTCGGGAACGAGGCGTTCTTCAAGCTGTTCCGCAAGCTGGACCAGGGGACGAACCCGGACCTGGAGATCGCGCGGCAGCTGACGAAGCAGGGGTTCGCGCACACGCCGGAGGTGGTCGGCGAGCTGCACTACGAGGACGGCGTGTCGTCCACGCTGGGCGTGCTGAAGCGGATGGTGCCGAACGAGGGGGACGCGTGGTCGTACACGCTGGACGCGCTGGGCGGGTTCTTCGAGCGGGTGATGATCGCGAAGCCCGAGACGGAAATGCTCCCCATGGACCTGGCGGCGCTGCTCGACCGGGCGGGGAAGGAGCCGCCCGAGCTGGCCCACGAGCTCATGGGCGCGTACCTCGAGTCGGCCCGGCTGATCGGCCGGCGCACGGCGGAGATGCACCGGGCGCTGGCCGCGGGGATCGACCGGAAGGAGTTCGCGCCCGAACCGTTCAGCGAGCTGTACCAGCGCTCGCTCTACCAGTCCATGCGGAACCTGAGCGGCCGGATCATGCAGACGCTGAACCGGGAGCTCTCCACGTTGCCGGAGGAGGTCCAGTCCGCCGCCGGCGTGGTGCTGGAGCGGAAGGGCGAGATCCTGGAGCGGATGCGGGCGGTGGTGGGGCAGAAGATGGACGCGCAGCGGATCCGCACGCACGGCGACTACCACCTGGGGCAGATCCTCTATACGGGCCGCGACTTCGTCATCATCGACTTCGAGGGGGAGCCCGCGAGGCCTCTGACGGAGCGTCGTCTGAAGCGCTCGCCGCTCTCGGACGTGGCGGGGATGCTCCGCTCCTTCCACTACGCCGCGTACACGGCGCTGGCGGACGAGGAGGTCCGGGGCATGGCGCGGGCGGCGGAGATGGAGGAGCTCGACCGCTGGGCCCGCTTCTGGGTGGCCTGGGCGAGCTCGGCGTTCCTCGGCGCGTACCTCGAGGAGGCCGGCCACGGCTCCGACGCTGGGCCGACCGCCTTCCTGCCGCGGCAGGAGGACCAGCTCCGCACGCTGCTCGAGGCGCACCTGCTGGAGAAGGCCGTCTACGAGCTCGGCTACGAGCTGAACAACCGCCCGGACTGGGTCCGGATCCCGATCCTCGGCATCCGGCAGCTCCTGGACGGAAAGGCGTAGATGGCCGCGCCCAAGGGGCTGCAGGCCCTCGCGCGGCTGCACGGGATCCAGACGTCGTACCAGGGGAACGATGGAGCGCGCGTCACCGCCACGCCCGAGGCGGTGATGGCGGCGCTGCGGGCGCTCCGCGTGCCGGCCGAGTCCGCGGCGGACCTGAAGCGGCTGCTGGCGCACCGGCGGCGTGAGCTGGCGGACCGCGTGCTGGAGCCGGTGGTGGTCGGCTGGCGGAGCGGGGGCGCTCGGGGCCAGCGCCGCGTCGCGGGCGACATCACGCTCCGGCTCCCCGCTACGCTCCGGGACCGGACGCTCGACCTGCGGGTGGGGCTGGAGGAGGGGGGCGAGCGGAGCTGGTCGGTGGCCGCGTCCTCGCTGGAGGCGGTGGAGGAGACGGAGGTGGACGGTCGCGCCTCCGTCACGCTGCGCGCGCCGCTGCCGGGGGACCTGCCGGAGGGATACCACGACCTGTCGGTAGAGTGTGCGCCCGGCCGGTGGGACGCGCTGCTGATCGTCGCGCCGCGGCGGGCGGTGGGGTGGGACGCGATCGCCGACCGGCCGGCGTGGGGCGTGTTCGCGCCTCTCTACTCGCTCCACGAGGAGCACCGCCCGTCGCCGGACTACGACCTCCTGGACCGGCTGGCCGAGCGCACGGCCCGGAAGGGCGGGGCGGTGGTAGGCACGCTCCCCGTCCTCGCCGCGTTCCTGGACCGCCCCTGCGAGCCGAGCCCGTACGTACCCGCGAGCCGCCTGTTCTGGAACGAGCTCTACGTGGACCCGGCCCGGGCCCCGGGAGCCGAGGACCTTCCCGCCGACGAGCGGTGGACGGTCCCCGCCGGGGGGGACCCACGGTGGCTGGACGCGCGGCGGCTCATGGCCGGGAAGCGGCCGGCGCTGGAGGCGCTCTCGCGGCGGTTCTTCGCGGGCGACCCGGAGGCGGACCTGGCGGCGTTCCACGCGCGGAATCCCCGGGCGGAGGACTACGCCCGCTTCCGCGCCTTGACGGAGCGGAGCGGCACGTGGGGGCAGTGGCCGGACCGGCTGCGGGCCCGCGACGTCCGCGAGTCGGACTACGACCCGGAGGTGGCGCGCTACCACCTGTACGTGCAGTGGCTGGCGGAGGCGCAGCTCCAGGCGGCGACGCAGCGGGCGGCGGACCGGGGCGTGTCCCTGTACCTGGACCTCCCGGTGGGCGTCCACCCGGACGGCTACGACGTGTGGCGGGAGCGCGCGCTGTTCGCACGGGGCGCGTCGGCCGGGGCCCCGCCGGACCCGCTGGCGAGCCAGGGCCAGGACTGGGGCTTCCCGCCGTTCCATCCGGAGGCGGCGCGGCTGGACGGCCACCGCTACTTCGTCGCGTGCATCCGCAAGCACCTCCGGTTCGCGAAGGTCCTCCGGATCGACCACGTGATGCAGCTCCACCGCATGTTCTGGGTCCCCGCCGGTGACGCCGCGAACGGCGTCTACGTCCGCTACCCCGCCGAGGAGCTGTACGCCGTGCTGTGCCTGGAGTCCCGGCGAGCGGGCGCGGTGATCGTGGGCGAGGACCTGGGCACGGTCCCGGCCGCGGTACGGACGGGCATGAAGCGGCACGGTCTGTACGGGATGTACGTGGCGCAGTTCGAGCTGGAGGTCGCGAAGGACGCGAAGGGCGGGAA
>JAHWKI010000279.1 GCA_019347975.1 Gemmatimonadota bacterium
GGTCCCATCCCCGAACATCGGGATCTCCTCGCCGCCGAGCATGAGCGTGGAGAACTTCCGGATCGCCAGGTCCGGTCGCTGGCGCGGCCCGTAGACCGTGAAGAAGCGGAGCGCGAGGACGGTCAGCCCGTGCAGGTGATGAGACGCGTGGCAGAGCAGCTCGCCCGCGCGCTTCGTGGCGGCGTACGGCGAGATCGGGCGGTCCACGGGGTCGTCCTCCGAGAACGGCACCTTGTCGTTGTTCCCGTAGACCGAGGAGGACGAGCCGAAGACGAAGCGCCGGATTCCGCGCCGCCGGGCGAGCTCCAGAAGCGCCTGGGTAGCGGTGAGGTTCGCACGGGCATACGCCATGGGGTCGGCGATGGACGGCCGCACCCCCGCCTTCGCCGCGAGGTGGAGGACGACGTCGGCCGGCTCGTCGCCGAGGGCGCTCTCCAGCGCGGCGAGGTCGGCGCAGTCCTCCTCGACGAGCCTGAACCGCGGGTGCGTGAGCGCGGCGGCGAGGTTGAGGCGCTTTTCGGCGGGGTCGTAGAAGGGGTCGAAGTTGTCGACGCCGACCACGCGGTGCCCTTCGGCCAGCAGGCGCTCGGCCAGGTGGCTTCCGATGAACCCGGCCGCGCCGGTGAGGAGGATGGTATCGGTCATTCAGGGCTCGCGCCGCGTTGCAGGACAGGCCCGATGAAGGTACGATCCCCCGCGCTGCCGGCAACCTTCGCACTTCGTGGAACCGACATGGACGTCCCCCTCCTCGATCTCCAGGCCCAGTACCGGACCATCGCGGAGGAGCTGGACGCGGCGGTCATGGACGTGGTCCGCTCGCAGCGGTTCGTCCTCGGCGAGCACGTGGAGCGGCTCGAGGCGGAGCTGGCGGAGCGACTCGGCGTCGTCCACGCCATCGGCTGCGCCAGCGGGACCGACGCACTCCTCCTCCCGCTGCGCGCTCTCGACCTCGCCCCGGGCGACCACGTGATCGTCCCCGCGTTCACGTTCTTCGCCACCGCGGGCGCGGTATGGAACGCCGGGCTGCGTCCCGTTTTCGCCGACGTGGACCCGCGGACGTTCAACGTCACGGCGGAGACCATCGCGGCCGCGATGACGCCCCGGACGCGCGCGGTCGTCGTCGTCCATCTCTTCGGCCAGATGGCCCCGATGGCGCCGATCGTGGAGCTGGCGGAGGCGCGAGGGCTCCACCTGATCGAGGACGCCGCGCAGTCGATCGGGGCGCGGCAGCGGATCCGCGGCGAATGGCGCGAGTCCGGCTCCCTCGGCCTGGTCGGATCCCTGTCCTTCTTCCCGACCAAGAACCTGGGCGCGTTCGGCGATGCGGGCATGATCACCACGTCAGACGACGCCCTAGCGGACCGCCTCCGCAAGCTCCGCGTGCACGGCGGCCGACAGATGTACCACCACGAGATGGTGGGGACCAATTCCCGCCTGGACGCCATCCAGGCCGCCGTGTTGCGCGCCAAGCTTCCGCACCTGGACACCTGGGCCACGGCCAGGCGGGACAACGCGACCCGCTATGACGAGGCGTTCGCAGGCCTCGATGGAGTGTCCCCGCCGCTCGTCGCGCCCGAGAACGATCACGTCTACAACCAGTACACGGTCCGGGTCGAGGATCGGGATGCGACGAGGGGGCGGCTGGAGGAGGCGGGGATCGGCAGCGGCATTTACTATCCCGTACCTCTCCATCTCCAGCAGTGCTTTTCCGAGCTCGGGTACGCCCGGGGCGACTTCCCGGTCTCCGAGCGACTGGCCGGTGAGGTGCTGTCGCTGCCCGTCTACCCCGAGCTGACCGGCGCCCAGCAGGACCGAGTGATCTCCGCCGTTACGCGGGGCCGCTGAGGCACTCCCCTGGCATGCACGTGAACCAGAGGAGCGCGTCCCCGGAGGCGTGCCGCGTGTGCGGGAACACCTCGGATAACAGCGGTTTTGACGCCCGTGAGATGATGATGGGGACCCGCGAGGTCTTCCGGTACGTGGAGTGCGGCGGGTGCGGATCGCTCCAGATCGCGGAGATCCCCGCGGACCTCGCCCGCCATTACGGACACGGGTACTACAGCTTCGGCCGCCCGTTCCGCAGCTCGCTCCCGAAGCGCTTGGCCAAGCACCTCGTCGCCTCCGTGCTGATGCGGCCGGACAGCCTCCCGGCGCGGGCGCTGGAGCGCTTCACCGGCGTGCCGGCGCCGCTACACTGGCTACGGACCGCTGGGCTCGGGCGCGACGCCCGCATCCTCGACGTGGGCTCGGGCGCCGGTGAGACGCTGGTCAGCCTGGCCGGCTACGGATTCCGCTCGCTGACCGGGGTAGATCCCTTCCTGCCGGAATCTCACGAGCCCGTCCGTGGCGTGCGGGTGCTGAAAGCGGGGCTGGAGGACGTTCAGGAGAGCTTCGATCTCGTGATGTTCCACCACTCCTTCGAGCACCTTGTCGATCCGCTCGAGGCGCTGCGGGCGGCCCAGGCTCGCCTCCGACCCGGTGGCACGGTGCTCATCAGGATGCCGGTGGTCGGCGCCTCCTGGCACCGTTACGGAGCGGACTGGGTGGAGCTCGACGCCCCGCGGCACCTCCATGTCCTCTCCCGCGCCGGCCTGGAGATCCTCGCGGATCGCGCCGGTCTCGCGGTGCGACGGGTGGAGTACGACACCACCGGTTTCGAGCTGTGGGGAAGCGAGCAGTATCGACGCGACATCCCCCTGACCGATCCCCGGTCGCACCTGGACGGGGACGGCGACGTGTTCACTGAGGGGGAAATGCGGGCGTTCGAGGCGACGGCCCGCGAGCTCAACCGGACCGGCGGCGCCGGTCGTGCCATATTCTGGCTGGGATCAACGCTTAAAAGGGTGAACGCATGCGCTACCTGATTACGGGCGGAGCCGGCTTCATCGGCTCCCATCTGGTCGAACGTCTGATCGAGCAGGGGGAGGAGGTGGTCGTCCTGGACGATCTCTCCACTGGTCGCCGGGAGAACCTCGCGCCCTTCGAGGGCTCGTTCGAGCTCATCGAGGGCTCGGTCACCGATCCCGCTGCCTGCGCCCGCGCCGCGCGGGGAGCGGACTTCGTTCTGCACCACGCAGCACTCGGCTCCGTCCCGCGCTCCATTGAGGATCCGGTGGCCACGCACGAGGTCAACGCGACCGGAACGCTGAACGTGCTGAAAGCCGCGCTGGAAGCGCGGGTGCGCCGGGTCGTTTATGCAGCGTCGTCGTCGGCCTACGGCGACACCGACGAGCTTCCGAAGCACGAGGGGATGGTACCGCGACCCCGCTCACCGTACGCTGTCGCGAAGCTCTCGGGCGAGGAGTACTGCCGCGCCTTTCACGCGAGCTACGGCCTCGGCGCTGTCGCCTTGCGGTACTTCAATGTCTTCGGACCGCGACAGGATCCGGAGTCCCAGTACGCCGCGGTGATCCCGCGGTTCGCCACGGCGGCGCTCGCGGCACGGCCCGCGACGATCTACGGCGACGGGGAGCAGAGTCGGGACTTCACGTTCGTCGGGAACGTCGTCCGTGCCAATCTCCTGGCGACGACGGCTCCGAAGGCGGCGCTCGGCGAAGTCTACAATGTGGGGGCGGGCGATCGGACGACGGTCAACCAGCTCTGGCAGCACATCAGCGGCCTCGCCGGCGTGGAGCTGGCACCTGAGTACCGCGAAGCCAGGGCGGGAGATGTACGGCACTCTCTGGCTTCCCTCGATCGCTCGGGGCGGCTCCTCGGGTACGCTCCGGAGGTCGACGTGCTTGACGGACTCCATCGCACCGTCGAATGGTATCGAACCACGGCCGCATCCGCGTGACCGCGTGTCTTCCGGAGGCGAGTTGTTACTCGCAGTGGCGAAGGCGCAGCTCGGCTCCAGAGGCTTGGAATACCGGGCGCCGGCGCTACCTTTGCTGCGGCCCCGGAGCGGAGTGAACCAGCGTAACAGAGAGCGATCTCGATGCATGTAGCGGTAATCGGTACTGGATACGTCGGCCTCGTCGTCGGGGCGGGCCTCGCCGAGATGGGCAACGACGTGATCTGCGCGGACATCGA
>JAHWKI010000280.1 GCA_019347975.1 Gemmatimonadota bacterium
GTGTACGCCAGCTCGTCCGACAGCCGCGCCTGGACCTCCGACACCGTGGCCTCGCCACGGTCCCACAGGATCGCCATGACGTCCAGCTCCCTGTCGGTGAATCGCGCCATCGGCTCCTCTCCTCGTGAAGCGGCCTTCAACTATGAATATAGTAGAGAGCGGTGCGTGTCAACTACCTCGTTAGTAGCGCGGCGGTCGGCCTCCTCACGGGTCGTCTGCGATGCGCCCCCCGCACCCGTACAGCGTCACGCCGTCGATCGTGACCCGCACGCTGTCGGGGAAGGTCTCGCCGGACATGGCATCGGGGCACGGCCCCGGCGCGAGGACGACGTGCAGATCGCGGGCGCCGGTGGCGTGGAGGACCTGGCTGCCGGCGGAGTCGTGAATCGGCGGGATGGGGACCACGAGGACGGTCTCCCCGTAGTCGCCCGTGTAGCGGATGGACCGGTCCAGGTCGATTTCGAGGACCCAGCCGGGCTCCTGTCCCCCGGCTCGATAGTCGTAGCCGAGGAGGGCGGACTCCTCCCGGGGATCGGCGGCGGCCACGCCGGCGCACCGGCGGCGGCGCCCGTCGGGGCTCTCGTAGCGGGCCTGGTGGTCGCCCCACACGCGCAGGAACCGCCGCTGGTCCGTGTACCGCCCCGGCGCCTCGGCGCGGGGGAGGTCCACCACGGAATAGGGCAGGACCAGCGACACGTCGTCCTCGCGGAACCGCGCGGCGAACCGGTAGCCGTCGTCGCAGGTGAAGACGACCCGATCCCCGGGTGCTATCGCCCGCGCGGCCGCCTCCTCCTCGGTCGATCCCCCCTCCCCCTCCCCCGCGCCTCCGCATGCGAGCGCGGCTCCCACGATGGCGACACTCGCCGCCGCGACCCCCGCCCTCAGCAGCCGCCCCCTCACGCCCGCGGCTCGCCCGAGAAGGCGGCCCAGGCGAGGAGCAGCCATGCGGCGAGGAAGGAGAGGCCGCCGAGGGGGGTGATGGCCCCGAGCCACCGCGGCCCGCCCAGGCCCAGCGCGTACACCGTTCCGCAGAAGACGATGGTCCCGACGACGAAGAGCCACCCCGCCCACGTGGCCGGTCCCCCGGGCCACCGGGCGCACGCCCACGCCACCGCGAGCAGCGCCAGGGCGTGGTACATCTGGTAGCGGGCGGCGAGCTGGAAGGTGTCCAGCCGCTCGGGCGTGAGCCGCGCCTCCAGCGCGTGGGCACCGAACGCCCCGGCGGCGACGGCCAGGAAGGCGGAGAGCGAGCCGACGATGAAGAACGTGCGAGTCATGGGCATGTCCGGATGGGCCGGCTGGTGGATTTTGTCCCGACGAGGCGCCCACCCCGCGAAAAAGAACGAGCGCTCGCTTTCCATTGTCGGTGCGGAATTTCGGACCATGCCGGCCGCGCCGCCAGCCGCGCTCGCGCCCCCACGACCACCCGATCCCGCGCCCCGGCCCGGGGGAACGTTCGCCTCGGCGGGGTGTCTCACGCCCACGATGCGATTCCCTCGACCCGGCCGCACGACGCGGGCGATCCTCACGATCGCCGTCCTCGCCCTCGTGGGCGGGACGCTGCTGTTCTGCTCGCCGGGCTACGTGCTGCGAGCGGGCATCGAGGAGGCCAGGATCCTCAGCCGCCGGCAGCCCATCGACGAGGTCCTCGCCTCGCCCCTCACGGACGCGCGGACGCGGGAGAAGCTCGAGGTGGTCCGGATGGCCCGGACGTTCGCGGAGAAGCAGCTCGAGCTGGATGTGGGCGAGAGCTACACGACGTTCTCGCGGGTGGATCGCGACACGCTCCTGCTGGTGGTCACCGGCTCGCGAAAGGACGCGTTCGTGCCGGTGACGTGGTGGTTCCCGGTCGTGGGGGGGGTGCCGTACAAGGGATACTTCAAGGCCGAGCTGGCCCTGGCGGAGGCGCGTCGTCTGGAGGCGGAGGGCTACGACGCGGCCGTGCGTCCGGCGGGGGCGTTCAGCACCCTCGGCTGGTTCAACGACCCGCTGCTCAGCACCCTCCTCCGCTACGACGACGTCGCGCTGGGTGCCACGGTGATCCACGAGGTGACCCACAACACCGTGTTCATCCCGGGGCGTGTGGCGTTCAACGAGAGCTTCGCGAGCTTCGTCGGGGACCGGGGCGCCATCGAGCTGTTCTGTGGCGTCGAGGGGGAGGCGGGGGCGCGTTGCGTGCGCGCGCGGGAGGAGTGGGCGGACGCGCTGGTGTTCGGGCAGGCGCTGGAGGCGCTCGTCGGCCGGCTGGAGGCGCTCTATGCCCGCGAAGACCTGGACCGCGCGGCCAAGATCGCACGACGGGAGGACGTCATTGCCGGCTGGAAGGCCGACTTCGAGCGCGACGTCGCGCCGCGGCTCCACGGCGCCCTCCACCGCTTCCACCGCCAGCCCATCAACAACGCCACGCTGATCGGCCTCCGGCTGTACTACACCCGCCTCGCGCTCTTCGAGGACACGTACCGGCGGATGGGGGTGCCTCTGAAGGGGGCGGTCGGCCGGATGATCGAGGCCGCCGAGTCGTCGCCGGATGAGCCGTTCGAGGCGGTCGGCCGGTTGGCCCCGGTTGACCCGCGTCCTATGTTCGGGGGTTCGACCGCCGATGCAGGCCCCTGACCTCTGACCGCTGCCCGCTGAACCCTGATGGCCCACGACAGCTACAACCCGTCCGAGCTCGAGAACAAGTGGCAGGCCCGCTGGGAGGCCGAGGGCACCAACGCCCTCGATGAGGAAACCCTCCTCGCCGCCGACAAGCCGTTCTTCAACCTGATGATGTTCCCGTACCCCTCGGCCGAGGGGCTCCACGTCGGGAACATCTACGCCTTCACGGGCGCGGACGTGTACGGGCGGTTCCAGCGGCTCCGGGGGAAGACGGTGTTCGAGCCGATCGGCTTCGACGCGTTCGGGATCCACTCGGAGAACTTCGCGCTCAAGATCGGCACCCATCCGATGGAGCTGATCCCGAAGAACGTCGAGAACTTCACGCGTCAGCTCCGGCGCACCGGCGCCATGTACGACTGGGATCACACCGTCAACACGACGGACCCGTCGTACTACAAGTGGACGCAGTGGATCTTCCTCAAGCTCTTCGAGCGGGGGCTCGCGGAGAAGAAGGAGGCGCCGGTCAACTGGTGCCCCGGCTGTCAGACCGTCCTCGCCAACGAGCAGGTCATCGCGGGCGAGTGCGAGCGGTGCGGGACGCCCGTGGAGCAGCGCTTCCTCAGCCAGTGGTTCTTCCGCATCACCGACTACGCCCCGCGGCTCCTGGGCAACCTCGGCTGGATCGACTGGTCCGAGTCCACCAAGAAGTCCCAGGACAACTGGATCGGGAAGAGCGAGGGCGCGCTGGTGCGCTTCCCGTTCGCGCGCCCGAAGCTCGCGGAGGACCGCCACGAGATGGCGAAGCTCCACGACGACCGCCCCGTCATCGAGGTCTTCACGACCCGCCCGGACACCCTCTTCGGCGCAACGTTCATGGTCCTGGCCCCCGAGCACCCGGCGGTGGACCCGCTCACGGGCGAGGAGCAGCGCGAGGAGGTGGAGGCCTACCGGAAGAGGGCCTCCGCCATGGATCTGGTCTCCCGCAAGAAGACCGACAAGGAGAAGACCGGCGTCTTCACCGGCGGCCACGCCATCAATCCCGTCACGGGCGAGGAGGTCCAGGTCTGGATCGCCGACTACGTCCTCATGGAGTATGGCACCGGCGCCATCATGGCGGTCCCCGGCCACGACGAGCGGGACTTCGAGTTCGCGCAGAAGTTCGGCCTCCCCATCACCCGCGTGGTGGCCGGCGAGGGCGAGGACGCGTCGACGCCGCTGGAGGCGGCGTACGTCGGCGACGGCGTCGTCGTCAACTCGGGCGAGTTCGACGGAATGGCGTGGCAGGACGCGAAGCGGGAGATCACCGCCTGGCTGGCGGACCGGGGGCTGGGCGAGGAGCGGATCAACTACCGGCTCCACGACTGGTGCATCTCCCGCCAGCGCTACTGGGGCCCGCCCATCCCCATCATCTACTGCGACGAGTGCGGCA
>JAHWKI010000069.1 GCA_019347975.1 Gemmatimonadota bacterium
CGGTGTGCCGCAGGGCGGTCGCGAAGTCGCCGCGTTCGGCCGCCACGGCGGCCTCGAGCAGGGCGATGTCGGCCTTCAGGTCGGCGTCGGGATGCTCGGCGACGGCGATCTGGGCCTGGCGGATGAGCTGCAGCCGGTCGTGCAACCGCCCTTGCTGCGCGATGCCGGCGACGTCGAGAAGCACGCGCGCCCGTTCGGCGCCGACGGTGGTGTCCACTGCCAGGACGCCGTCCAGAGCCCGTCGGGCGGCGTCGTATTCCCTCGCACTGGCGTAGGCCGCGGCCTGGCGCCGGAGCAGGGCGACCCGCGCGGGATCGACCACGCCATCCCGCTCCAGCTTGTCCTCGTTCACGAAGCCCGTAGCCCGGACCCCGTGCGCCCGGAGCGCCGCCAGGATCCCGTCCGTCACTACCTCCTGGAACGCGGCGTCCTGGCGCGTCCGGGAGACCACCGGAAGGTCGTCGATGGTGATGGCCATGCGACGTGCCGCCCCCGCGGCTATCGCCTCCCGCGTGGCCTCCGCCGCCTCCGCCGCCTCCGCGGCTATCGCCTCCCGCGCCGCCTCCGCCGCCTCCACCGCCTCCGCCGCCTCCACCGCCTCCACCGCGTCCACCGCCTCCACCGCCTCCACCGCCTCCACCGCCGCCGCCTCCCGATCCCGCGTCTGCGCCGGTCCGCACCCGGGGAGAACGAGGGCCGCGAGGAGCGCTCCGGCCACCATGATCTTCACGTAAGCCTCCGTTCGATGTTGGTTGCCGTTCGCCTGGCCGGGCGTGGAAGCATCATCGACCGGGAAACGCGCCTCGCATAATATCCGGAAGGCCGTTTCCCGGCGTCCCTTCGCCGTCGTCAGGCGCCGTCAAACCACCATTGCTCTTCCCGCGCGGAGGGCCGTGGGACCTTGACGGCAGGAGGGCCCGTCAAACCACCAATGCTCTTCCCGCCCGGAAGCCTGTGTGGGGCCTTGACGCCACTATCGACCGTCAAACCACCATTGCTCTTTCCGCGCCGAAGCCTGTGGGGGTTTGACGGCACGATCGAACCCCTACAGACCACGCTCTTCCCGCGCCGACGCCGGTAGAACCTTGACGGCACCCTCTCTGCCCGGTCGGCTCCGCCATTCCCATTGACAATCTATGTGAGCGCCACCAGAATGGAGGCCAACCCTAGACGGTCTTGGTGAAGCCCATGGACGATCAGCAGTTTCTACCCGGCACCCTCGAGGTCCTGGTCCTGAAGACGCTCTCGTGGGGCGCGCTGCACGGCTACGGCATCGCGGCGTGGCTGGAGGAGCGGACGGGAAACGTGCTGACGATCGAGGAGGGATCGCTGTATCCGGCGCTGCACCGGATGGAGCGGAAGGGGTGGCTCGAGGCCGAGTGGCGGATCACGGAAAAGAAGCGGCGCGCGAAGTACTACCGGCTGACGGCGGCGGGGCGGGCGGAGCTCGGCCGGGAGGAAAAGGCGTGGGCGCGGTTCGCGGTGGCGGTGTCGTCGGTGCTGGAGGGCGAAGCGCCGGCGTGGGCGGCGCAGGGCTGAGGCGTCGGGATGAGCGACCCGATCCCCGTCTGGCGGCGGTATCTGCGCTTTTTCGGCCCCGATCCCGGCGCGGACGTGGAGGACGAGCTGCGCTTTCACCTGGAGGAGCGGATCGACGCTCTGGTGGCGGGGGGCCTGGACCGGGAGACGGCGCGGCGGGAGGCGGAGCGTCGGCTGGGTGACGTGAACGGGATCCGGCGGGAGCTGACGAGGATGGGGCAGAAGGCGGAGCGGACGCGGCGGCACAGGGAGTCGGCGACGGGGCTGGTGCGGGATGCGTCGCACGCGGCGCGGCGGCTGGCGAAGGATCGGCTGTTCGCGGCGACGGCGCTGGCCACGCTGGCGCTGGGCGTGGGCGCCGCGGTGGCGATGTTCACGGTGGTGAACGGCGTCATGCTGCGGCCGCTGCCGTACCCGGCGCCGGAGCGGCTGGTGCGCCTCTCGCCCGGGCAGAACTTCAACATGGCTCTGGCGGACGAGGTGTCGGACGTCCCGGCGCTCAGCGCGTCGACGGGGATCTCCTTCTGGGGCCTCACGCTGATGGGGGAGGCGGATCATCGGACGGAGTTCGTGGACGCGCAGGTGGTGGACGCGGGGTACTTCGATGTGTTCGGGGTGATGCCGGCGCTCGGCCGTCCGTTCCGTCCCGAGGAGCGGACCCCCGCCCTCTCCGGCGTGGTGATCCTCACCGACGGCCTGTGGCGGACGCGGTTCGGCGGGGACCCCGACGTGATCGGGCGGCGCATCCGGCTGGATGGCTATGGCCACCGGGTCCGGGAGGTGGTCGGTGTGATGCCTCCGGGGTTCCGGCCGTGGGGACGCCCCGGCCAGGAGTCGCGGGTGCTGATCCCGTTGAACCGGCCCGGGCCGCGCACCGTCGCCACCGACAGCACCTGGTACGTGAACTACGTGATCGCCCGGCTCGCGCCGCGCGCGACGGTGGATGCTGCGGCGGCGCAGGTCCGCGCCCGAACGGACCGTCTCGTGGAGGCGTACCCGGGCGTGCTGGACGAGAGCACCCGCGCGTCGGCCGGCGCCATGGGGCTCCTGGATTCCATGGTCGGCGACGTGCGCCGAACGCTCCTCACGCTCCTGGCCGCCGTCGGGGTGGTGGTGGTGCTCGCCTGCGCCAACCTGGCCAACCTCATGCTGGCCCGGGGCGAGCAGCGCCGGCAGGAGCTCGCGGTCCGCGCCGCCCTCGGGGCGGGCCGGATGCGGCTCGTCCGGGAGCAGCTCGTCGAGAGCTTCATGCTGGCCGCCGCCGGGGGCGCGCTTGGCCTGGGCCTTTCCCGGGCCCTCCTCGGTGCGCTCCGGATCACGGACGCCTCGGTGCTCCCCCGGAGCGAGCTGGCGGCTCTGGACGGACGGGTCGTCGCGTTCGCCTTCGGGCTCTCCCTGCTGGCGGCCCTGGGCTTCGGTCTCCTTCCCGCGCTCCGGGCGACCCGCGGCGACGTGCGAGAGGACCTCGGCTCCGGGCAGCGCCAGCTCGGCCGGAGCCGCCCCGGACGACGGAGCGGCTTCGCGCTCGTGGCCAGCGAAGTGGCCCTGGCCACCATGCTGGTGGCCGGCGCGGCCCTCCTCCTGAGCAGCCTGCGCGCCCTCCGCTCCGTGGACCCCGGGCTCGATCCGTCGGACGTCCTCGCTGTCGAGGTGGCCGCGCCGCCCGCCGGGTACGGCGGCGACCGCGCCCGTGCCTTCTACGCGGCGCTCATCGAGCGCCTCGAGGCCATGCCGGGGGTCCGCCGGGCCGGGGGGATCCATCTGACCCCGTTCACCGAGAGCAACTGGGGGTTCCCCTACCTGGCGGAAGGGATGGAGCCGCCGCCCGGGCCGCTCCCCAGCGCCAATTTCCGGGTGGTGACCCCCGGCTATTTCGAGACCGTCGGACAGCCGGTCCTCTCCGGTCGCGACATCGCTTCATCGGACCAGTCGCCGGACGCGGCCCTCGTGGGGCTGATCAACCGCAGGTTCGCCGACGAGCTGTGGCCGGGCGAGGATCCTCTCGGCCGCACGATCCGGCTCTTCGGCAGCACACCGTTCACGATCATCGGAGTGGTGGGCGACGTCCACCAGCACGCGCTGGACCGGGAGCCCCGGCCGGAGATGTACCTCGCCCACGGCGGCGCCTGGTCGCTGGCCGCAATGGTCGTCATGGCCGAGACCGAGGGCGGCCCCGCCGCCCTCGTACCGGCGGTGCGGGCGGCCGTCGCCGAGCTCGACCCCGACGTGGCGGTGGTCCGGGCCCGTCCGCTCCACGAGGTGCTCGGCGACTCCATGGTCCAGCGGCGCTTCTTCGCCGGCGTCCTGACGTTCTTCGGCGTCCTCGCCCTGGCGCTGGGAGCCGTCGGCGTGTACGGCGTGATGAGCTACACCATGGGAGCGCGACGGGCGGAGTACGGCATCCGGATGGCGCTCGGCGCCCGCCGCGAAGGTGTGCTCCGCAGCGCGCTCTCGCGAGGAATGGCTCCCGTGGCCGCCGGGCTCGTCCTCGGCGTTCTCGCCTCCCTTGCCGGAGGACGCCTCCTCGGGAGCCTCCTTTTCGGCGTCAGGCCCGGAGACCCCCTCACGGTGGCGGCAGCGGCCGGGGTCCTCGGCATCGTCGCCTTCACCGCCGTTTTCATCCCCGCCCTCCGGATCGCGCGTGTCGATGCCGCCCGTGTGCTCCGCGCCCGCTGACGCGCGGCGATGGCGTAATGGACCGATGCGCCCGCTCCGGTTTAGGCAGGGGGTGCACACCTGACCGCAAAAAAGGGAGATCATGGGACTGACGACGTTGACCGAGATGGAAGAGAGCTGGATGAAGAGGGCCCGCGCCGCCGTGAGCCGCGGCGAGAGCTGGCAGGCCTGCAACGAGTGCCGCGGATACCATCCCGCCGAGCACGAAGGCGCCTGCGAGGACGGCGAGAGCCTCCCCGGCGCACCCGAGGAGCTTCTCGCGCAGTAGGCGCAGCGGCTCGTCGCCTGCGGCCAACGCCGGGCCCGCCTCGGAGCAGCCAATCCCGGCGATGTGGTTACGGAAAAAAGTTCGAATTCCGTGCCCTCCGACGACGGCAACTTTGCCGTCGCGCCGGCTATGGCTCGACGATCACCACTCCCACCATCCCCGCCAGCTCGTGGGGCAGGCACACGTATCCGTACTCCCCCGGCACATCGAACCGGTGGCTGAACTCCGCCCCCGGCGGCATGTCGCCGCTGTCGAACGGCGCCGCGCCCGCGGGGAGGCGGACGTTCTCCAGGCGCGCCGCGGCCGCCGGATCGGCGGTGACCGTGTGGACGATTTCCGACGTGTTCCGCCAGAGGACGGCCTCCCCCACCTTCACCCGCACGGTATCGGGGAGGAACTGCAGGCGGTTGTTCATGTCCACCACCGCCGCCGCCCGCCGGGCGGCGGGAGCCGCGCCCTCCGAGCCCGCCGCGGCCGCGGGCGGCGGCCGCTCGGGGCCGAAGTAGCGCCGCAGCGTCAGCGGGACGGTGAACTCGAAGCCCCAGAGCCGCTCGGGGAGGCCGATGGTGGAGCCCTGGAGCGTCGTCGTGTTCGCGTTGGCGACGTGCAGCGACAGCGAATGGGGGGTGTAGGGGATCTCGAGCTGCAGCCCCGCGCTCCACGCCAGGTCGGGGGCCTCGCTCCCCAGCACCCGCGCCGCGTCACCGGCCAGCGCCACGAACCGGTGCAGGCGCAGCCGCGCCCCGGCGAGCCACGCCGCCCTGGGGTCGCCGCCGCGGAAGGCCGAGAACCCCCGGGCGCCGGCGTTGAGATGCACTGGGCCGACTCCCGCTCCGGCCAGGACCTCGCCGTCGGCGCTTTCCGCCGTGCCGTTCCAGCCGCCCTGGAGCGCCAGGTCCACGAGCTTCCCGGCCGCCACCGGCGCCGCCGCCCAGCGGCCGAACACTTCCCACTCGTTCGGGCTCCCGCCCACAAGCAGCGAGTTGGTCGCGTACCGCCCCCCCACCACCACCCGCCCCGGGATCCCGGCCGCCAGCAGGAAGGTCGGGCTGTTCAGCACCTTGCTGACCGGCGGACTCGTGACCTGGAAGCGGTGCAGGAAATGGAAGTGGAGGGTCGCGGGCCGGGACCCCCACACCCCCTCCACGTTTGGCGTGCGCTCCAGCACCGATTGCGCACCCGCCGCCCCCCCGCTCCACGGCGACGCCAGCGCCGCGACCGCCAGCGCCGCCACCAGCCCCGCCTTCGGGGCACCGCGCCTTTCGGCCGGCATTACTGGACCGTGATGGTGCCGGTCATCCCCTGGTTCTGGTGCGGCTCGCAGAAGTACGGGAACGTCCCGGCTGTGTTGAACGTGTGCTCGAACGTATCGCCCACGTTGCTCACCGTCGCCCGCGTCCACTCGCTGTGACCGTCCGGCGTGACCGTATGGAAAATCGCCTGCTCGTTCCGCCACCGTACGGTCGTGCCGACGGGGATCGTCAGCGACGCCGGGGAGAAGGTCAAGCTCCCGGTCAGCCCCACCTGCTCCGTGCCGGGCGGCAGCACCGACTCGAGCTGGAACGTCACCGTCGCGGTCTGCCCCGCCGCAACCGGCACCGGCCGCCGCGCCTCCCCCGTCGCCATCTCCATGTCCGAGGGGACCTCCACCTCCACGTCGTACGTGCCGGCGTCCAGATCGTCGAACGTGACCTGACCGTTCGACATCGTCATGCCCTGCGTCAGCGGCGTGCTCCCCCCGGCATTGAACAGCCGCACCGTCACCCCCGGTTCCGCCGCCCCGTCCGCCCGCACCGTCACCTCGATCCGCGTCGGATCGCTCCCGATCGGATCCCCGTCATCGCCCCCACACGCCAGCAGCAGCGCGCCCGACACCGCCGCCACCACCACCGCTGCTCCACGAACGTACCTGCGCATAGGTCCCTCCTTGGCTGGGATGCTGGAACGAATCGTCGCCGTAACCAAGCTACGACAGACGATTCGTCAGTACAACGTTCGTACCTGCGTTGTTATGACGCGCGCTGGCGGGATTCCGATGCGGTTTCGTCGGAACCGGTCGCCGCGGAACGCGGCGCCGGCTCGGCGTGCTTCGACGTCTTCAGCACGATCGTCGTCCGGGTCGATGCGACGGGAGGGAGCGGCTGGACCTTCTCGTCGAGGAGAGCGCCCAGGGCGGCGGTATCGCGGACGCGGACCTTGAGGAGGAAGCAGTCGTCGCCGACGACGCGGTGGACCTCGACGACCTCGGGGATGGCGCCGAGCATGGCGGCGGTCTCGCCCGCGCGCGCGCCCTCGCCCGTCTGCACGGAGATGAAGGCGAGGAGGCCCTGCTCGATGGCGGCGGGGTCGAGGCGGGCGTGGTACCCCTGGATCACGCCCTCCGTCTCGAGCTTGCGGATCCGCTGGAAGACCGCGGAAGGGGCGAGCCCCACGTCACGGGCGATGGCCGCGTTGGACATGCGGGCGTCGTCCTGGAGGAGCCGGAGGATGCGGATATCGGTGTCGTCGATCATGACGGAAGATGCATCGGGCGCTCTCGCGGATCAACCCTCGCGGGGCGGCACGGTACTGGCACACCGTGGGAGCGGAGATTCACCCGAGCATACAGGAGCCTTATGGACCCGGTCCCCTACGAGATCCGAGAAGAGGACGTGGACGAGGTGCTGGACGCCTATGAGCCCACCGGCGGCGGCGAATGGCCGGAGGAGGCGCGGCAGGAGGCGCGGCGGCTCGTCATGAAGCGCGTGACGGATATCGACGAGACGGTCCGGTCGGTGCCGGAGGGGCCGACGAGCGAGGCGGAGCGCGGGGTCACGACGCATACGGGCCCCGAGAGCGACCGGCCGGGCGACCGCGGCGAGGCGCGGCGTGGCATGGCGCTGGCGGCGATCGAGGACGTCCTGATCCGGGACGGCTTCCTCGATCTCGACGAGGACGAGTCGCGGGTCTTCCCGGCCGCCGGGGGCACGGACTCGGAGCGCGACGACGCCTGATAGAGAAAGGCCGGGACCGGAGGCCCAAGCTCCGATCCCGGGCTCTGCTCGTCGATCCGCCTCGGGTCAGGTCGCGCCGATCCCGGACAGGTCGATGAAGTTCCGGGCGCCCAGCGGGATGGGGCGGGAGAAGCGCTCGTTGTACATGTGGGCGCGCTCGATGGCGCACGCGGAGAGCTGGACCTGCGTGTTACCAGCGCCGGTGACGCCCAGCTCGGAATAGCCGTTGGAGCCGAGCACGTTGGTGGAGCCGGAGAACTTGTTCCCGGTACCCGTCGCCTTGATGTTGCCGTAGACGAAGACGAGCCCGTGGAACTCGAAGTTACCGCTGACCTCCAGTGTGCCGTCCACGATGAGGATACCCTGCCCGATGCCGGTGCTCAAGTGGAGGTCGCCGGGGCTGTAGATGATCGGCCAGTACAGGTGACAGTCGCCCGTGACGTTCAGGGGATCGCCCCAGTTCAATTGATTGGTCTTGTCACAGACGCCGCCCGAGCTGGACGGTGCCATTCCGGTGTACGTCCCCGGGGCCAGCGTGATGTCCGCGACCTCCTTGAGGTCGTCCAGGTGCATGTCCCCGTACTCGACGAAGTCCAGGGAGTCCATGGCCGCATCTTCCTTCATCTTCGGACTTCCGACGAGCGCGGTGTTCCCGCCACCGGGTGGGACGTCCACCAGCAGCGTGTCCTTGGCGAGGACAGCCGCCTGCTGGCCTACGGTCTCGCACCCGACCCAATCCTGTGGGACCACGTCGGTCCCGTTGATCGCGGACTGGCCGCGCAGCCGGACCTCGGTATGGGTCGTATAGGCGCGGTCCTTCGGCACATACGTGTACGTGATGCGCATCATCTCGGCGAGGCGGCGCTTGGAGCCGGCGTAGCGGCCGCCCGGGAGCATCCGGCCCTCGGAGTCCACCTTGAACAGGCGGGTGTTCAGCCGCTGCACGACGACCGTGTACCGCGCTGGAATGCCCTCCACGATGACCCCGACCGGGCCGATGGTGTCGGCGCTTCCCACGGCTCCCACGCTGTCCTGGAAGTAGATGCGGTTCTTTGTCCCCATCAGGTCCTCGAGCCCGCGCTCGGCCGCGAGGAACGCGTGGCTGCCGAACTGTACGTTCGCGCTCGACCGGTCCTCCTCCATCGCGGCGTGGACGCCGCCCGTGACCAGCGCGCCGACGATCACGAGCGCCAGGAGCGCCGCCGCGAGCGCGAATCCCTCACGTTTCGTTTCGGTGACCATACCTGCTCCTCTCGCGGCTCGGTCGCCGCGCGTAGGTGTCGTTCAGGGAGAAACCGCCGAGCTTGCCGTAAACGGCGATCTCGGCGGCGGCTCGACTCGGTATGGGGGTTCGAGGGTGCGGCTGCCAGCCGCAGCCCCGGCGAGCTCCGATGGCCCCTCCGGCGCAAGGCGGCCCAGAGGCCGCGCCGGAGAACGCCGTGTCCGTGGAATCAGGTCGCCCCGATCCCGGACATGTCAATGAACCTGCGGTCGCCCAGCGGGATCGGCCGTGAGAAGCGCTCGTTGTACATGTGCGCCCGCTCGATCGCGCACGCGGAGAGCTGCACCTGCGTGTTACCGGCGCCGGTGACGCCCAGCTCGGAATAGCCGTTGGAGCCGAGCACGTTGGTGGAGCCGGAGAACTTGTTCCCGGTACCCGTCGCCTTGATGTTGCCGTAGACGAAGACGAGCCCGTGGAACTCGAAGTTACCGCTGACCTCCAGTGTGCCGTCCACGATGAGGATACCCTGCCCGATGCCGGTGCTCAAGTGGAGGTCGCCGGGGCTGTAGATGATCGGCCAGTACAGGTGACAGTCGCCCGTGACGTTCAGGGGATCGCCCCAGTTCAATTGATTGGTCTTGTCACAGACGCCGCCCGAGCTGGACGGTGCCATTCCGGTGTACGTCCCCGGGGCCAGCGTGATGTCCGCGACCTCCTTGAGGTCGTCCAGGTGCATGTCCCCGTACTCGACGAAGTCCAGGGAGTCCATGGCCGCATCTTCCTTCATCTTCGGACTTCCGACGAGCGCGGTGTTCCCGCCACCGGGTGGGACGTCCACCAGCAGCGTGTCCTTGGCGAGGACCGCCGCCTGTACACCCACCGTCTCGCATCCCAGCCACCCGGTCGGGACCACGTCGGTCCCGTTGATGGCGGACTGCCCGCGGAGCCGGACCTCGGTGTGGGTGGTGTAGGCCCGGTCCTTCGGCACGTACGTGTACGTGATCCGCATCATCTCGGCGAGGCGGCGCTTGGAGCCGACGTATCGGCCACCCGAGAGCACCTCGCCCTCGGAGTCCACCTTGAACAGCCGCGTGTTCAGCCGCTGGACGAACACCGTGTACTGGGCCTGCACGCCCTCCACGGTGATGGCCACGGGGCCGATCGTGTCGGCCTGGCCGACGAGCCCGACGCTGTCCTGGAAGTAGATACGGTTGCGGGTGCCGAGCAGGTCCTCGAGACCGCGCTCGGCCGCCAGGAAGGCGTGGTTGCCGAACTGGACGTTGCCGCTGGAACGGTCCTCCTCCATGGCGGCGTAGACGCCGCCGGTGACCAGCGCGCCTACGATCACGAGCGCGAGGAGCGCCGCCGGCAGCGCGAAGCCGCCGCGTTCCGTGTACATGCTCATAACGTGCTCCTCTAGCGGCTCAGCCGCCGCGCAGGTAGATGTCGCTGACCAGCGAGTCCGTGTACGTGCTGCCGGGCCCGCCCGCCCTGCGGCGGGCATGTAGCTCGAGCCGGATCCGCTGAACGATCGCGCGATCCGCGGCCGATAGCGGGAACGTCGTCAGCTGCGTACCCGCCGTGTCGAAGTACTCGATCCTGAAGCCGCCCGTGGCCGGGACCGGCCCGAAGAGCGGCGTGGCGGTGCCGCTGACCACCCGCTGGAGGAACGGCTCGCCATCGGTCGTCCCGACCCGATAGGTCACGGTCTCGAACGACCGGATCGGCGCGCCCGGGAAGATGGAGTCGAACCGGAGCCCCGCCCCGGGCACGGTGAGCTGCTGGAGCGTGCCACCGGGCAGCAGGGATCCTAGGCTCAGCCCCAGCGTGGTGGTGCACGTCGTGGTCCCGACCGCGCTCAGCACATCGCGCTGCCAGGTGTCGTCGGCGGCCTTGAGCGAGTCCTGGTCCACGTAGATCAGCACGCTGTCCCCGACGACGAATCCACCGGCGCCGAGGTTCGCCACGGTGAAGCGCTTGTTGTTCTTGTCGGTCGCGCAGATCAGGCCGAACTGGCGGAGCCCGCGGATCTTCAGCGAGTCCTGCGTCGCCATGATCAGATCACCGCCGCCGGCGCTCACCTCCCTCAGCTCGGCCGCCAGCACGTCCATGCCCATCCGCGTGTCCTGCTGCGTTCCCGCGACGGCGTTGAAGAGGCCGTACGCCTCCTCCTGGCGGCTGAGCGTCTCGTAGACGGCGCCCAGCAGCATGGTCCCCAGGACCAGGACGAGCAGCAGCTCGACGAACGTGAATCCTTCGCGCATGGTCCTCACTTGACCGGCCTCGCGATCCGAACGATGAGCGTGTCGGTCATGGAAGCCTCGCGGCGGCCCTTCACGAATCCGGGGCCCTCGCTGTAGAGCTGGACCTCCTTGAGCGCCCACCGCACCGACTGCACGTCCCACCACAGCGAATAGGAGCCGACGGTCGTCGCGTTGCCGGCGGAGACGGAGGCCACGCTGTCGAAGTTCATGGCGTAGAGCTGCTCCGTCGCCTGCTGGTAGGCCACGCTCCGCTCCGTCCGCAGGTCCGCGGACTGGAGCTGGAGGCTCACGAACCCGGTGGACGCGCTCAGCGCCAGCACGCCCGTCGCGAAGATGAGCATGCCGACGATGACCTCGATCAAGGAAAAGCCTGCGCGCATCACCGTTTCCTCCGTGCCTGGCCCAGGGGCAGCACCTGCACCCACGCCGTGTCCGTACCCCTCACGTAGCCGACCATCTGCGCCGCCGTCACGCTCGTGCAGCCGGGCAACGCGTAACCCCGGGCCGCGTAGCAGATGCGGAACTGGTTCCCGACCATGGTCGCAGCATAGTCGCCGGCATCCAGCATGTGGACGGTGTCGGCCGCCGTGCCGACCCGGACCAGCCCGAGATCGGGTCGCACCCACATGTAGACCACCTCGCCGCGCCGCATCGCCTCGGACCGCGCCCGGTTCGCCGTGTGGACCAGGGCGTTCCCCGCGTTCGAGGTCGCCCGCTGATGGCCCAGGCTCGTGTATTCCCGCGTCCCCATCGCCAGCACCATTCCACCGATGATGACGACGAACAGCATTTCCGCCAGCGTGAAGCCGTTTCGTCGAATCATCATTGATGTCCACTCCTGTCTTTCACTCGAGTGCGGCGACGGAAGGCGTTCTCTCCTGTGTCGCGGCGGGCGTAAGGGTGTCAAGGTTCGTGCCCCACCCGGCTCGCGGGCAACAGCAGCGGTTTTCTCTCCCCGGGCAGCGGCCGCGCGCGTACAATTTGCCGCCTTCGGCGACTCTTTTCCACCCGGGCAGGGGCGGCGCGGAGAGGTCCCCCCGAGCGCGGCGGCGCGGCGTCTCTCGTGTCGGCGCTTGTGCAGAACCCCGCCCGGGAAACATCCCAACGGGCCTCAGGGTCGGCTGCATCGACCGCTCGCCCCTCGGGGCTGTCGCTTGGGTGGTGAGGGAGGCATCTTGCTCGGCTGGCGCCCGCACTCTTCCCGCCCCGAGCGATGAACGACCGCACAGACAGCCCCCCCAGACCCTCCGAATCCGGGGAAGCCGCCGCTACGGCCGCCGCGGCCACCGAGACCGCCGCGCCGCCGGTGGCCGCCGGCGCGGCCCCGGGGGCCGCGCGGAAGGGGCGTCGCTTCGACCGGTCCATCGTGGAGGGCCCCCTCACTCCGGCCGTCTGGAAGCTGGCCTGGCCGACGATGCTCCAGAACGTGATCGGCGGCCTGCAGGGCATGGTCGACCACGCCATGGTCGGGCACTACGTCGGCTACACCGGGAACGCGGCGATCGGCGTGAGCTGGCAGATCTTCCTGGTGGTCGTGGTCTTCATCTCGTCGCTCTTCACCGGGATGAGCATCCTGGTGGCACGGTTCACCGGCGCCGACGACCACGAGAAGGTCAACCGCACCGTCTACCAGGCGTTCCTCACCGCGGTCGGGCTGTCTCTGGGGATCCTGGCTCCGCTCGGCTACGTCCTCGCCCCCGGCCTGCTGGACGTCATCAACGCGGCCCCCGAGGTCCAGGCGGAGGCGCTCCCCTATCTCCGCATCATGTTCGTATTCAGCACGGGCATGCTCCTCTTCTTCATGCTCGGTGGCGCACTCCGCTCCGCCGGCGATGCCCGCACGCCGCTCCGCCTCGGCATCTTCGTCACGGTGCTGAACATCACGCTCAACGTCATCCTGATCCGCGGGCTCGGCCCGATCCCGGCGTTCGGAACCATGGGCGCGGCCATGGGAACGGTGATCGCCACCGGCGGCGTGGGGCTTTACGCGCTGGCCCGGCTGTGGGGCGGAAGGTGGGTGGTCGGGTTCCCGCGTCACGACCTGCGGCCGGACTGGGACATCATCCGCTCCCTGTTCCGCTTCGGCCTCCCGACCGGGATCCAGGGGATCGCAATGAACGTAGGCGGCGTCCTGCTCCTGGGCTTCGTCGGCTCCCTCGCCCTCAGCGCCGAGGCCCAGGCCGCCTACGCCATCACCTACACGCAGCTCTTCTCGTTCATCACCTGGACGTCCGTCGGACTCATGGGCGCCGCCGCCGCGGTCGCGGGGCAGAACCTGGGCGCCGGCAACGCGGACCGCGCCACCAGCGCCGTCCACACCGCCGCCCGCATCGCCGTGGCCGGCGCCGCGACGATCGGCGTGCTCTTCCTCCTGATCCCCCGCCAGCTCCTAGGGATCTTCGGCATGGAGGAGCCCATCGTCGTCGAGCTCGCCGTTCAGTTCATGCGCTTCCTGAGCGTCTCCGGCCTCTTCATGGCCGTCGCCCTGACCTACACCGGCGGGCTCCAGGGCACGGGGGACACCAAGAGCCCCCTTTACATCTCCATCGTTTCCCAGATCGTGGTTCCCCTGGGGCTCTGCTTCGTCATCCAGCAGACCAGCACGCTCGATCCGTGGGAGATCTGGCTCGCCATCCTCCTCGGCCACATCACCCGCTGCACGCTCAGCGTGCTCCGGTTCCGACAGGGGGCGTGGCGGGAGATCGTCGTGGATATCAGGTCGACGGCGCGGTAGGTACTTCGATGTTCGAATCCCCTCGGCCTGGCGGCCTCGGGGACCGCTGGCGCGGGTTCGGAGCGCGGCCGAGGCCGCGCCGGCGCGGAGCGCCGCTTCGATAAAGCATTGGAGGCCCGGGCCGGGTCGCGGGCGCCTCGGTCCTCAAACGAAGCCGGAGCACCCACCGCCTCGAAAGCGAGGGCCGAAAGCCCGAAGCGGCCGAATCCCGCGCAGGCGGGGCGCCGAAGGCGCTTCGAATCCCGGGCAGGCCGGGCCGGCAGGCAAGCCTCCCGGAGCCAGCGCGGGAACGGCCGTTCAGGTCGCCGAGCGTTCGAGCTCCCGCTCCAGCTCCTCCCATTCCCCCATCAGTGCCTCCACCTCGCCCCGGAGCGCCCCGCGCTCCTCTTCCAGCGCCCGGACCTCGTCCATGCGCCCGGCGCTGTAGATGTCAGGATCGCAGAACGCCTGCTCGATCTCCTTGAGCCGAGCCTCCTGTGCCTCGATACGGGCGGTGACCTCCTCCCGCCGCTCGTTCAGCTTGAACGGATTCGACGTCGGCTTCGACTTCGGCTTCGACGGCGAGGCCGCCGATCCGCCGGAGCCGTTCGATCCGGCGCCGGCGCCGCCGGCCTTCCCGTCCTTCCCCTTCTTCGCGCTCTTGGCGAGGACCGCGTCGGCGTCCAGGTGATCGTCGCCCAGGGCGTGGACGTACTCCTCGTAGGTGCCGTGATAGTCGCGGACGCCGGCGGCCGAGATCTCGACGACGCGGGTGGCCAGCTCGCCGACGAACCAGCGGTCGTGGCTGACCAGGATGATCGTCCCGTCGTAGTCCCTGAGCCCTTCGACCAGCGCCTCGATGGACTCGAGGTCCAGGTGGTTGGTGGGCTCGTCCAGCACCAGGACATTCGGCCGGTCCAGCATGATCTTGCTGAACACCAGCCGCGCCGCCTCGCCGCCGGACAGCGCGGAGAGCTGCTTGGCTCCCTCGTCGCCGCTGAACAGCATCATTCCCATCCAGCCGCGGACGAAGCCGCGGTCCCTGTCCGGGCAGAACCGCCACAGCCACTCCTCGGCCGTGCCCGAGTCCCCCTCCAGCTGCTCGTGGTGGTCCTGCGCGAAGTAGCCGGGCTGGGCCT
Organism: Gemmatimonadota bacterium; assembly: GCA_019347975.1. GTDB lineage: Bacteria > Gemmatimonadota > Gemmatimonadetes > Longimicrobiales > RSA9 > JAHWKI01. The sequence continues at coordinate 14,815 of JAHWKI010000069.1, forward strand.
CGTAGCCCCACTCGGCCGCGCCGGCGTCCGGCGCCAGCTCGCCCATGGCGATCTTCAGGAGCGTCGACTTGCCGATCCCGTTCGGACCGATGATGGCGACCCGCTCGCCCCGGCGGATCAGCAGGTCCACGCCGTGTAGGACCTCGTTGTCCCCGAACGACTTCTCGACGCCCTTCACCGTGAGCACGTCCCGGCCGGTCGGGCGCTGCTGCTTGAAGCGGAAGGTCGGATAGCGGCGCGAGCTGCCCGGCAGCGCCTCGAGCGACGCGGCCTTCTTCTCGATCATCCGCAGCTTGCTCTGCGCCTGCCGCGCCTTCGTGTTCTTGGCCCGGAACCGGTCCACGAACTCCTGGTGATGAGCGATCTCCTTCTGCCGCCCCTCGATCTCCTTCTCCCGCCGCTCCCGCTCCTCCCGCTTCTGCTCCAGGAAGAACGTATAGTTGCCGTGGTACAGGGTGACCGTGGAGTAGTCCACGTCCAGGATCTTCGACGCGACGTTGTCGAGGAACCGGTGGTCGTGGGAGATGACGACGACCGGGCCGCGGAAGTCGTGGAGGAACTTCTCCAGCCACCGGATGGACAGGATGTCCAGGTGGTTCGTGGGCTCATCCAGAAGCAGGACGTCGGGCGCGCTGGCCAGGACCTGCGCGAGCAGCACCCGCAGCTTGAACCCGCCCGAGAGGGTGGAGAGGGGCCTGCGGTGCACCTCCTCCGGCAGCCCGAGCCCCTCGAGGATCGTGGCGGTCCGCGCCTCCGCGGTGTAGCCGTCGTGGCGCTGGACCGTCTCCTCCAGCTCGCCGAAGCGGTCGGCGTCGAAGGACTCGTGGGC
>JAHWKI010000281.1 GCA_019347975.1 Gemmatimonadota bacterium
GTGGGCGATCTCCCGCCGCTCCTCCGCCACCGCCTCGGCCACCATGCGGTCCTCGGCGTTGATCAGGTCGACGGTCTCCAGCGTCGAAAGCTCGTCGATGCGCGAGCTCCGGGGGTTCCGCTGCTCCGTGAGCCGCGTCTCCCCCGCGGGCGTGGCCCCCTCGGCGCCGCCGCCCTCCTCCCGTTTGCTGTCTTCAGTCTGGTTTCGGTACATTCGGCCGGTCTCGAAAGTATCTCTCACGCCGGTGCCATGCGAGACTTCCTGCAGCACGCCCGCAGCATCCACGCCGACCTCGTCGGCATGCGGCGCGCCATACACCGCCACCCCGAGCTCGCCTTCCGCGAGGAGCGCACCGCCGCCCTGGCCGCGGACGCGGTGGAAGCGGCGGGTCTCGCGGTGCGGCGGGGCGCGGGTGGAACCGGCGTGGTCGCCGAAGTCCGCAATGGCGACGGCCCGGTGGTGGCGCTGCGGGCCGACATGGACGCGCTCCCCATCCGTGAAGCCAACGAGGTGGAGTACCGCTCCACCGTCGACGACGCCATGCACGCATGCGGCCACGACGCCCACACCGCCATGCTCGTGGGCGCCGGCAGGCTGCTCGCCGGGGCCGTGGCGGACGGGGACCTGCCCGCCGGGACGGTGCGCCTCCTGTTCCAGCCGGCCGAGGAGAAGGCGGACGCGGACAACCGCTCCGGCGCGGTCCACATGGTCGAAGCCGGCGCCATGGACGGGGTGGGCGCGGCGTTCGCGCTGCACGTGGGTCCGCACCTCCCGGCCGGGAAGATCTTCACCCGCGAGGGCGCGATCATGGCCGGCTCGGACACGTTCACCGCCCACGTGACGGGAGAGAGCAGCCACGGTGCGCGGCCGGAGGAGGGGATCGACGCCGTGGTGCTGGCCGCTCACGTGGTGCTGGCGGCGCAGAACGGCGTGGCGCGACGGATCTCGCCCATGCACCAGGGCGTCCTCACCATCGGCACGATCCGGGGCGGAACCGCGGAGAACGTGATCGCCGACCGGGTCTCCATGGACGGGACGCTCCGCTACTTCGACCCCGAGGTGCGGAAGCGGCTGCGATCGGCTCTCGAAGCAGCGATGACGGTCGCGGAGGCCATGGGCGGACGGGCGGAGCTGGAGCTGCGCGACGGGTACCCGCCGACCCTCAACGATCCCGGAATGGCCCGCCTCGCCATGGACGCGGCCCGCGAGCTTCTCGGGCCGGATGGCGTCTGGGAGGCGCAGCCCATGATGGGGACGGAGGATTTCGCCGTGCTCCTCCGGGAAGCGCCCGGCGCCCTCCTCTGGCTCGGCGCCGCGCCCGCTGACCGCCCCCGCGAGCTCCACCGCCCCGACATGGACATCGACGAGGACGTGCTGCCCATCGGCGCGGCCGTCCTCGCCGCGTGCGCCGCCCGGGCGCTGGCCCGCGGCTGAGGCCGCCGCTCACCCCTCCTCGAGCCAGTCGTCGACGAGGCTGCGGGAGATCGAAAACGGCGTCGGCAGGGAGAGCTCACCGGCGTCCACGCCAGCCCGCAGCTGCGCCCGCGTGAACCACCGGGCCTCCCGCACCTCGGCCCCGAGCCGCACCTCCCCTTCCGCGGCAACCGACCGGAAGCCGATCATCAGCGAGTGAGGGAACGGCCACGGCTGGGACCCCATGTACTCCACCGCCGTGAGGGACAGCCCCACCTCCTCCGCGACCTCCCTGGCGACCGCCTGCTCCAGCGTCTCGCCCGGCTCCACGAATCCCGCCACCGCCGCGAACCGGTCCTTTGGCCAGGCGGGCTGATTGATCAGGAGGCACCGTCCGCCACGCCGGATGAGCGTGATCACCGCCGGATCCGTCCTCGGGAACTGGACGGCGCCGCAGCCGCCGCACGCCCGCTGGTGACCGGAATGCCCCGCGTCCGTGGTCCCGCCGCAAACGCCGCAGTACTGCGCGCGCCGGTGCCAGGCCAGGAGCCCCGCTCCGTAGACGACGAGCCCCGCCTCGAACGCCGCGAGCGATGACGCCGCCGCCCGTACTCCGGCGAACTCCTCGCCCTCCTGCCGCGTGGCGGCGTGCTCCGCCTCCGGCGCCGCGCGGGCCGCCCACCGGACGCCGGCGTGCTCGCCCAGCAGCACCGTGAGGTTTTCGGCCGAGCGCGGCAGCTCGCCGAGCGTCCGTGTAGCGAGCACCGGCCTCGAGCCCCGCCGGATCAGGATAGCCGTGCCGCCGGCATCGAAGGTGAGGACCCGCGTAGCCGGCGTTAGGGCGTCGTCGCCCGCCCGGAGCAGGTCGAGGCGGTCGATGGCTGGAACGGTCAGGTGGCGCATGCCGGAAGATACGGGGTGGAATGTGCGGATGGGACACGGCCCGGAGACGCGCCGCCGCGGCCGAGTGCGAACCCACCCCTGCCGAACGAGCCCCCGGGCTCTGTTCGCGGGAACTGTTGCGGAAGACGAACGGGGCGTCGCGGCTCTGTTCGCGGGAACTGTTGCGGAGCGCCCGGGGGCGTACGCGGACCCTGTCGCCGCGGCCGGTCTGCAACAATTCCCGCGAACAGAGCGCCGTTCGGCTCGCCGATGGTTGGTGCGGTCGACGTGTCCCGTCGGGCTATCGGGCGGGTGCCCTCCTTACCGCTAACCGCCGGCCGCCCGATCGGGATCCGCGGACCTCCGGCGAAGCGTCGCGACGGCGCCCAGACCGGCCGGGACCACTACGCCGACGACCCCCAGCAGCAGCCACGCGCCTGCCGAGCCGCCGGCGGCTGCGCTCCGCGTCATGGCCGCGGCGCGTGCGGCGGCGGCGCGCTCCGCGGCAGCGTTCGCCTCGGCCTCCGCCTCTGCGACCGCGACGGCCAGAGCCCTCTCCGCCTCGAGCTCCGGCTGGATGAGCGCCATATAGGCCTCCGGGAAGAGCGCCACGTGGTAATGGGGCGGGTATCGCTCACGCGTGACGTCCAGCGCGCCATCCTCCTCCATGGCGAGAAGGGTGCCCTCGAGCCAGTTGCGGCAGTCGGCGCGGCTGCTCACCCGGAGGTCGACCGCGATGCCGGCGGGGTGGACGGAGAGGCGGTGCGCGTTGCGGGGCTGGCGCGTCGTCGGACGGGTGAGGCTCGTCACCACCAGCTTCTCACCACACGCGGCCTGGTAGTCCCGCGCCAGGCGCTCGACGAACGTGCGGGTCTCCGGACGGGCCACCAGCGAGGAGACTCCCTCGCGGAAGCCGTACTCGTCGTTGCCCTCCATCCGCACCAGGTCGCCCTCCGCCTCCAGCCTGGCCATCTCGGCGCGGGTTCGCACGAAGCGGAAGCCGAGCTCGATGGCGACGGCGTGCTGCCGCTCCATGGCGGCCGAGGAGCCGCGGAGCGTCACCGGCACACCAGCGCTTGCCGGCGCGGCCGTCCACAGCACGAGCCCGGCGGCGAGAGCGGCTCGCCCGAGGGCCCCATTCAGGAGGCGTCGTCTCATTCGTTCTCTCGTTCGGAAAAACGCCGCGGCGCCTGCCGGTGCTCGTGGTTCCGGTGGCGCCGCCGACTGCGTCGTGGACAGGCTCTTACCTCGACGGCGTCCGGGGGTTCCCGCTACATGCCGAGCCGGATCCCGAGCTCCAGGTGGGCGTGGTTCGCGGTGTTGTCGTCCACACCCTCGGACTGGTGGAAGACCCACCAGCGGTTCCACTCGAGGAAGAGCGCCAACGTCCGGGAGTGTCCGTACTCCACACCGCCGCCCCCCCGGAGGGCAAAGTCGGGATCCCAGCGGTCGAGGCTCGGGATCCCGTACGTCATGGCGCCGATCCCGCCCGTCAGGTAGGTGAAGAAGCCCCCGCCCCCACCGCCTCCCAGCCGACCCACGGCCATGGTGGTGAGCAGGCGCGCCCGGCCGTCCCCCAGCAGGACGCCGGTGGTGAGGTCCCGCACCTCGTGCCGGATCGGCGAGTAGCCGATCTCGACGCCGGCGACCAGGGGCCCGAACACCCGCTGCGCCGTTACGCCGAACACCGCGCTGGTGCCGAAGTCCCACTTC
>JAHWKI010000282.1 GCA_019347975.1 Gemmatimonadota bacterium
GGCGTCCGCAGGATCTGCGTGTACGTGCCCATGTCGCTGACCACGTCCGTCCCGACCACCAGGTCCGTGCTGGTCACCTCGAGATCGCTCATCGCCTCAAAGGCCGGGGCGAGCGCCTCCCGGATCGCGTCGCGGCCGTCCGACACGTCGCCGGTCGCGCCGACCATCCGGGCGTCCTCGGCGTAGAGCGAGGCGACCGTCGCCGCGTCATCCCCCGCCGCCGCCTCGACCCACGCGTCTCGTATGCGCGCGACCTCCGCCTCGGTGGCCGCGGCATCCGCCGGGACGGTCGCCCGTTCCGTGGCCGGGGCGGCGTCCCCCTGTGTGGCGGCGTCGCCCACCTCCGGGGCCTCGCAGCCGAGGGTCAGCGCGGCGATCAGGGCGATCAGGGAACTCCGAGTACGCACCATGAGTGCCTCCTTCGTGGGAGATGGACTGCGGAACAGCATCTCAACATGCGGCCCGCGAGCCCGGAGGACAATGATGCCAGCGTGCGCCGTCCGGCGTGGACCGTGGAGCGCGATCCCTGCCCATGGCCGGGGCCTCCCCCTCTTGACACCCGTCTCCACTCACCCAATTTTTTAGTCCAGCCTAAAAACGGAGAGCCGATGTACCCTGATCCACTGCTCATGCTCGGAATCTTCGCCCTCGCGGCCCTGCTCGGGGCCGTGATCCTGTGGCCGCGCGCGGGGCTGCTCGCGCGCTGGCTGCGGCTGCGGCGGGAGACGGAGCGCGTGCGGCTGGAGGACGTGCTGAAGCACCTGCACGACTACGAGCGGGCGGGCCGGAGCGGGACGCTGGAGAACGTGGCGGGTCGTCTGGAGATCTCGCGGGGTGCCGCGTCGGAGCTGCTGTCGCGGCTGGACGAGCGGGGGCTGGCGGAGGCCGGGAGCACGGGGTGGGAGCTGACGGAGGCGGGCCGGACGTACGCGCTGCGGATCCTGCGGACGCACCGTCTGTGGGAACGGTACCTGGCGGACCGGACCGGGGTGCCGCCGGCGCAGTGGCACACCGAGGCGGAGCGGGTGGAGCACGAGCTGACGCAGGGGGAGGCCGAGCAGCTGGCGGCGCGGCTCGGGCATCCGCGCTACGACCCTCACGGCGATCCGATCCCGACGCCGGAGGGGGAGATCCCCGAGCGGGCGGGGGTGCCGCTGAGCCGTGTCGACGCGGGGCGGACGGTAGTCGTGCGGCACCTGGAGGACGAGCCGCCGGAGGTGTTCGAGCGGCTGATGGGCGCCGGGCTGGCGCCGGGGCTGATCGTGGAGGTGCTGGACCGGAGCCCCGCGGGCGTGCGCGTGCAGGTGGGCGGGGTCGAGCGAGTGCTCCGTTCGGTGGACGCCGCGAACGTGACGGTGGAGCGGGCGGCGGAAGGGGCGACGGCCGCGGGGGCGGGCCGCACGCTGGCGGAGGCGGCGCCGGGCGAGGAGGTGCGGGTGACGGGGATCAGCCCGTCGTGTCAGGGGCTGCAGCGGCGTCGTCTGCTGGATCTCGGCGTGGTCCCCGGGACGCGGATCACGCCGGAGCTGGTGAGCACCTCGGGCGACCCGGTGGGCTACCGGATCCGCGGCGCGCTCATCGCGCTGCGGCGGCAGCAGGCGTCGCTGGTCGAGATCGAGGCGGCTGAGCAGGGCATCACGCAGAGAGCGGGCTGAGGATGGCGACGATCACGAAGGCGGGTGAGGCGCGGGGCTCCGCGCAGCACCGGCGGCAGAGCCTGGTCCGGCTCGGGCTCAGCCCGGACCGCTGGGACTACCTGGTGGCGCTCGCCGGCAACCCCAACGTCGGGAAGACGACGGTGTTCAACGGCCTCACCGGGCTCCGGCAGCACACCGGGAACTGGCCGGGTAAGACGGTCGTGCGGGCCGAGGGGGCGTTCGCCCACAACGGCAAGCGCGTGAAGGTGGTGGACCTCCCGGGGACCTACTCGCTCCAGGCCGGGAGCGCGGACGAGGAGGTGGCCCGCGACTTCATCCTGTTCGGCCGCCCGGACGTCACCGTGGTGGTGGTGGACGCGACGCGGCTGGAGCGGAACCTGAACCTGGTCCTGCAGATCCTCGAGATCACCGACCGCGTGGTGGTCTGCCTCAACCTCATGGACGAGGCCGAGCGGCACGGCGTGGCGGTGGACCCGAAGCGGCTGGAGAACGAGCTCGGCGTGCCGGTGGTGCCGGCGGTCGCGCGCTCGGGCGAGGGCATGGACGAGCTGTTGAAGGCCGTCGAGGACGTGGCGCTCCGTCGCCGTAGGACGCGCCCGTTCCGCATCGAGACGCACGCGCCGGAGGTCGAGCGCGCCGTGGGCGACCTGCTCCCGGCCGTCCAGCGCGCGTTCCCCGGCGTCGCGAACCCGCGCTGGGTCGCGTTGCGGCTGCTGAACGCCGACGAGGCGGTCGAGCAGGCCGTGCGGGACGGCGAGCTGGGCCACCTGGAGGACACCGACGGCCCGGTCCCCGAAGGCCTCGCCGCCGGCACGTTCCAGCCGCCGCCGGCCCAGGACGCGGTGCGGGAGGTGCTGGACACGGCGTCCCGGCTGCGGTGGACGCTCCGCACGGACTTCCACGACGCCTTCACCGAGCGGCTGTACGCCGCCGCCGAGAACATCGCGGCGGCCTCGCAGAAGCGCGGTCTCCGGGCGGCCGGCGCGAAGCTGGACGCGCGGCTGGACGCCATGCTGACCAGCCGCTGGCTCGGGTTCCCGCTGATGCTCGCGATCCTGGCCATCGTGTTCTGGCTCACCATCGCCGGCGCCAACGTGCCGTCGCAGATGCTGGCCACGCTCCTGATCGACACCGTGCACCCCTGGCTGAAGGCGACGGCCGCGGCCATCGGCACGCCCTGGTGGCTGAGCGGGTTCCTCTTCGATGGCATCTATCTCGGGACCGCGTGGGTGGTCAGCGTCATGCTCCCGCCCATGGCCATCTTCTTCCCGCTGTTCACGCTGCTCGAGGACTTCGGCTACCTGCCCCGCGTGGCGTTCAACCTGGACTCCATGTTCCGCCGGGTCGGCGCCCACGGGAAGCAGGCGCTGACCATGTCCATGGGCTTCGGCTGCAATGCCGCCGGCGTCGTGGCCACGCGCGTGATCGACAGCCCCCGGGAGCGGCTGATCGCCATCATCACCAACAACTTCTCCCTCTGCAACGGCCGCTGGCCCACGCAGATCCTGATCGCGTCCATCTTCATCGGCGCCCTGGCCCCCGCTCACCTGGCCGGCCTCGTGTCGGCCACCGCCGTGGTCGGCATCGCGGTCACCGGGATCATGTTCATGTTCCTGGCGTCCTGGATGCTGTCCAGCACGGTCCTGAAGGGCGAGGCGACGACGTTCAGCCTGGAGCTCCCGCCGTACCGGCCGCCGCGCGTGATGCAGACGCTCTACACGTCCATGATCGACCGGACGCTGATCGTGCTCTGGCGCGCCGTCGTCTTCGCCGTCCCGGCCGGCGCCGCCATCTGGCTGTCGGGGAACATCACCGTCGGCGGCGTCAGCGTCGCGGAGCACCTGATCACATGGCTCAACCCGCTCGGGATCCTCATCGGCCTCAACGGCGTGATCCTCCTGGCCTACGTGGTGGCGATCCCGGCCAACGAGATCGTCATCCCCACCGTCCTCATGCTCACCGCGCTCACCGTCGGCGCGGGGGATCTGGGCGCGGGCCCGGGCGTCATGTTCGAGCTGGACTCCCAGATGGCCGTCGGGGACCTGCTCGCGGCGGGCGGCTGGACGCTGCTGACCGCCGTCTCCCTCATGCTGTTCAGCCTCCTCCACAACCCGTGCTCCACCACGATCTACACGATCTACAAGGAAACGCGGAGCGCGAAATGGACGACGGTGGCGGCGCTGATGCCGCTGGCGATGGGCTTCGTCGTCTGCTTCCTCGTCGCCCAGGTCTGGCGCCTCCTGGCGTAGCAGGTCCATGGCACGATTTGTTCAGTGTAAATGGCTTCCAAGAAAGCATTTGCACTGAGTTCCGGAGGTGCGGGATGAGATCG
>JAHWKI010000070.1:0-11620 GCA_019347975.1 Gemmatimonadota bacterium
TCGCGATCGGCCAGGACGCGGCGTTCCCGTGGATCGAGCGGGACATCGGGATCGACTTCGACGAATGGGGCATGCCCATGGTCGACCGGACCACGTTCCAGACGACCCGGCCGGGCGTGTTCGCGGGCGGCGACGCCGCGTGGGGCCCCGAGAACATCATCTGGGCCGTCGAGCACGGCCACCAGGCCGCCATCTCGATCCACGCCCATTGCGAGGCCCGGCCGGTGGCCGAGCGCCCGCCCCACGGGATGAATCTCATCTCCCGGAAGATGGGGCTCCACGAGTGGAGCTACAGCAACGACTACGACACCGCCGAGCGCACCCCGATGCGCTACGCCGAGCTCGAGGAGCGGATGCGGCGCCTGGACGTCGAGGCCGAGCTCGGCTTCGACCTCCAGCAGACCCTCGCCGAGGTCGAGCGGTGCCTCAACTGCGACATCCAGACGGACTTCAAGGCGCCGCTGTGCATCGAATGCGACGCCTGCATCGACGTGTGTCCCGTCGACTGCCTGACCATCACCGTGAACGGCGACGAGGCCGAGCTGCGCCCGCGCCTCAAGGCCCCCGCTCTCAACCTCGCCCAGCCGATCTACGTCTCCGACGACCTGCCCCACACCGGCCGGGTGATGGTCAAGGACGAGGACCTCTGCCTCCACTGCGGGCTCTGTGCCGAGAGGTGCCCGACGGCCGCGTGGGACATGGCCAAGCTCGAATTGCTGATCCCGTATGCGGGGAGCGAGGCGGTGGCTGCCATGGAGACGCCTGCGACGGGCGGACGCTAGCTCACCACGGAGACACGGAGAGAACCAGTATCACCACAGAGGCACAGAGCGCACAGAGGGTCACCGGGATCCTTCTCCCGCCGCGGGCGATGATAACCCGGGCGTTTTGGCGTTTTGGCGTGTGGGCGTGGTGTCGTGCTGTCCTGTTGTTCTGTTGTTCTGTTGTTCTGCTTTTCCTCCGTGGTGAATAAAATGCTTCTTTCATCCCGCATCCGGAATGTCTCTTAGCGCCTCCCGCATGTCCGACCCGGTCAACGACTTCGCCCTGAAGATCGCCACCGTGAACGGCACCGGCTCCGCCAGCGCCAACGGGCTCCTCATGCAATCGATCTTCCGGATGGGCGTCCCGGTGAGCGGGAAGAACCTGTTCCCGTCGAACATCCAGGGGCTCCCCACCTGGTACGAGATCCGGGTGAGCGGCGCGGGGCACACGTCGCGGGCGGAGGCGCCGGACCTGATGGTGGTGCTGAACCCGGCGACGCAGACGCGGGACGTGGCGGAAGTCCGGGCGGGGGGATGGGTCCTGCACGACTCCAGCTGGCAGCTCCGCCGGGACGCGCAGCGAGACGACGTGACCTACCTCGGCATCCCGTTCGCGGAGCTGTGCACCGAGCGGTTCGAGGGCAGCCGGGCCCGGGTCCTCCTCCGCAACATCGCCTACCTCGGCGCGCTCGCCGCGCTGCTCGATGTCGAAGTGCCGGTCCTGGAGGAGCTGATCACGCAGACGTACGGCCGCAAGAAGAAGCTGCTGGACTCGAACTTCGAGGCGCTCCGGCTCGGTTACGACCGCGCCCGCGACGCGTTCCACTGCCCGCTCCCCATCCGGCTCCGTCGCATGAGTGCCAACGACGACGCGGTCCTCATCGATGGCAACACCGCCGCGGCGCTGGGCTGCGTCTACGCGGGCGCGACGGTGGCGGCGTGGTACCCGATCACCCCCTCCACCTCGCTGGTCGACGCGTTCTCGGCCTTCGCGGGCCAGTTCCGGAAGGACCCGGACACCGGTCGGCTCCGGGTCGCCATCCTCCAGGCCGAGGACGAGCTGGCGGCCGCCGGCATGGTGATCGGCGCCGGGTGGAACGGCGCGCGCTCGTTCACCGCGACGAGCGGCCCGGGGATCAGCCTCATGGGCGAGTTCATCGGGCTGGCCTACTACGCCGAGATCCCGTCCGTCTTCTTCGACATTCAGCGCACGGGGCCCTCCACGGGGATGCCGACGCGGACGCAGCAGGGCGACCTCCTGGCCGTCGCCTACGCGTCCCATGGCGACACGCGCCATATCGCGCTGTTCCCCGCGGACCCGCACGAGTGCTTCCACTTCGCGGTCGCGGCGTTCGACCTGGCGGAGCGCTACCAGACCCCCGTCTTCGTCGTGAGCGACCTGGACATCGGCATGAACGACTGGGTCGTGCCCCGGCTCCGCTGGGACGATGCCTACCGTCCGGACCGCGGCAAGGTGCTGAGCGCGGCCGAGCTCGAGGCGGGCGCGCGGTTCGCCCGCTATCTGGACATCGACGGCGACGGGATCCCGCACCGCACGCTCCCCGGCGTCCACCCCCGCGGCGGTTATTTCACCCGCGGCTCCGGCCACGACAGCCACGCCCGGTACACGGAGGACTCCGTCGCCTACCGCGAGGTGGTGGACCGGATCGCCCGCAAGATCGATGGGGCGGCCACGGCGGTCCCCGAGCCCGAGCTGGTGGTCGATGACGCCCTCGGCGCCGAGCGCCCGGCGACGGTGGGCGTCGTCACGATCGGCGGCTGCCGGGGCGCGGTGGTGGAAGCACGGGAACGGCTGCGGGACCACGGCGTCGTCGCCGACGTGCTGCGCATCCGGGGGTTCCCCTTCCACCCCTCGGTCCGGTCCTTCCTCGACCGCTACGAGCGCGTGTTCGTGGTCGAGCAGAACCGCGACGCCCAGCTCCGGACGCTGCTCGTGGTGGAGTGCGGCGTGGACCCGGCGCGGCTGGAGCCGCTGCTGTTCTACGGCGGGATGCCGCTGAGCTGGGGGCCGGTCGTGAAAGGCATCCTGGCCGCCCTGGGGATGGCCGACCCCGACGCCGCCTCGCAGCCGACCGGAGCGGCACCCGCCCCGTCCCCGGGCTCCACGCCCCGTCTCGAGATCGCCCGCGGAGGAGCGTAGCCATGTCGTTCATCAGGAAGCCCCGGATCCCGCTCCCGAAGTCCCAGAAGAACGTGCTCGGGCTGACCCGCCAGGACTATGAGGGCGCGATGTCGACGCTCTGCGCCGGGTGCGGCCACGACTCAATCACGGCCGCCATCGTGGAGGCGTTCTGGCAGCTGGACGTCGAGCCCCACCGGGTCGCCAAGCTGAGCGGGATCGGGTGCAGCGGGAAGACGCCCGCGTACTTCCTGGGCCAGGCCCACGGCTTCAACGGCGTCCACGGCCGCATGCCCGCGGTGGCGACGGGCGCGCAGGCGGCCAACCCGGCCCTCACCTACATCGGCATCTCCGGCGACGGCGACTCCCTCTCCATCGGGCTCGGCCAGCTCTGCCACGCCATCCGGCGCAACGTGGACATGCTCTACGTCCTGGAGAACAACGGCGTCTACGGCCTGACCAAGGGCCAGTTCTCCGCGTCGGCCGACGTGGGGTCCGCGTCGAAGAAGGGGGAGGCCAACCGGCAGCCCCCGATCGACCCCGTGTTCCTCGCCCTCTCCCTGGGCGCCACCTTCGTCGCCCGCTCGTTCTCGGGCGACAAGGCCCAGCTCATCCCCATCCTCAAGGCCGGCATCGCCCACAAGGGCTTCGCGCTGGTGGACGTGATCTCGCCCTGCGTCACCTTCAACGACCACGAGGCGTCGACCAAGAGCTACCGCTACACCCGCGACCACCACACCGCCGTCGTGGAGGCCGACTTCGTCCCCCTCCGCGGCCCGATCAGCGCCGAGTACGGGAGCGGCGACGTGCGGGAGGTCGCCATGCACGACGGCAGCACCGTCCGCTTCCGCAAGGTCGCCGAGGACTTCGACCCCACCCGCCGCGACCGCGTCTACCGCTACCTGCGCGAGCGTCAGGATGCGGGCGAGGTGGCGACCGGGCTGCTGTTCATGGAGCCCGACGCCCCCGACATGCACGAGGTGCTCGGGACGGTCGAGAGCCCGCTCGTCGATCTGCCGTACGAGACCCTCTGCCCGGGTGCGGAGGCCCTCGATTCTCTGATGGAGAAATTCCGCTAGGGAGAGGGAGGAGGAAGAGAGGAAAACCGGGGATCACCACGGCGTCGAGGAGAGCACGTAGCGTCGCGAGGGGGGCTTCGGGGCGTCCGGGCGGCCGGGACTATCTCGGCCGATTTTTTTGGTCTTCCGGGAATCCAGTGGGTTCCGGGCGGGAACAGGATCCTCGAAGGATCGGGGGGCTGCGCCGTGGGATGGCGCCTGTGAGACGTAAACCTGGATCGATGCCTGCTTTCAGGGCACGTGTGCTGCCTTGCCGTCTTTTATCGACGTGAATTCAGCGCGCGATTGCGTTCCCGGGATCGCGCGCCGGCTCGACGTCTCCTGGAGGCGGCAAACTGGAAAGCCGTGCCCGCCCCGGCCGATCCATCCGGGTTGACGTCTCTCGACTCCCGGTCTGCACGGTACCGCCCCGCTCGGCACCGCGCCGTCCACAGGGCGGCCGGCCCACACGAAACCGCGGAAGCGCCTGCCTTCGTGGTGAACCCCCCCTTTCCGGGCCCGCCACGCCTCGGGTATCAAGCGGTCTTGGCGGTCCGTTCCTGGAGCCGGTCGATCAGCGCGCTGGCGGTGCCCTCGCTCCCGCCGGTGAGCTCGTCCAGCGACTCCAGCCCGACCAGCGCGGCGGCTTCCTGCTCGGAGAGCCCCGCCTGCTTCACCAGGTCCTCGATGAAGCGGCGCTGCTTCGCGCTGGGCGGCCGCCGCTCCTCGAAGACGCGCCGGAGCTCGTCGATCACGGCGCTCGCCTGGACGCTGTTCTCGATCACGTCCGGGCTCCGGACGCCCGTCAGCTGCTCGAGCTCTTCATCGGACATCTTCAGGTCGGCGAGCAGCTCGCGCATGTACTTCATCTGCCCTTCCGTCGCCGCCGGCTTCACACCCTGCTCCTTCAGCGCGCCGATCAGCGCGCGGGCCTCCTCGTACGTCAGCTCCCCGGCGGCTACGCGGCGGGCGTCCTCCTCCCGTCCCGGCGCGTTCGACAGCAGCCGCTCCAGCATCTTGCGCTGACCGGGCAGCATGCCGCCGGCGTTCCGGCGCTCCTGGGCCAGGGCGTGGAGGTCGCGGATCTGGTCGCGCCACTCCTCCCAGCTCCCGGGCGCCGGCACCTCGCCCGTTGCGATCCGGTCCAGCCGCTCCTCCATCAACGCGGTGAACTCGGTGCTGAAGAGCTCCACGGGGTCGTGGTCCTCGTCGGCGTCCTCCGCGTACAGCGGCGCGGCCTCGAGCCAGACCGCCCGCCCCGGCTCGGTGGGGACGACGCTCCCGTCCTCGACCACCACGTAGTTCCGCTCCTCGAGCTTCTCCACGGTCCGGCTGTACGTGGACGGCCGCCCGATCCCGGCGTCCTTCATCGCCTTGATCAGCGTGTGCGGGCGGTAGCGGGGCGGCGGCCGCGTCTGGTCCTCGACCAGCAGCGGGTTCTCCCGCTCCTCCGTCCCCGGGTCGAGGGGCCAGACGGCGCCGGCCTCCAGCGGAACGTCGGGCGGCGACGTGGCGATATCACCCATGAACTCCGCGTACGCGGCCTCCCACCCGTCGAAGGTCCGCCAGGAGACACTCCCCGTGAGCGGCCGTTCGAGCCCCTCGGACGCGGCCTCGAGGCTGACCGTCGAGCGCACCGAGGACGCCATCTGGCTGGCCAGGGTATGGGCGCGGATCAGGCGGTAGAGCCGGAGGCCGTCGGCGTCGTCCAGCCCGGGCTCCTCCACGTCCATCCGCGTGGGACGGATCGCCTCGTGGGCGTCCTGGACGGGACCGGTGACCACCGCCGCCCGGCTCTCTTCCCCCAGGTGGTCCTCGCCGAACGCGCCCTTCACGATCTCCCGGATCTTCTGCACGGCGGACGCCGCGAGCCGCGTGGAGTCGGTCCGGATGTACGTGATGTGCCCGGCCTCGTAGAGCATGGACGCCAGCGCGGACGTCTTCCTGGGTGACCAGCCGAACCGTGAGCCCGCGGCCTGGAGCAGCACGTCGGTGGACAGCGGCGCGGCCGGACGACGGTGCCGCGTCCCCGACTTCGCCTCCGTCACGGTCACCACACCCGCCGCGGACAGCGCCTCGTACGCCCCTTCGGCCGCCTCCCTCCCGAACGTTCGGGACGGATGGACCTTGCCCGCCTCGTCCCGCCACGCGTCGGCGTCGTCCGGCTCGTGGAAGCGGACCTCGAGGTCGATACCGCGGGCCAGCGCGTGCACCTCGAAGTAGGGGATCGGCACGTGGGCTTCCCGCTCCAGCTCCCGCTCGACGACGAACCCCAGCGTCGGCGTCTGCACCCGCCCCATGGACGCGCCCCGGCCGACCACGGTGTTGGCCATCTTCGACGTGCGGTAGCCGACCAGCCGGTCCAGGAACTTGCGCACCAGCGCGCTGTCCACCATGCCGTGGTCAACCCCCCGGGGGTGCTCCAGCGCCGCCTGCACCGCCTCCTTCGTCACCTCCTGGAACGTCACCCGGTGGGTCGGGCCGTGCTCCTGGAGGATCCGGTCCAGGCACCACGCGATGAACTCGCCCTCCCGGTCCGGGTCGGTGGCGATCCAGAACTCCGGGTCGTCGCCCGCCTCCTCCAGGATCTTCCGGATCGCCTCCTCGCCCCGGTCCGTCCACACCCACGGCGGCGACGGCAGCTCCCCCGGCCGGTTGGCCCAGAACGCCTTCCCCGCGTCCTTGCCGTGGACCCGCCGGTCATCCGGCAGGGTCTCGACGTGCCCGCCGGTGGCGACGACGGACCAGCCGTCCCCGAGATAGGACTGCAGCGTCCGGGCTTTGGCGCCGGATTCTACGATCAGGATGTTCATGCGCGATTTCGATGCTGGTTCCACGGCACGGGCCGGACGGGACACTCGCGGAGGCGGGGAGACGCCGCAAGTCGTGGAAGTTTCCAGCTCAGAAGGTGACGCGCCTGGCTTTCGCCTCCACGGCCGCCTTCCACTCCGCCGGCGCCTCGTCGACGAACGCCTGCACGCACGCCTCGCAGAGCGGCTGCCCGTACGGCGTCGGGAGCGGGAGGACCGCCCGGTAGCCCCGCGCCACGGCATCGTGCCCGATCAGGCCGTGGATGTCCATGAGCGCATACAGGTCCTCGTTCGAGTCCTGGAGGCCGGGGTAGTCCCGTGTGTACGGCCACGTCTCCAGGTCCGTCGACCCGGTCCGGAGCACGTTGTAGACGATCAGCTCCAGCAGCTGGGTCAGCGACTCGTTGCCGATGTAGCTGTGCGCCATCTCGTGGTACACGATGGCGTCGTACGGCAGCGGGCCCTCCCGGGCCGCGTACCCTCCCTCGTCCTCCATGTTGATCGTCCCGCCGCCGCCGGACGAGCCCAGCTCGAACCCGTACCACACCCGTATCTGCTCCGCCGGGAACGGGGCGTCGAGGAAGCCCTCCAGGACCGGCAGCGCCGCCTCGATGGTCGAGCCGATCCGCGTCGCGCCATGCCGCATCTCCTCCGACGGGAAGACCGTCACCACCGGTATCGCCTCCCGTTCGATCGACGGCGCGGGGTGCTCGAGGAAGCGGCGGCCGGCCACGATCTCGCTGTCCAGGTCCGGCCGCTTCAGCAGCGCGATCCGGGCCCGGTGCTCCGCCTCCAGGGTCGGGTTGAGACGCAGCGTCTCCTGCATCCGCTGCAGGGCCCTCTCGATCCGGTCCCCGAGCCCGAGCAGCATGGCGTCAAGGGCCGGCGAGAACGACTCGACGACGGCGGGAACCGTGACCGTCAGCCCCGTCGGCATCTCCGGCTGGAAGACGTCGCTCTCGGTGACCGTGGCTCGCAGCTCGTAGTCCCCGGGGGTCGAGGGGAGCGTCCACACCGCTTCCGCGGATCCGGCTCCGTCCGTGGAGGCCACCGCCAGCGGACCGCCGTTCACGTTTCCGTGCCCCTCCCCCGCCGGCTCGAACTGCACCTGTGCGTCGGGGAGGCCGCGCCCGTCCTCGTCCAGCACGCGGACGACGACCGGCTTCCGGTACTCCGGCACCGCCGCCACCTCGCCGGTCACCGCCACGATGGACGCGGGGACGGGATCCGGCGCCGGGGCCGTCGGCTCGCACGACGCGGCGGCGAGGGCGAAGAAGGCGATGGCGGCGAGGCTCGTCTCGGGTCTCATACGGGGTCCGTGGTCCGTCGGTGGGGCCTGTTCTCGGCAACAACGGTCCTGCCGCCCGTCTTCTGCCATGCAACTGCGGCCAACCGGAGAGGCGATCGGGGGGATCGACCCTCAGCGTGCCGGCACGAGCACGGTTACCCGGTCCGCTACCGAATCGATCCTCTCGCGTGTGTAGAACGCGGGGAAGAAGCGGTCGGTGCCCCAGAGCTCGAACAGGTCGCGGTAGTGGGGGTGGTCCGGGTCGCCGGACTGGCCCGGAGCGTTGGTGCCCATGGTGAGGTCCCAGTCCTCGCTCGTCGCAACGATCCGGAAGGAGGCGCCGGACGACTGGTTGTCCGCGCCGCCCGTGCTGTTCACCGTGTTCCCGTAGCCGCCACGCGGGAGCGTGCCGACATCCAGCTTCGCGCGCAGCTCGGGCGTCACGGCGCCGCTCATGGGGTGCCGGATCGTCACGTGCTTGTAGTCCGGCTGGCCGTACCGCCACCCGTCCATGTCCGCCCCCAGCCGCTGGCGCAGCTCCGCCACGGCCTCGTCCAGGCTGGCGAGGAGGAGCGCGTCGCGGGCGGCGGCGGGGTCGTCGCCGAAGCGGCGGTCCGGGGCCTGGAGCGCCTCGATCACCCGGCTCAGCGCGAGGCCGCGGATCACGTCCCGGGCCTCCAGCGGGATCACCACCCGCTCGATGTTCTCCCGGAGCCGGTCCTCCCAGGCCACGTAGATCCCGGCCGCCACCGACCCCGGCTCCAGCCGATGGTCCCACTCCAGCAGACGACGCCGGGCGTCCTCCACCCCCGGCTCACCCGCCGCGAGCGGCCGGAGCATCGGCACGAGCGTGCGCGCGGGGAGGGACAGGACGTCCGTCTGGAGGCTCAGCATGTCCGCCATGCTCAGCTTGCGACCCGAGCCGAGCGCCTCGTCGATCCGCGACAATCGGTAGGGATCGGACCAGGACCACCCGACCGCGTCGCGGTGCGGATAGTCGTCCGGGATCAGCTCGTTGTTGGCGGTCGCGATGTACCCGGACGGCGGGTTGAGGACGTGCGGCAGCTGCCGGATCGGGAGGTACCCGTCCCACTCGTAGCGGCCGTCGCCGGGAACGGGCACGAGCCCGCTCCACGTGCGACGGATGGGCGCGATGCCGACCGCCTGCCAGCCGATGTTCCCGTCCCGGTCCATCCAGACCATGTTCTCGCCCGGGATGTGGCTGTAGCTGCACGCCTCCCGGAACTCCGCCCAGCTCCTCGCCTGGTCCATCCGCAGGCTCGCCAGGTACGGCGCCCCGCCGATCTCCATCCACGCCGCACGGATCGCGTAGGCGACGTCGTTCCCCTCGTCCTCGTAGACCACCGGCCCGTGGCGCGTGTACTTCAGCTCCGCCGTGACCGGCGCCTGCCCCTCGACCGGGATCGTTTCCCTGATCACCCGCATGTCCTCCCAGCGGCCGTCGTAGCGGTACTGGTTCGGGTTCCCGGGGTTGGTCTCGTAGACGTACAGGTCCTCGCCGTCCGTGGCGAACACCGTCAGCCCCCACGCGCCGTACCCGTTGTGCCCGATGGACAGGCCGGGCAGGACCGGCTCGCCGCCGCCGATCACGTTCCAGCCGGGCGCCACCAGGTGCGCCCAGTACCGGAGCGACGGCGCGGCAAGCGCGCGGTGCGGGTCGTTGGCCATGATCGGGTGCCCGCTCTCGGTCAGCCGCCCGCTGACGACCCAGTTGTTGCTGCCGATCGCCCGCCGCTCCCGCCATTCGAGCAGCTCCGCCACCTCCGCGTTGGCCCGCGCGAGTCGGCCTGCCGTCTCGTCGTCCCCGCGGTAGGCGGCGACGACGTCCTCCGGCCGGAACCGGATGCCGCGGCGGAAGGCGTTGTAGAGGCCCAGGATGTCCTGGTAGAGGAGGTCGCCGTCGATGGCGGGGTCCAGCGCGAGCTCCGGCGTCCCGGGGCCGAAATCGGTGAGGGCGAGGACCCGCTCGGGGCCCAGCTTCGCCACCGCGCGGCCGATCGACAGCTCCGTCCCGATGTTGCCCAGCAGCCCCTGGTGCCGGGAGATCACCACGTCCGGCGTCCACCGCCCCGGCGTGATGCCGAGCAGCCGGAACTCCGGCGTCAGCAGCCCCGGGTCCCGCTCCGTCTCGGTGATGTAGGCGTTCACGCCGCGCACGAAGGAGGTGATGATCGCCTGTCCCCGCGGGTGGTAATGGGCGAGCTCCGCGTCCAGGTCGCCCCGGAACCTGAACAGGCGAGTCCCGATGTCACGCTCGATCTCCCGGGGGCCGAGGATCTCCGCCACCGTCCCCGTCGCCTGCCGACGCCACACCTCGAACTGGAACAGCCGGTCCCGCGCGGCGTTGTAGCCCTGCGCGAAGAAGAGGTCCGGCTCGTTCTCCGCGTAGATGTGCGGGATCCCCCAGCGGTCCGTGACGATCTCGACCGGCGCCCGCAGCCCCGGCGCGGTCAGCCGGACGGTGTCCGGCGCGGCCGCCTGCGCGGCGGCGGTGGGGGCCGAGAGGAGGGTCAGGGCCAGCGGGAGCAGGACGAGTCGTCTCATCATCTCTCTTCCGATACGGACCTCACATCTCGTGGATCAGCCGGTAGACCCGCGCGATCATCATGAACCGCGCGGCATCGACGACACCCTCGAGCACGCAGTAGCTGTCGTTCACCCACGCGTACCGGGGATCGTCCGCATCGAAGAGGACCGTCAGCAGCTGCTTCCCCGTATGGTTCTCGAAGAACGTACGGCCCTGCAGCTGGAACAGCACCGTGGCCCCGTCCTCCGTCCGGATGACGCCGTGCGCATCCGGCAGCATGGCGCCGTCGCTCCGGCGGTGCGGGTGGTTGACCCAGTGCGCCACCCCGGCGAGCCGCTCGCCCCGCACCGCCCCTCCACCCGTTCCGTACCCCTTCCCTTCCTCGCCCCCGTGGGGCCGCACCAGCGCGAATTTGGCGGACAGCCCCGGGATGTCGTCGTACGTCAGCTCCATCTCGCAAACGGGTTCGAGGCGCATCTCCGCACTCCGGTGACGGTGGACGAGGGCTCCGGATCCGGAGATTTCCACGGTCATCGCCCGGACGCAAGGACGCCGGCCGACGCGTCGGCATCGGCGGGCGTCGGGCTCGCGCGCTACGCCGCGCCCGTGAAGCGTTCCGGCGACACCGCCCGGTCCGGGAACGCCTCCAGCAGACGCCGGTCCGCCGTGACCAGCGGCGCCTCCAGCGCCTCCGCGACGGCCACGTACTCGCAGTGGTACGCCGAGCACGTCGAGCTCCCCACCAGCTCGAGGACCCGCTCACCATCCGGCAGGAGCTCCGGTCCCCGCAGCAGCGACTCAGCCTCCCGCAGCCGCTCCCGAGCCTCCGCGCCGCTCAGCTGACCCCGCCGGACGTACCCGCCCAGCACGCTCCGCCATTCGCTCCGCTAGAGGAACGGCGCCGCCCACTCGGCGTCCGCGCGCAGCACGGACTCGGCCGCCGCCGTGCGCTCCCCCTCGAGGAAGAGGTACGCGACGACGTTCACGTCGACGACGATCACGCCCGCCCTTC
>JAHWKI010000070.1:11720-13875 GCA_019347975.1 Gemmatimonadota bacterium
CGGTCAGACCACCGTTTCCAGCCTCACAGCCAGTCCGGCGGCGCCTCGGCGCTCCGGACGCCGCTCTCGATCCGCTCGAGCAGCTCCGCGGCCGCCAGCAGGTCCGGCCGGCTCGCCCGCCGGATGTCCTTCAGCAGGTCCAGCCCGTCCCGGGACCAGCGGATCCCCGTCAGCGCCCGTCGCCGGAACGCCTCCCGCTCCACCCCGGTCAGCCGCTCCGAAGGCGGGACGTCCGCGTTGAACCCGGCGATCCCCTGGCTCATGAGGAGCGCCGCCCCGGTCATCGGCTCGACGACCTTGCGGCGCACGCGACGCGGCAGGCTGCGGAAGATGCGGCCGAGGCAGCGGCTGTACTGCTGCGTGGCCACGTACTCCGGGAGGGTTTCCCAGCGGTAGACGGCTTCCTGGTCCATGGCGTGCTCCGTGTTCGAGTACGCGCGGATGATGAGGTGGGGAGTGGGGCGGGCCCATAGCGAGATCGGCCGTTCGGGATGTGGTCGCCACGCGGCAGATTCACCGCTCCACAGGCTCCGCTGGCAGGTAACCATGCGGGACGAAATACCTCGTCGCATTCCGCCCGGCAGCGAACCGGCGCGGGTGCGGAGCCCCCTCAATCCCGGTGCCGGATCCGGTCCTCAGGCGCCCCGCGCCCGCCCGATGAAGCCGACCGCTCCCGCCCGTCCACATGCGCGGACCGGGGCTCCTGCGGCTCGCGGGGGCCGCTGGCCGGCTCGTCCGGGGCCCGCTCCGGGGGGGCTCCCTCCCCCGGGATCCGGTCCCCGACCTTCCGCTCCGACCTCTCCCGCTCCACTCCGCGCTCGAGCGGCTGCGGCTCCCGCACCCCCTGCCGCTCCGGAACGGGCTTCCGCACCGTTTCCTCCCTGCGAATGTCTTCCGCCATGGCGCCTCCCGGTGTCCCGCGGTCAACGTGCCCAAGTCCACCCTGGGGCAGGTTGTGTGCCGGAGGAAGTCGTCGCGGCAGGTGCGGTTCGGCTCGCGCGGTGGGATGGCGGCGCTGCGTGAGTCGCGCGCGTGGAAGGGTGGAGCGCGGACGCGGCTGACGTCCGCGCTCCACCCTCGCCGCGGCTCAGTGGCCCTGATGGCTCGGTTGGCTCTGGTAGTTCGCGCAGGTGGTCGCCGTGTTGAACGGCGAGAAGATCCCGGCCGGATTCTCCTTGTACAGCCACATGTGCAGCTCGTAGTGCGGCTCGAAGCCGTGCGCCTCGTCCACCTCCGTCGCCGCGTTGTCGTGCATGTAGTAGTACTCCTGGCCGTGGAACGACGGGGCGGCCGTATTCCCCGCCTCCTTCCACGCCTTCGCCCAGACCAGGTTCTCGATCGCCACCAGCTTCTCGGAGCCGTCCGCCTGCGGCTCGTAGACCAGCACGCCGGGCTGGAGGAAGTCGGTATGGGTTCCCGTGCCGTTCACGCGCGGGGCGACCTCCGCGATCCCCAGGAGGTCCGGGCGGATGTAGTGCAGCCCCATGGCCCCCAGCTGCGCCGGCTGCCCTTCCATGGTCGCGTTCACGCATATCGCCATCGGGAGGATGTAGCCCTCCGCCAGGGCGACCTTCACGTCCGCGTACTTCTGCGTCGCGGCGCGGATCGCGTCGAAATCGATGGTCCCGGCGGGCGGCGCGGGGATGGACGCGGCCGAGCCGTGGGTCGGCACGCTCTGCGCCCCGGCGGCCGGAGCCAGTGAGGCGAGGGCGATGAGAACTGCGATACAGCGGTGGATGTGCATCATCGGTGCTCCGAAAGGTGGAGGTTAAAACACCGCGTCAGGACGGTCGAAGCGGATCTCGCTCTGCCTCCAAGCGGGGACGCCGTCACTCGGTCACGCGTACGTCGTGAGGCGCCGGACGAAAGGATGAATTCGGCCGCGTTGGGCGTCAAGGATTTCGTGCCGCAGCTCTGCTCCCCCACCCGCTTCGCGCCCTCCGCCGGTTTGTAACAAGTCGAGTTTCAAGGCCAGGCCCCATGGTGTTGTCCGTCGCGTCTTCGCCCCCTCCGCGGCTTCGGGGGAAACATTCGAAGGTCGGGCCGCCCCGGAGCCGGAGCTCAGGCCATGGTCCGGAAGAGTCGACCGGCGCCCCCGGACGGTCTTGCCGCGCCGCTCCTCGCCGCCCAGTCTACCCGGACAGCCACCGGACCC
>JAHWKI010000070.1:13975-15549 GCA_019347975.1 Gemmatimonadota bacterium
CAGGAGCCGGCGTTCCCCGAGCAGACGCGCGCGTGCGAGATCACGACGCAGGGTGCGTTCACCGTGGACGTGGTCGCGACGGGTCTGGTCCACCCCTGGGCGGTGGAGCCGCTCCCGGATGGGGCGTTCCTGGTCACGGAGCGGCCGGGGCGCATGCGCGTCGTATCGGCGGCGGGCGAGGTGGGCGAGCCGATCGCGGGGGTGCCCGCGGTGGACGCGGGGCGGCAGGGCGGTCTCCTGGACGTGGTGCTGAGCCCCGACTTCGCATCCGACCGGACCATCTTCTGGAGCTACTCGGAGCCGCGGGATGGGGGGAACGGGACGGCCGTCGCCCGTGGCGCGCTGTCGGAGGACCGGCGTCGTCTGGAAGGCGTGGGCGTGATCTTCCGGGCCCTGCCCACGTACGACAACGGCTTCCATTTCGGCTCCCGCCTCGCCTTCGGTCCCGACGGCACCCTGTTCATCACCACCGGGGACCGCTCGGACGCGCGCATGCGGGAGCACGCGCAGCGCCTGGACGGGCACCTGGGCAAGGTCCTACGGATCGCGCCGGACGGGTCGATCCCCGCCGGCAACCCGTTCGTGGACGAGCAGGGCGCCCGCCCCGAGATCTGGACCCTCGGCCACCGCAACACGCAGGCGATGGCCGTCGATCCCGACGGGCGGGTGTGGATCGTGGAGCACGGCACCCGCGGCGGCGACGAGCTGAACCTCCTGGAGACGGGCGGGAACTACGGCTGGCCCGAGCAGGCCTACGGAATCGAGTACTCGGGCCAGCCTCTGCCGGGCCAGCCGCAGCCGGGCGGGTTCCGGCAGCCGGTCTACTACTGGGACCCCGTGATCGCCCCGTCCGGCGCGCAGTGGTACACGGGCGACGCGTTCCCGGAATGGCGTGGCGACCTCTTCATCGGCGCCCTCCGCGACCAGCGCCTGGTCCGGCTGCGGATCGAGGACGAGCGGGTCACGGGCGAGGAGCACCTGCTGACGGACCGGAACCGGCGGATCCGCGACGTGCGGCAGGGGCCCGACGGCTCGCTGTACCTGGTGACGGACCACGAGAACGGCGAGCTGTGGAGGGTGCGGCCGGGGTCGCCCTGAGGCGCCGAGGGGCGCCCGGACCGGACGAGGCGCTTCGGCCCCACCCGATCCGGGCTCGACCGCTCAGCCGCCCGACGGCACTCCCTCGACGGGCGGCGCCCCGGTCGCCCGGACGGTGCTCGCCAGCTCCGGGACCACCTGCTCGGCCATGCGCCGTACCTCCGCCCGCAGCGGCTCGAGCTCGCTCCTCCCGGCCACGATCGCGCGCCGGTGCAGCTCGGTCGGGCCGTAGGTGGTGCCGAGCCCGCGCATGCCGACGGAGAGGCGGCTGGACGGCGTCGGCGGGCCGAGCTCCCCGATCTGCTCCTTCGCCTCGCTGCCCCGCAGCGCCTCGTTCAGCTCCAGCAGCTGAGCCCGGACCTCGTGGAGGCGGGCCGTGAGCGCGGGGTGGTCGGTCGGCGCCCTCCGCAGCGCGGTCCGGAGCGCGTCGACCTTCTGCCTCTGCTCGTCCAGCAGGTCGGTGGTGCGCGCCAGGT
>JAHWKI010000283.1 GCA_019347975.1 Gemmatimonadota bacterium
ACTGGATGAGGCGGTAGTCCTCGATGTAGTCCATGCCGCCGTGGCCGCCGTCGCGGGACTCCTCCTCGAGCGCCCGCCAGATCGGGTGGTCGTAGCGCTCCCGCCACCCGGCGAGGTCCTCCCACTGGTGGGCGGGGCTGGTGCCCTCGATGTGGATCTTCTGCTCGGGGTACTTCCGAACCACGCCGCGCGTGCCCTGGAGCAGGATCTTGCGGGAGTAGGGGCGAGGCGAGTTGGTGTCGTGGACCACCTGGATCGTCTCGCCGTTGGCGGTCCGGATCAGCGTGTTGACCGTGTCGCCGAGGGCGTAGCTCCGGCGGGCGGCCTCGCTGTCGGGGCCGATGTGCTCGGCGGCCCAGAGGTTGAGCCCGCGGCTCTTCGTCGCCACGCTCACCAGGTGGTCGAAGCGGTTGCCGCGGTTGATGTTCATCCACTGCGCGACGGGGCCCAGGCCGTGGGTGGGGTAGAGGTCGCCGTTGCGGACGATCGAGTGCTTCACCCGCCAGTTCCCTTCGTAGAAGTCGGTGAGCTTGAGCGCGCGCAGGTCGTGGAGGTAGCCGCACTCGGCGTGGAGCAGCTCCCCGAACACCCCCTGGCGGACCATGTTCAGGATCATCATCTCGGTCCGGTCGTAGCAGCAGTTCTCCATCATCACGCAGTGACGACGGGTCCGCTCCGCCGTCTCGACCATCGCCCACAGCTCGTCCAGCGTCACCGCCATGGGCACCTCCGTGGCCGCGTGCTTCCCGTGCTCCATGGCCGCGATGCAGACGGGCGCGTGGAGCGACCAGGGCGTGGCCGTGAACACCAGGTCCAGCTCCTCCTCCGCCACCATCCTGCGGTAGTCCTCCGGCCCGGCCGTATACGACGACGGCGCCGGCCGCCCCGCCTCCGTCACCCACCCGCTCACCCGCGCCACCTTCTCCGGCACCAGGTCGCACACGGCGACGATCTCGACGCCCGGGATGCGGAGGAAATTCCTCACGTGGGCGGAGCCCTGGTGGCCGACGCCCACGAAGCCCATGCGTACGGTGTCGATGGGCGGGGCGGTAAAGAGGAGGTTGATGCCTGGGTGGGGAGAGGTTGAGACGCCCCGCCGGGGCGTCTCCACACCCCCTGGGATGCACCCTCCGAGGGCGAGGGAAGCCCCGGTGACGGCGGCGGTGCGGATGAAGTCGCGGCGGCGGATGTCGTCTGGCATGGCTCGTCCGGGGTGGAGATCGGCGGTGGCGTCGAGGCCAAGCTAACCTCCGGGAATCCGGGGAGAAACCGAGACAGAAGTCGCAATGGAGGGGGCGCCGCGGATCGGTGGCGACATATGTCTCGCTATTCGAGCGAAACGTCGCACGCGACCCTCCGCCAGGCCGTGGACTTCGAGATTGCGCTCGATATCCGAGAGGGATCTCGAAGCCGACGCCGGCGGTCACGTCGATCGACGGGTTTCGCTCGGTCCCGGGGCTTTCTGAGTGCACGGAGGCAGGACGTCGAGCTCCGCAGCCAGGAACTCGTGGACCCCTTCCGGCCCGGTGAGGCGCAGCGTGACGTCTCCGCCCGTTGGTCGAACATCGATCGTGATTGCCAGGAACGGGCAGCATCGACGCTCGTTCTCGACGGCGGCAATTCCCTGCGGGTCGCAGGCCAGCGGCGATCCGCTCAAGCGGGGGTTTCGTCCGGAGCTGTGCTCGACTCCGTCGCGCCGGCCGTCCGACGATCCATGAGCCAGCCGTACGTCGCTCCGTAGACCAGGTGCAGCACCAGCGTCGCCACCGCGATTTTCGGCGTCTGGGAGCTGCCGAACAGACCCCAGCCGAGGAACGGCAGCACGACGACCTGCATGATCAGCCAGAGCGCCACGCCCAGGGCGATGCCGTGCCAGATCGTGACTCGCCGGGTCACCGCCGCAAGCGCCCCGCCCCAGAAGCCGCCGTACCCGAGGTGCAGGATGATCGCCAGCGCCATCGTCGCCGGCTGCGGCAGCGCGCCGCCGGTCAAGTTGCCGACGATAGCGGCCGGGATCGGCTTCGGCATGGGCGACATGCCGGTGAGCATCCCCACGATCATCACGGCCGACATGGCGATCGTCGCGACGACACCCCAGCCGAATCCGCTCCGGACTCTCCGTGCATCCATCGTCTCCTCCCGTTCGAATCTCACCCGCCTGCGGCGCGCGGCCGGTACATGATCACCGCCACGGCGGCGGCGCAGAACGCAGCCGCGCTCACGCCGCGCGGTCTTCGTCGGTCGATTCGGAGCCGAGCAGGAGCGCGGCGAGGTGCTCGAGCAGGGCCTGGTTCACGCGGCAGTAGAGATAGCGGCCATCGCGGGCCCGCTCGATCACGCCGGCATCCTCGAGCTCCTTCAGGTGGTGCGACAGCGTCGACGGCGCGATGTCCACCAGCGCGCCGAGGTGGCCCACGTTGCAGCTCGCCGGGTCCAGCCGGCAGTCGTCCGCCCGCTCGCTCGTGCAGCAGGCGACGGCACGGCCCAGCAGCGCCCGGACGATCGTGAGCCGGTGCGGGTGGCCCAGCGCGCGGAACGCCCGGCTGAGGTCCTGGTCCGTCAGGGCGCCGGTGCGGATGGCCATCACCTGCCCTCTCCGGGCAGTAGCTCCACCGGGACGCGCACCGACGTGCCCTCCCACCGGACCACCAGGTCGGCCGACGATGCTCCCGTCCTGTCGAACCAGAGCGTCAACAGCTCCACCTGCGCCGGAGTGGTTATGGCCGGTACGCTCCCGGAGCCCAGGTCGGCGTTCCGGACGTCGTCGCTGATCGGCACGCCCCAACGCCGTACACCCCGGTTGACGACGATCCGCCACTCGCGCTCCCCGGGAACCGCGTACAGCGTGTACCACCCCGGCTCCACCGTCACCCCGGCGATCCTCGCCCGGACCGGCACGTGGATCGCCGTCGCCTCGTCCGCGCCCAGGCGCCACGGCCGGCCGTACGGTACCAGACGCCCCATGATCGGGCGGCCGAGCTTCCGTGGCCGGCTGTAGCACACCTTCACCACCCCCGGCTCCAGCGCCACGGCGGCCGAGTCGAACGGGCTCGCCCGGAGCTCCAGGTCGGCGCGCTCGCCGCGAACCCAGCACGTCGGCGCCGCGGCCGTGTCCTGCGCCCCGACCGGCCCGGCTCCGATGGC
Source organism: Gemmatimonadota bacterium (assembly GCA_019347975.1). GTDB lineage: Bacteria > Gemmatimonadota > Gemmatimonadetes > Longimicrobiales > RSA9 > JAHWKI01. Next base: position 3,145 of record JAHWKI010000283.1, read on the forward strand.
CAGCACGAGGAGCGCGGTACCGGCGCCGATGCGAAAGGGGGCGTTCATGCGATTAGGCCTCCGACAGGTGCGGGACGTTTCGATCATACTACGATTATCGAACCGTGGCCGCAACACTGGCCCGTCGACTCCCGGCCCCGGGGCAGGAGAATGGCCGGATGTGCCGGGAGACTCTTGACGCTGGCGCCCGCGCAGCGTACATACCGACCGGTCTGTACGCTCAGGCTGATGCCCGTAACCACTTCTCCACGAGGTCTTCCCATGCGCTACGCGTTCCGCTCCCTCCTGAAGGCGCCGGGGTTTTCGTTCCTGGTGATCCTGACCCTCGGACTGGGGATCGGCGCGACGACGGCGATCTTCAGCGTGTTCCGCGGCGTCCTGCTCCGGCCGCTGCCTCACGAGGAGGGGGACCGGATCGTGTATCTGCAGCAGTCGGCGGGGCAGGCCGGGCTGGCGGACGTGAAGTTCTCGGTCCCGGAGATCATGGACTTCCGGGAGGCGGTGCGGTCGCTGACGGGGTTCGCGGAGTTCTCGGCGATGCCGTTCACGCTGCTGGGCTGGGAGCGGCCGGTGCAGGTGCAGGCGGGGATCGTGAGCGCGAACTACTTCGATGTGCTGGGGCTGAGGCCGGTGCTCGGCCGTGGGCTGGGTCCGCAGGACGACGGCGCGTCGGCCGAGCCGGTGATGATCCTGACGTACGAGTACTGGCAGAACGCGTTCGGGGCCGACCCGGGGGTGCTGGGGCGGGTGTTCCGGATGAACGGCCGGTCGGTGACGGTGGTGGGGGTGATGGAGCCGGCGCCGCCGTTCCCGGGGGAGACGGACGTGTTCGTGAACA
>JAHWKI010000284.1 GCA_019347975.1 Gemmatimonadota bacterium
CACATCGACGCCAGCGCGGCCAGCATGCTCGCGACCATCGAGCCCGTGGTGGCCGCGCTGCTCGGGCTGCTCTGGCTGGGGGAGGCGCTGACGGTCGACGCGGTGGCGGGGATCGCGCTGATCATCGCGGCGGCGATGTGGCTGGCCCGCCCGGGCAAAGGGCCTGGCCTGGATTGACTGGCGGCCTGGCCCCCTTTCCACGGAGCGGGAACCCCGGCTACGCATCCGGAGTAGACTGCGTCCGAATCGCTCCCTCGCCCGCGCGCGGGCGTCAGAATTCCGGTCTGTCGTTCCTTACGCGGTATGACGCCTTTACTTCTTGCCCTCGGGCTGCTGCTCCAGCAGGGCACTGTTTTCGGCTGGGTACGGGCGGAAGGGTCGCTCGAGCCGATCGCGTTCGCGTCCGTCGACATAGGCGGAAGGGCGGTCCTCACGGACGAGCACGGCTACTACGTGGCACCGGGAGTCGCGGCGGGCGAGGTCCTGGTGCGCGCGGCGATGCTCGGGTACCGGACGGGGGAGGCCTCGGTCGTCGTTCCCGCGTCGGGTTCGATTCGCGCGGACCTGCTCCTGGCCCCGGCGCCGGTGCGTCTGGAGGAGATCCGGGTCGGCGGGACCGCGGAGGAGATCGACGCGGTGACGACGGCCGGCTCGCCCCCCATCCGGATCGACGCGGCGACGCTCGAGTACGTCCCCGCGCTGGCGGAGAAGGACGCGCTCAGGGCCGTGCAGATGCTGCCGTCGGTGGCCGCCGCGTCGGACTTCTCGTCCGCGCTCTACATCCGCGGCGGCTCCCCCGACCAGTCCGTGGTGCTGGTCGACGGAGCGCCGATCTTCAACCCGTACCACGTCGGCGGGATCTTCTCGGCCATCGACCCGGACGCCGTCGCGACGCTGGAGGTGATGCCCGGCGGTATGCCGGCCTCGGAAGCGGACCGCGCTTCGGGGGTGGTGAAGGTGTGGACGAAGGACGGCGGGCGGGACCGGCTCCGGGGCCACGGCGCCGTAGGGCTGGTCTCCTCCCGGCTGGGAGTCGACGGTCCGCTCCCGTGGGATGGCGGAAGCTACATCATCTCCGGCCGGCGCACGTACTTCGACCTGATGACGAAGGCTGCGTACGAGCTCGGCGTCCTGGAGACCCCGTTCCCGTACTCGTTCACGGACGTCCACGCGAAGATCACGCAGGATGTCGGGCTCATGGGACGGCTGAACGTCTCCGGCTACATCAACGACGAGGGGATCACCGTCCCTCGCGAGGTCGAGCCGGACAGCCGCACGTCCTTCTCCTGGGGCACCCGCGCGGGATCGGTGAGCTACCGGCAGCCGCTGGGGCCGTCGCTCCTGGCGAACCTGACCCTCGCCGGGACCAGCTTCGACGGCGACTTCGTGGCGGCTGAGCTGACGGAGGAGGCCGTCATGGACACGGCCTTCCTGGGGCGGATCACCATGCGCGACCTCGTCGCCGATGCGAGCCTCACCTTCTACGGGGGAGACCACCGCCTGAAGGCGGGCATCCAGCTCGACGACTATACCTTCCGCTATCAGTTCAGAGTCGGCAACGACGATGTAACGGGCGGCGACCTCGGCGACGAGTTCGGCGGCATTTTCGCGCGGCTCGGCGAGGCGGCGGGGATCGTGACGGTGGCGGCGTACCTCGAGGACTCCTGGTCGATCGGTGACGCGTTCTCGGTCCGCCTCGGCGCCCGCGCGCTCCACGCGGAAGGCCTCGGCACGGAGATCATGCCGCGGCTCGGCGCCCGCTGGACCCTACGGCCGGGACTCGCCCTCACGGCCGCGGCGGGCCGCTACGCCCAGGCGATCCACTCGCTCCGTGACGAGGAGTCGGTGCTGGCGAGCATCATTCCGTATGAGCTGCTGCTGCCCGCCCAGCCGGAAACGGGGATGCTCGTGGCGGAAGACCTGATCGCAGGCCTCGAGCTGGCGCGGCCGAACACGAAGGGGCGGTTCGAAGCCTACCTCAAGCGCTACCCCTCGCTGCCGACGCCGCCTCTCTCCCCGGATCCCGCGGAGGCCCCGATCTTCGCCCCCGCATTCCTCCCGGGGACCGGGAGCGCGGCGGGTCTCGAGGCGTTCGTGCAGCACCGGTTCGGCCCCAACGTGCTCATGGGCTCGTACGCCCTGAATTGGGCGAAGCGTAGCGCGGACGGCGTCACGTACACGCCCCGGTACAATCGCCGGCAGCTGCTGGACATCACCGCGGCGCGGGAGTGGGGCGACGACGGACTCCTGACCGCCCGCTTCGCCCTCGGCTCCGGGCAGCCGTACACACCGGCGGTCGGCCGCCTGGACGCCTACGTCTGGGACCCGATCGAGGGTCTGCGGCCTGCCGGCTCCACCGTCGTGCTGGGCGAGCCGAACTCCCGGCGGCTGCCGGCCTACATGCGTCTGGATCTCGGCGCGCGGACCGAGCTCCACCCGACGTGGTTCGGCCGTGAGGTCACGCTGAGCCCCTATCTCCAGATCCTGAACATCCTCGGGAATGAGAACGTCACGGCAGGGCAGCCCCGATACAACTTCGAAGGAAACGGTGAGATCGAGTACCTCCCCGCCCTCCCCCTGCTGCCGACCTTCGGCATCGAGTGGAAGTTCTGATGCCTCACCGCCTCACGATCCTTGGCTTGTTCTTCGTCGCGGCCGCGTGTTTCCGCGAGCCCGACCCGTTCACCGTGGACACCGATGATCTGGCCGTCCACGTGATCCTCGAGGGGGAATCGGATTCCGTCTATGCCATCGTCGAGACCCCCGGCAACCCGATCGAGAACGCCGTCGTACGGCTCATCGCCGCCGGCGACACGAGCCTGCTCGCCTATTCCGCGGAGCCCTGCGTCTCGTACTTCGGCCTCCAGGGCCCGGGCTGCCATCGCGCCGATCTCGCGCGGCCGATCCAGCCGGGCCGCGAATACGCCCTCGAGGTGATCCTTCCGGGCGGCGCCCGCGTCACGGGCGCGACAGTGGTCCCCCTGCCGCTTTCGCTGGTCAGCCCCTCAGTCGGCGAGCGGATCGTCGCCAGCTGCCGTGACCCGCAGCGGTGCTTCGGCGAGTACATCGACCGGCCGCCCTACAACATCCCGGTCGCCACGGTGGTCTTCCGCTGGCCGGGCGAGGGCGAGACTGTGAAGCTTTTCGCGACCGTCGAGACAACGCGCACCTTCCTGGACGGCGTCGCGTACACGCCGGCGGAAGGTGGATGCAGGCTCGGAACGATGTTCTCCCGGTCGAACCGGACGGCCGCCGACTCGCTCGTGGTGACGATCCCCAATATCTCCTGCGACGTGGAGCCGCTTCGGGAGGGCCGGTTCGACTCCATCCACGCCCGCGCCCTGGCGTACGTCGGGAACGAGCCGTTCCACGAGTACCTCGAAATGCTCGCCCAGGGGCAGACCGCCCGCGAGGCGAGCGTGTCCGTCGGCCTCGAGGGCGCCTGGGGCGTATTCGGCGCCATCACGCCCACCTCCGTGCCGATCACGATCCTCCGCGATCCGGCCCCCGCGCCGTAGCCGCGGCAGGGCGAAAGCCCCGCTTACACCCCCGCCATCTCCGCCAGCACCAGCCCCCCCGTCTCCTCCTGGACCACGCGGCTGGCCCCGCTCCGCTCGTCGAACGTGCAGCGGATCACGTGGTCCAGCCCGTCGCGGATGCTCTCGATGTGGGTGATCAGGATCACCTGCTCGAACCGGCCCGTGAGCCCGTGCAGCAGCTGGATCACGTTGTCCCGCCGCTCCACGTCCAGCGACCCGAACACCTCGTCCAGGATCAGCACGCTCAGCGGATGCCCTGCCCGCTCGGCGATCATCTGGCTGATGGCGAGCCGCAGCACCAGGTTCGCGATGTCCTCCTCGCCACCGGAGATCACCGGCTTCTCCTCGCCCTCGTCCAGCACCAGCACGTTGTAGGCGT
>JAHWKI010000285.1 GCA_019347975.1 Gemmatimonadota bacterium
TGAAAGTGTCGCGCTCACGCTACCGTGCGTAGCGTCATGGGGGAGCTGCTGGCCGACCGGGATGCCCCGGGCGACGTGGTGGTGGACATGGAGGCCGGTCTCGAGCACCTGAGCCGCGGGACCACGCGCCACGTGGACGTGCTGCTGGCCGTGGCCGAGCCGTACTACCGGTCGATGGAAACGGCCCGCCGGGCCTACGATCTGGCGGGCGAGCTGGGGATCCCGTGCGTCCGCCTGCTGGCGAACAAGGTGCGGGACGCGACGGACGCGGAGGCCCTCGAAGCGTTCGCGGAGCGCCACAGCCTCGTGATCGGCGGCCGCATCCCGTACGACGACGCGGTGCTGGACGCGGACCGACAGGGCCGCGGGCTCCTCGACCACGCGGGGCCGGGCTCGCCCGCGGTGGTGGCGATCAACGACGTGGTGGAGGCGCTGGTGGATGGCAGGATCTGACGCGTCGCTGGACCGGCTGGATTACGACGACTACGTCCGACTGATCCGGCAGGTGGACGAGCTGATCGCGGCGTTCGACTCTCACCCCGACGAGGCGACCCGCGAGCGGGTGCTCGCCCTTCTCACGGGCGTGGACCTGCTCCACCGCACCGCGCTGCGGCGGCTGGTGGAGGGGCTGCGGGAGCACGGCGCCGGGGCGGCGCTGGAGGGCGTCGTCCGCGACCGGGTGGTCGAGACGCTGCTGGGGCTGTACGGGCTCGCGGATCTGGACATCCCGGAGGAGGAGGCGCTGCCGGAGGAGGGCGAGGCGCTCGCCTTCGTGCCGAGAGACCGGCTGACCATGCGGACGGCCGTGAAGGACGCGTGAGCGGGGGCGCAGCGGGCGGCCGTGGCGTCCTGGTGGCCGGAATGGGCAACGTGCTGCGCCGGGATGACGGCTTCGGCGTCGCGGTGGTCGCCGCACTCGAGGCCCGGCCGGAGGGAGCAGGTCCGGGGGCCCGGCTGATCGAGGTGGGGATCGGCGGGATCGGCCTGATCCAGGAGCTGATGGAGGGCTACGAGGCGCTGGTGCTGGTGGACGCGGTGGACCGGGGTGGTGAGCCCGGAACGCTCTACGTGCTGGAGCCGGAGGTGCCGGACATTGGCGCGCTCCCGGCGGAGGAGCGCCGGATCATGGCCGCGGACATGCACGAGCTGGTCCCCTCGCGGGCGCTGGTGATGGCCGCGGCGCTTGACGTCCTGCCGCCGCGCGTGCGGATTGTAGGATGTCAGCCGGCGGAGACGGAGGAGCTCTCCACGGAGCTGTCGGCGGTGGTGACCGCCGCGGTGCCCCGCGCGGCGGATGCGGTCCTCAGGCTGGTGGCCGAGATGACGGAGGAGGCGGTGCGTGCCTGAGCCCGGGGGCGGGAACGGCGGGGAGCCCATCCGGCGGCGCGACGAGCTGCTCCAGGTGATGTACTGGATGCGCGGGGAAGGGCTGGGGGACTCGGTGTCGCCGGCGGACGTCGGTCGGCTTCTGGCGGACGTGCCGCGCCCGATCCTGGATGCGGACCTCCGGTCGCTCTGCGAGGCGGGGCTGGCGGAGCCGGCGGGCGGCGAGCGGTACCGGCTGACGGAGGCGGGCGTCCGGGAGGGCGGGCGCCGCTTCTCCGAGGCGTTCGCCGATTTCATGAAGCCGGGCCACGGCGCGTGCAGCGACCCGGCCTGCGACTGTCACACCCTCGGGCCGGACGCCTGCGTCCACGCCCACGAACGATGAACCAGGGAGGAAGACGGCGATGAATCAGACGCAGACAGTGGCCCGGACCGGCACGGGGCCGCTGAGCGCGACCGGGTCGGGCCGGAGCGCGGCCGTCGGTGCCACGGTGCTGGCTTCCTGCTGGTGCAGCATCGACAAGATCGTGCTGGGCGCCGGCGGGATGGGCATGCTCGGCACCCGGTTCGGTGCGAACCTCTACACCGGTGTCTTCCTCGCCGCCCTCGTGCTGATCCTGGTGGGGCTCGCCCGCCGGTCTCACGCGGCCCGGATCCCCGCGGCCGCCGGCGTGGCGCTGCTCGGCGGCGCCCTCGTGCTCTCGCCGCCGTCCGCCATGCACTACACGACTCCGGCGCTCTCGGAAGTGGGCGGATTCGTCCTCATGATCGCCGGCGCTGCGGCCGTGGTCTGGGCGTTCCTGAAGGCGTTCCCGACGCGCCGCCCGGGCGCGGCCGCCTGCGCGGCGGGCGGCTTCGGCGTCGCGGCGGGGTGCGCGTGCTGCGTGGCCAGCGGTGCCATCGCCGGATTCGCGGTGGCGCTCGGCGCCACGATCCCGGCGGCGCCATGGCAGGACGGGATCTTCTACGCGGTGTTCATGGCTCTGGCCATCGCCGGGCTCTACCGGCTCGCGGGGCCGCGGTGGGCGCTGCTGGCGCTCGCGGGCGGGGTGATCGCGTTCGGTGGCGACGAGGCGCTCAAGCCGCTCCTTCCCGACCAGTACGAGCTGCTCCCGCGGCTGGCCATCACGCTCGCCGGGACCGGGGTCATCATGTGGGCGTTCACGGGCGCCTTCGGCCGGATGGCGCGCGGCGAGCCGGCGCTGCGGACCGGACCGGCTCCGGATCACCCGCGGGTCGCGGGGACGGCCGCGGGCTGAGCGTGTCCTCCAACGTGGGCCCAGAGGGCGGGGTTTGAGCGGCCGGGAGGCGCGGCCGGATCTCCAGGAGTTCCCGCTGATCTGGCTCAGTGGGACCAACTGCGATGGGTGCAGCATCAAGGCGCTCGGGGACACCACGGCCGGCGGTCTCGAGGCGCTCCTGACGGGCGCGGTGGAAGGGCTCCCGCGCGTGCGGTTGCATCACGCGCTGCTGTCGCCCGAGAGCGGGGACGCGTTCACGGACATCATGCTCCGCGCCGGCCGGGGCGAGCTCGAGCCGTTCGGGCTCATCAACGAGGGCGCGGTGCCGACGGAGCCCGAGAGCGGCTTCTACTCCGGCCTGGGCGACGTGGATGGGAGTCCCGGTGGGCTGGGGCGCTGGCTGGACATCCTGGCGCCGCGGGCGCGCTTCGTGATCGCATGGGGCGACTGCGCGGTCTGGGGCGGCCCCCACTCCCTCGAGCCGAACCCCACCGGCGCCACCGGGACGGAGATGCACCTGGGCACGGAGTTCCGGAGCGCCGGGGGCCTCCCCGTGATCAACTGCCCCGGCTGCGCGGCGCCGACGGTGCTGAACGGGCTCCTCGTCCAGCTGCTCCAGTGGCACCTCGAGGTGGGCCCGGCGCCGCGGCTGGACCGGGACAACCGGCCGGAGGCGTACAGCGGCCCGTGGGAGGGCGCCTTCGTCGCCTGGAAGGGCTGAGCATGTGTTTCCATAACCTGCCGATCGACTTCGACGACGCCGGGCGGCCCACGCTCCGGGAGGGCGGCTGGGATGCCGCGGCCGAGCCTGACGTCGAGGCGCCGCCGGAGCCGCCGCCGGGTCGGGAGCTGACGGAGTACCACGAGCGGCCGGTGACCCGGGTGGCGGGCGCCCTCGAGTTCTTCGCGCGGGTGGACCTGGGGGAGGGCCGGGTCCACGACCCGCGGACCAGCGCCATGGTCTTCCGCGGGTACGAGATGGTGCTCCAGGGGCGCGACCCGCGGGACGCGATGGACATCTCCAGCCGGGTCTGCGGGGTCTGCGGCGGAGTGCATTCCACCACCTCCTCCATGGCGCTGGACATGGCGATGCCGGTGGTGCCTCCTCCGCTCGGCGTGATCGCGCGCAACATCGCCCAGGCCGCCGAGCTGGTCTACGACCACGTCCTACACCTGTGCCTCCTGGCCGGCCCCGATTACGCCGCCTCTCTCGTCGAGAAGGTGGAGCCGCGGGTCTGGCGCCGGGCCATGGCGGAATCGGCCCCTCACCGGGATGTGCACGGCTTCGCCACCATCGCCGACATCATGCGCGGCCTCGAGCCGCTGACCGGGAGCATGTACCTCGAGG
>JAHWKI010000071.1 GCA_019347975.1 Gemmatimonadota bacterium
CTTGGGATCCTTCGTCATGTTCGCTCCGGTGTGCGGTAGACCTGGAGGCTGCCCGGGAGGCGGCGCGGCGGAACGGTCGTGCCTGCTGCGGTGACGGCGTATCTTCTGCCCTGACTGCGCCGCGGGCAAGGGTCGTCCGGAGTCGGCTAGCGACCCATCCGGCGCTTGAGCTCCTCCAGCCGCTCGGCCGCCGCCCGATCGCGGCTGGTCTGCTCGAGCGTGCGGAAGGCGTCCTCGGCGGGATCACGGTCCAGATCGTCGAGCGTCTGGTGGGGGTTCGCCGACCGGCCGGGCCGGAGCGCCCGCTCCATCTCGTCGAGGTCGCGCCGGCAGAGCCCGCGCTCCGCCTCCAGCGCCTCCGCCTTCCGCTCCAGCACCTCCGCCCGCTCGCGATGACGCTCCGCGTATTCCGACGCGACTCGAGCGGTCTCCACATCGCCGATGTTCGCAGCCAGCCGGGCCCGGCGCCGGCAGACGGACACCTGCTCCCGCTCCTCGGTCAGACGACGTCGCGTCTCACCGATCTCCGCGTCCAGCCGGTCCAGCTGCACGCGCGCGCGACGGACCTCCCGGTAGACGGCGCCGAGCGCGCCTTCCTCGTCCGCGCGCACCTCGCGCCAGAAGTTCTCCACGGCATCCCGCCACGCGCGACGGAACTCATCGAACAGCACGTCAGAGCCCCAGCCGGTAATTGAGCTTCACGATGATCATGCGCGCGTCCACTACCAGCGGATATTGCCTTCCTGGCTGACGTCGATGTCCTCGGTCTCGCCCGTCTTGAACATGTAGGCTTCCATGTTCTTCATCAGGAAGTCCTTGGCCTCGCGATCCCGTACATCCAGGCCGTAGTGGTTGATCAGCGCGGTCTGGTATTTCAGCCACTCCTCCCAGCAGCTGCGACAGACGGAGGCGTGGATGCGCTCCCCCAGCTCGTTGCGCAGCGGGGGCTTCTCCAGGGGCTCACCGGACTTTCCGCACCGGGCGCACTCGATCTCGGCCATCTACGAATTCCTCCACGAGCCTTGTCGTGACGACGCCGACGCCGTCATATTTCGGAACGTCTCATGCCGCGGGTGGACACTCGCAAAGCTACGCCACCTCGTAGCGCTGTCCACCCCTCCCCGGCCAGCTTCGGCGGAACCGACCGATGGACGAATCGCAGAAGACGCACATCAGGGTCCGTGGCGTCGCCCTTGCCTCCCGTGGACTCGCGCTGGCGCTCGCGCTCATGCTCGGCGTCGGCACGCTGGGACTCACCGAGCTGTCCTACCCCGGCTGGGTCTTCGCCGCGGGCCTGACCCTGATCGTGCAGACGGCCCTGCTCGTGACCGCCGCCCGCGGCTGGGACGAGCGCCTCACGTGGGATCCGCACTTCCTCTACGTTCCACTCCTGGGCGCGATACTCCTCCTCAACCTGTACATGCTCCTGGCTCCGGAGTTGCGCTTCGTCATCCTCCTCGGCTGGTTCGTCGCTCTCCTCTTCATGGCCGGGCTCGGCGGGTTCCGCGCCGTCGCCACCCTCAGCGGCGTCATGGCCGTCGGCTATTTCGCCGTGGCCCTCGCCGTCCGCCGCGGCGGCTACGCCCTGCCCCTGCCGTTCGAGGCGGCGGTCGCCGGGTCGGTCTTCGTGACCGGCATGTACGCCGGCGTGGTGTTCGAGCGGCTGCGCTCCGACCGGCGGGAGATGCAGGAGCTTCGTCGGCGACTGGCGGACATGGCACTGTCGGACGCCCTCACGGGCCTCCCGAATCGCCGCCACTTCGAGGAGGTGCTGCGGGCGGAGCTGGATCGCGTGCGCCGCTACGGCGGCCACTGCGCCGTCGCCATGGTCGATGTGGACTTCTTCAAGCATTACAACGACAACGTCGGTCACATGGCCGGTGACATCGCCCTGCGCGAGCTCGCCGTTGTCATGCGTCGTGAGCTCCGCCTCAACGACATGGTCGCGCGCTACGGGGGCGAGGAGTTCGCCCTGATCATGATCAACGCCTCCGGTGAAGAGGCCGCGCCGATCATCGAGCGGCTGCGTATCGACGTCCAGGAGCACCCGTTCCGCCACCGCGATATCCAGCCGGCCGGCCGCCTTACGGTGAGCGCCGGCCTCGCCGCCTTTCCCGTGGATGGCACCACCTACGAGGCCCTGCTGAAAAGCGCCGACGACGCGCTCTACCGCGCGAAGCACGCTGGCCGCAACCGGATCGCTCTGGCCGAACACGGCGTCGAAAGGACGAGCCAGACCGCGTGACGGAGAGCCGCCCTGCGACCCCCACGGAAGCGGAAGGTGATCCGGTGGGCGGATCCGCGGCGCCCCCCCCGGAGACGCTCCCGGAGTCGGATGCCGAGCCCGGCGAACGCCTCGACCGGCTCCACCCGAACGCTGTTATCCTCTGGCGCCTGTCGACCCTGCTCCGGGGCGTCCTGTTCACCGCCGTGGCGCTGGGGGCCGAGCTCGTTCTCGACTCGCCGTTTCCCGCCGGTGTTGGCGCGCTCGCCATTGCGGCGATCACGCTCCTCCTGCTCGTGCTCCTCCCGCCGGCCCGCTTCCGCGCCTGGGGCTATCGGCTACGGGAGAGCGATCTGTATCTGCGCCACGGCGTCTTCTTCAGGACCACGACGATCGTGCCGCACGCACGGATCCAGCACGTGGATACGCGGCACGGGCCTGTCGACCGTCTGCTCGGACTCGCCGACGTCGTGGTCTTCACCGCCGGCACGCGCGGGGCCGTCATCGCGATCCCGGCCCTGGGGGCGGGGACGGCGGAGGCGCTCCGTGACCGCCTGGCCGCGCTGAGTGGAGCGGGCGATGCCGTCTGAGGGTCGACGCCTTCACGGCTTCACCGTCGTATCCAGAGGCCTCCACGTCGCTCGTCAGCTCCTCCTCCCGGCGATCGTCGGCGGCGCCTCCGCCGGCGGCGCCATCGGCGGCACGATCCAGTGGATCCTGCTGATCCTGTCGGTCCCGTCGGTGGTCATCGCCTTCGCCCAGTGGCTCGCGTTCCGGTTCCGCATCGAGGATGACGATCTGATCATCGACAGCGGTGTCCTGGCGCGGCGCCGGCGGGTGATTCCGCTGGCCCGTGTCCAGAACATCGACCTGGAGCAGGGGTTCATCGAGCGGCTCGCCGGCGTGGCGCAGCTCCGCCTCGAGACCGCATCCGGCGGGACGGACACGGAGGCGAGCCTGGCGGTGCTGTCGCTGGAAGAAGCGCACGGCCTCCAGGCCGAGCTGATGCGCCGGCGGAACCACGCCCGCGGCGCCAGAGGTCTCTACGGAGCCGGGTCACCCGGCGGGGCGGAGGGCGCGGCATCGGCGGCGGCCGCGTCGGAGGCCGAAACGGAGGTCTCCTCCCGCGTCCTGCTGCGCCTCGGGCTGGCGGATCTCGCCATCGCGGGGGCCACCTCCAACGAGGCGGGGCTCATCGCGGCCGGCCTGGCCACCATGCTCCAGGTGGCGGGCGATTTCGGCCAGTGGGGGTGGATCGAGGCGGTGACGGAGCCGATCCTCGGCCGGAGCGCCGGACTGGGCTTCGCGGCCGCGGTGATGGCCGGCGCCATACTGGCGGTCCTGTTCTTCGTGCTGGGCTGGGTGGTGTCCATCGCCGCCACGGTGGTCCGCTTCCACGGCTTCACCCTCACCCGCGTCGGCGATGACCTGCGCCGGGAGTACGGGCTCTTCTCCCGCCACCGATCTACCGTCCCCCTGGAGCGGGTCCAGGCCATCCGTATCGAGGAGACCCTGCTCCGCCGGCCCCTGGGCCTTACTGCCCTGAAGATCGAAACCGCGGGGGCGGGACCGGGCCGGAGCGATCAGCCCGGGGGGCGCGCGGAGGCGTTCGTGCCCCTGGCGAGACGACGGGACGTGGGGAGTCTCCTGGCCGAGGTCTTCGAGGACGCCCGCTTCGAGGGCGTGTCCTTCAGACCGGTCGCCACCGTGTCCCGCCGACGCTCCTTCACCCGGCTCGCCATCCCGATCCTGATGGCCACCGGGATCCTCACGCTCGTGCATCGCGGTGCCCTCGGCCTCGCGCTGCTGCTCCTCCCCGCGTGGGCTCTCGCGGGAGCCCAGTACCGGGCCCGGGGCTGGGCGCGTGCGTCCGGCTACGCTCTGGCCCGGGGCGGGGTCCTCACCCGCGTGACGTGGGTGGTACCGGAGCGGAAGATCCAGACCCTGCACCTTCGAGAGACGCCGTTTCAGCGGCGGTGGGGACTCGGGACCGTGATGATCGATACCGCCGCGACCGGCCGGACCGCCAACATCGTGGACGTCCGCCGCGATACCGGCTTAGGCCTCCTGGTGGATCTCGCCGCCGATGGGGAGGCCGCGCGTCGGGCGGCCCTCAGTAGCAGCCGCGCCGCGAGATCAGCGTGATCGCCGCCTCCGCCCGCACCGGGGCCGCCTCCCGCATGGCCGGATCGCCGATCTTCGGCAGACCGCCGAAATAGCGGCTCAGTCCTGCCACGCTGTCGAACCGGCTACGCTCCTCCGCGGTCGACGCCGGGAGGATCGGGCTCAGGACGTCCTCCACCCAGCCGAGCACGCCACCTCTCAGGACGCGCACGTCCTCATGGCCCAGGCGGCGGAGCAGGAGCCACGCGCGGACCGCCGACCCCGAGCCGTCGTCGTATACGACGATGGGGCCGCTCTCGTCCGGCTGCAGCGCTCCCATCTCCCGCAACGAAGCGTTGCGCGCCGTGGGCAGCGAGAAGCGGATGAACTCGCTCGAGTCCCGCACATCCACCAGACGCACCGGGCGCCGCTCCCTGATCATCCGTGCCAGCTCCAGCGGCTGGACCAGCGCGGCCCCGGACGCCAGCGCGGCAGTGAGCTCCACGGGGCCGTCGCCCCCGGGCGCTCCGGCCGGACCCGTTCCGCTCAGCGCCGCCAGCGTGGCCAGGGTCAGTCCCGCGCCCGCCAGCGCCCGACCGGGGCTCACGTCCCCCCCTGTGGGGTGTCAGGACCGGGACCCACCGGGCCGCCGCGCCCCCGCTCCAGCCGCTCCGCCAGGACGAAGCCCGCGACGGCCATGGCGGTCACGAGCAGGACGGTCGCCTCGTACGGCAGCCTCAGTACCTCCGGCAGCGTCAGCGTTCCGACGGGCGTAGCGGAGTAGAGCCCTTCCAGAACCGGGAACGCCTCGCCGAACAGCAGGATTCCGAAGAGCATTCCGCCGAGCACGGCCAGGCCGTCGCGGCGCCCGGAGGAGATCGCGACGCAGGAGGTGCCCGGACACAGCCCCCCCATGACGAAGCCCACGCCGAACACGAGGCCGCCGAGGAGCTGCGGCACGACCCAGGTAGGCGGCACGTAGAGCAGCGAGGGCTCCAGCAGCCCCAGCCGCGTGAGCCAGAAGACCCCGAGCATCGCCGTGACCACCGCCGTGAACAGCACCTTGAACACCGTCAGGTCCCGGAAGTAGAACTGGGCAGCGAGCTTCCGGGCGTTACCCATCCCACCCCGCTCGAGGAACCACCCGAACGCCACGCCGACGGCGAGCGCCACCAGGAGGGACGCCCCGTCGCCGAAGAAGCCCCACTCGTACAGCGGCGCCCTCACAGCCACTGCCTCCGGAACAGGGGCGCCGCCGCGTACCCGGCGGCGAAGGCGCCCGCGATGAACAGCCAGCTGCCCGCGCTCAGCAGTGCGCCGCCCGTCAGCGCCTGGCCGCTCGTGCACCCCCGCGCCAGCTTCGCGCCCACACCCATCACTGCGCCTCCTCCGAACGCGTACAGCAGCCGTGCACGATCGGTGACCCGCGGTCCACGCTCGACCGCGGACCGGAACCGCCCGGCCAGCAGCGCCGAGAGCAGACCGCCCGCCGCCACGCCGAGGATCTCCCAGGCCAGCCAGTCGGTCCACAGCGGCCCGGCGGCGAGGTAATGGCCGAACATGCCGTTCGCCCGCGCGTGCTCGGGCGCCACCGCCTCCACCCCGGCGGCCACCATCGAGGTAAACGCACCGGAGGCCCCGAGCCCGCGGCCCATGACCACGAACGCTGCCAGGAGCACGAGCCCCAGCCCCACACCCGCCACGTAGGGGTTCAGGTACGCCGCCGGCGCCTCTCCGTCCAGCGCCGCCGCGCGGCGCCGAGCGTCGGTGCCCGCCTCGGCGGGGGAGCCGGCCCGGGTGAGCGACGGTGCGACGGTCCGATACGCCGCGGCTCCGGTCACCGGTCCCCCTCCGGCCGCGCCACCGGCAGCCGCTCCTGGCTCCCCCAGTCCTGGAAGCTGCCGTCGTAGAGCTTCACCGGGTGGCCGAGGATGCGGGCCGCGAAAAGCATCAGGGTCGCATACTGCCCCAGATGGCAGTAGCCTACCACCGTCTGGCCGGGCCGTACTCCCGCCGCCTCGAACAGCGCCCGCAGCTCCGCGTCCGGCCGCACCCGCCCGTTCTCGTCCAGGAGAGAGAAGACGGGGACGTTGCCCGCGCCCGGGATGTGGCCGAGGCGCACCGGCTTGCGGTGCAGATAACTCGGCTGGATCCCGTCATAGTTCACCTCGGCGCGGGCGTCCACGATGCGGTACTCGGGCGACTCCAGGTGGGCCAGCACCCAGTCGGCGTCCACCACCAGCTCGTCTCGAGGACGCGCCGTCACCCCTCCGGCGCGCGCCGCCGGCGCCTCCGTGCTCACCTCGCCCCCCGCGGCGCTCCACGCCGCCATCCCGCCCTGCAGAAGCGACGTCCGCTCCCCCAGACCGATCCAGTCCAGCGTAAAGACCACCCGCGCCGCCGGCGTGGTCCATTCCGACGGGCCCCAGTACACCACCACCCGCGACCCCTCCGTTATCCCCAGCCGCCCCAGCGTCCGCGCCAGCGCCGCTGGCTCCGGCAGCTGCAGGCTCAGACCCGTGCCGGCCTCGTGATCCTCCGGCGCGGAGATCGCACTCAGGGTGATGTGGCGAGCCCCCTTGATGTGCCCCGCCGCGTACTCCTCCTCCGGGCCGACGTGCAGGAGGACGAGATCGCTCCTTCCAAGACGCGCCTCGAGCCAATCCGCCTCCACCAGCAGGCGGTCGCGCATCGATGACGACTGCGCCTCCGCCCCCGCGGCCGCGGCCACCAGCGCCCACCCGCAGATCAACACGGCGTTTCTCCACCCTGCGTGCATCGCTCTCTCCCTGCTTGCGGTGCGGTCTGCGTAACAAGATGGAGGCTACGAGGGCGGTCGTATTGAACGAACGGAGCGGGATTGAACGTTTGGAGCAGGGAGGGGTGCTTCGACGGGTCAGACCATCCAGCGCCGGTATTCCCCCGGGGTGACGCCGATCGCTCGCCTGAAGTTGCGTGTGAAGTGGCTCTGGTCGGCGAAGCCCGTGGCGAACGCGATGGCCGAGAGCGTCTCGTCGTCGGCAGCCAGGAGCTCGCACGCGCGACGGACCCGGATCCGCCGGAGGTACTCGGCGGGCGAGCAGCGATAATGCTTGCGGAAGACCCGGGCCAGGTGGACGGGGTGGATGTCCACCTCTGCGGCAATGGCGGCGATGCTCATGGGCCGGTCGAATCGGTCGTGGAGGAGCTCAACGACCCGATCCAGCCAGGCGGGACGATGGCCGGACCGCGGCGTCCGCTCCTGCCGTACGATGTGGGCGAGGAGCGCCAGCGCGAGCCCATCGATGGCCAGATCGGAGGCGGTGTCGTTCCGGCGGAACTCGCGGTAGAGAGAGGCCGCGATCCACGTGAGTCGACCTCCCGTGGCGTCCACCTGCCGGCCGGGGGGACGAACGCCGAAGCGCTCCAGCCCCGCCAGCCACTCGGCCCCCAGCTGCACGTTGAACAGCCGCCCGCCGGCCCCCCCGAACCGCTCCGAGTGCTCCGCTTCGGAGGGATGGAAGAACACGGTCGTGGGCCGGCCGGTCCAGGTCCGGCCCTCGAAGCGCTCCACGAACGTGCCGCTCAGCCCGAGGCAGAAGAACGGATGCGCATGGTCGTGGGGCGGCACCTCGAACCCGGCTGTGTATCCCGTTTCCGCCAGGGTCAGCCCGCCGACTCGCCGGTCTGCCCGGACCCCGCCGAAGAAGCTTCCGTTTGCCAGTCTGCCGCTCATAGTACTCTCCGTGTCCTCCGAGGCCGAACGGCCGAGCCGCCCTATCTAGGACGCTCCCGCAACCGTGATGGTTCCCGGCCCCGCCGGCCGCTCCAGCTCTTCGATCACCCGCTCCACGTCCTCCCAGCGGGTCCGGTGGTTCATGATGCAGAGCCGCATGACGTACTCCCCACCCACGCGCGTCGAGGACACCATGCCGATCCCGCTGTCCAGCAGACGACGTACCCGGGCCGCGTCCTCGGCCTCACCGCCGCCGCTCCGGAAGCAGACCACTCCCAGCAGCGGACCGGTCACCAGCTCCAGCGCCTCCGACGCCTCGATCCGCTCCGCCGCCCGCTCCGCCAGCGCCAGCCCCTTCTCGATCTCGGCGCGGAACCGTCCCAGCCCGAAATGCCGGATGGAGAGCCAGATCTTCAGCGCCCGCGCGGAGCGGGTGAGCTGAGGGCCGCGGTCGCCGAAGTTGACCTCGGCGTCATCGGGAGCACCCGCATCCGAGAGCTCCGTGTCCTGAAGGTACGTCCCGCTGACCCGGAACGCGGACACGAGCTCCCGCCCCCTTCGCACCATCAGGCACCCGGCCTCGAACGGCTGGAACAGCCACTTGTGGGGATCCAGCGTGATGGAATCAGCGCGGTCCAGCCCCCGCAGGAGAGCCCGGCCGGGCTCCGTCAGGACGGCGAACCCGCCGTAGGCGGCGTCGACGTGGAGCCACACCCCCTCCCGCTCGCAGACGTCGGCCAGCTCATCGAGCGGGTCTACGGCGCCCGTGCTGGTCGAGCCGGCGGCCGCGGCGGCGAAGAACGGCCGCAGCCCCCGCTCCCGGTCGGCCGCCACCGCCTCGGCGAGGGCCGAAGGGGAAAGGCGGAAGCCCCGGTCGGCTTCCAGGATGCGGATCCGGTCGTCGGGGAATCCCAGGATCCGCGCAGCCCGTACGACCGAGGAGTGCGCCTCCGAAGACGCGTAGATCACTCCGCTCCAGGGCTCGGCGCCCAGCCGGGTCGCGCGGGCGGTGACCAGCGCGGCGAGCGTCGCCATGGAGCCGCCGCTCATCAGCAGTCCGGCGGAGTCCTCGGGATAGCCGAGCCACTCCTTGAACCAGCCCAGCACCTCCAGCTCGAGGGCGGCGTAGCCGGACGAGCCGATCCACGTCCCCGGGTAGATTCCGCTCCCTGCGGCGATCAGGTCCCCGAGGATGCCCGGCCACGTGGGGCAACTCGGAATGAACGCCAGGAACCGCGGATGGTCGGTGCTGGTGCCGTACGGCAGAACGCTGTCGAACAGCTCGTCGAGCAGCGCGCCGAAAGCGGTGGGCCTCTCGGGGTCTGCGCCCGCCAGGCGACGACGCATCGCCTCCCGCGTCGTGCCCTGCCACGCCGGCAGGTCCTCGAGCCCCGCGATCCGCTCCACCAGCCGGTCCACGGCCTGGTAGCCCATCTCCCGCATCCGCTCCGGCGTAAGCTCCAGCTCGCTCATGGCCCCGAAGCTAGACCTCGCCTCCAACGCACGCTATCCTCTACCGCAGAACACGACCGCTGACCGCACGGGGCGCCGCATGACCGATTATCGTTTCCGGGTTTCCGATTCCTACTTCATCCCGAATCGGGGATGGATGCTCCGTCTCAAGCTCCTGGATGGCGACTTCTCTCCCTCGATGCTCCAGCCGGGCGAGTCGCTGCGGCTCACGGGCCCGCGGGGAGAGGGCCGGACCGTGACGGTCAAGGGGCTTTCCGTCACCGGCGGGTTCCAGAAGAAGGCGCGCGTCGACGCGTACCGCGAGTTCGACGTCGTGATCCCGGAGTCCGAGGCCATGCAGGACGACCAGCGCGTCGCCATAGGCTGGGAAGCCGGACCCGCCTCCTGAACGCCTGATCCACCCGAACTAGCGAGATATACGCGATGAGCCGCGCCCGCCGCATTGCCGTGATCGGCCTGGCCGCGGCCCTGCTCGTCGTTGGCGCCGTCGCGGCCGCTGCGCTGCTCATCCCCGGAGAGCGCGTGGCCGCCGCCATCGCCGCGCGTGCCGAGGCGCTCCTGGGCCAGCGGGTCACCCTCGGGGACGTGCGGCTCCACTTCCTTCCCTTGCCGGGCGTGCGGCTGTCGGACCTGGTCGTCGGCGGGTCCGGGGAAGAGGATGCGCTCGCCGCGGCCGATGCGGTCGAGGTCCGCGCCCGGCTCCTCCCCCTCCTCCGCGGCCAGGTGATCATCGGCAGCCTGGCGCTGGAGCATCCACGGCTCCTGGTCGAGATCGACACCGCAGGTCGCACGAACATCCCCATCCTCGCGGGAGACAGCGCCGCTGCCGCCCCTCCGCCGGCTCGCGATGTTTCTTTCGCCATCGAACGCCTGACGGTGTCCGGCGGCCGGATCACGCTGCGGGACCGGCGCGACGGGTCCGAGGTCCGGCTGGACGGCTGGGACCAGCACCTCCGGCTCGCGGGAGACATCCGCGGCGGCCGCCTCGGCAGCGTGGATCTCGTCGGCTGGGTCGAGTTCGAGGACATCGACGCGAGCCTGCCGAGGGTGGTGATCCCCGTTCGCGACCTGGCCGTCCGCGTGACGCATGATGCCACCCTCGACCGGGCCGCCGACCGGGTGGAGCTCAGGACGCTCGGCGTTATCGCCGCCGACATCGCCCTGACGGGCTCCGGCCGCGTCGACTCCGCCTCCTCCGCTACCGGCCGATCGGCCGTTCTGGGGCTGAGGGCCGAGGGATTCGACGCGACGCGGCTGATCCGGCTCGCCCCGGACTCCCTCCGCGCCCGGCTCGCGCTCCCGGACGGGAGGCGCCTCGAGCCGCTCGGTACTGCCACCGTCGCGATCGACGTGAACGGCCCCCTGACGGCCACCGCGCTCCCGCGCTTCGACGGCGTCCTGAAGCTGGCCGACGCGGGGCTCCGCGCCGGCGACGTTTCGTTCGCGGAGCACGTCCGGGGCGAGGCCGTGTTTTCCGCCGACTCGGCCGTGCTGCGGGCGGGGGGCGGGCTCCTCGGCGAGCGGTTCAGCCTCGCCGTAGCCGTCCGCGAGCCGGCCGCGCCCATCGCGGTGGTGGCGTTCAACGGACGGGCGGACCTCGCGCGGCTCCGCCCCCTCGGCGTGCTCCCGGACACGCTGGACCTCTCCGGATTCATCCGCGCGGAGATGCGCGCCCTCATCCCCAGCCGCGATCTCTCCGCCGCCCGGCTCGTCGGCACTGCCGAGCTGTCGGGGATCCGGCTCCACGGCCGATCCCCCGGCGTGGCCGTCACGTCGGGAACGCTGACGTTCGAGGGCCAGCGCCTGCGGCTCGACCCATTCCGCGCGCGCATCGGCGACGTGGCCGACATCGGCCTGCGCGCGCAGGTGGACGGCTGGATCGAGGCGGTGACGGACTCCACGGCCGCGCCGCCGCGCATCGCCGCCGAGATCACCGCCGACACGCTCGACCTGGACCGCCTCCTCGGTCCGCCGGAAGGCGAATACCCCGCGCTCCTGTTCGCCCGGCTCCGTGACCGCCCGCTCGAGGATGGGCGGTCCGCCGATGAGGCCGCGCGTTCGGCCGGCATGGCGCTCCCGGACCTGCCGGCCGTCAATGCCGAGGCCCGGTTCCGCGCCGCACGCGTCATTCGCAACGCCATGGCGTACGAAGCCGTCGATGCGACCGTCCGCGTCCGACCCGACAGCCTCGAGCTCCTCGCCGCGACGTTCCGGCTCATGGGCGGCACGGTGCGCGCCAGCGGCGCGCTGGTGCCCACGGGCCGCGACTCCGCCGGGGCACTCGAACGGGCCCGGCTCACCGCTACGTACGCCCTGGCCGATGTGGGTGCCGCTCCGTTCTTCGACCGCCTGACCCCTTTCCGCGACCACCTGTCCGGAGAGCTGGCCATGGCGGGCTCCGTCATCATGGACCTCGACCGGGTCGCCCTCCCGGACCGGGCGACCGTCGCCTCCGATGGCAGCATCGCGATCTCCGACGGGCGCCTCGCGAACTGGCGCGTGCTCCAGGCCGCCGGGCTGCGCCTCGGCCTCACCGCCCTCGACACCGTCCGCTTCAGAGACTGGGCCGGGGCCTTCCGTGTCACCGGGCCGCTCGTCACTCTCGAGGAGACCGCTCTCGACGGGCCCGAGGTGAGCGCCCGCGCGGCCGGCTCCTTCGACTTCTCCGGACGCCTGGATCTCGGCGCGACCGTTTTCCTCTCCCGGCAGCTCGCCGCCCGGGCGGGGGCGGTCGGGGAGCAGCTGGTGGCGACCGCGGGGAACGACGGCCGGGTGCCCGTCGGGCTCCGGATCACCGGCACCGCCGACAGCCCGGACGT
Source organism: Gemmatimonadota bacterium (assembly GCA_019347975.1). Taxonomy (GTDB): domain Bacteria; phylum Gemmatimonadota; class Gemmatimonadetes; order Longimicrobiales; family RSA9; genus JAHWKI01. The sequence goes on from JAHWKI010000071.1 coordinate 12,335, forward strand.
GACGCTGGATCTCTCGGCAGCGCGCGGTAACGTGGTCGCTCGGGCGCGCGAGACCGCCGAGCGCGAGGCCCGCGAGGTCGCCGCCCACGCCGCCGACGCGGCCCTCGACCGCCTGGAGATCCCCGACTCGCTCCGCGGTCTCCCCGCGGACTCCCTCCGCAAAGTCATCGGCGACTCGCTCTTCGACCTGCTCCCGGACTCGCTCCGGCTCCCGTCCGACAGCCTCCGCGCGAACGCCGAGGAGGCGCTGAAACGGCGGCTTCGGAGCCTGTTCGGCGGTGGCTGAAAGGCGAACACCCGTTCCTCTCCCCGAAAATACGCATCCCACGCGTCAGCCTTGACACCACTGCCCGGCGTCGCCCGTATTAGCGGTTCCTCTAAAGATCAAAGCGGAGGCGGGAATGCGGATGTCGGCCGCAGAGCTCGGTGACAACCTGGCCCAGCTGGTCTGGGAGAGCTTCTCCGATTTCATCGAACGGCGCGGTCTCGATAGCACCGAGGCCGAGGAGGATGGCGGCACCGCTGTCCTGACGCTTCCCACGGTGGAGCCCGAAGAGGCGCTGATCTTCTTCATGTGGCTCCACACGCGCGCCTGTCAGCAGGCCTGTCAGGACGCGGAGTGCGTGAAGAAGGTCCTGGACTCGATGCACCGGGCGATCTACGAGGACCTGGAGGCGCGGACGTTCTCGCGCGTGCAGCTCCCGCTCTTCGAGCAGCGCGTCAGCGCGCGCTACACCGAGTACTACGAGGCCGCGGCGGATCGGTCGGGGGAAAAGGTCGTGGAGGTCGCGGCGCGGCACGTCATCATCAACGGGATGCGCAGGCCGGCCATCACCCTGGACCTCGCCGAGGCGGCCACCGTGACCAGCGGGCCGCTCCGGGACTTCCTCGAGGACATCGAGCTGGCGGACTGACGCCGGGCGGGCGGCGGACCCTTCAGCCGGCTCCGGGCCCAGCTCCGGAGCCGGCCTCCTTTTGCCCGGGCTCATCCCACTTCACCCACTCGAACGCCGTCCGGCAGGCCCGGCACCAGTAGGTGGCCACCGAGAGCGCCGAGCCGAACGGCGCGTGCAGCTCGGTCTCCACTCCCTCGCAGAAGGGGCAGGCGACGCTCTCGGGCAGGCCGAACTCGCGGGCGTCCATCAGTCCATCAGGAAGGCGCGGTTCCGATCGCCGCGGATCCGCTCGATGGTCGAGGCGTCCGGGCCCCCGCCGCCGGTCCGCCGCCGCCCCTCGTCGAAGCCAGCGAAGTCGGGCGACTCGTCACCATAGGCGTCCCTCAGCCCCACCGCCTCGAGGAGCGGCGATACCCGCTCCAGGAACCGCTTCCGCAGCGATGAGGGCGCGCCGTTCACCACTCCGTCCTCCGCCAGCGCGCCGCCCACTCCCTCGTCTCTGCCGAACCACTGGAGGACCGGCTCCATGACCCGCTCCGCCGCCTGCCGCATCGCAGCCCGCGATGCGTCCGTCCCCGTGGCCAGGCGTCGGAACCAGGCCGCTCCGTGGGCCGCGTGGAACCGCTCCTCCTCCAGCAGCTTCTCCACCCGCTGCCGGAGCGGCTCGTAGCTCGAAGACCGCAGCGCATCGAATTGCACCGAGAGCGCCACGTCCACCAGGGCCATCAGCGCCACGGTGTCCGCCCACGACCCGGTAGGCTCGTCCAGCACCGCCACGTTCCGGTATTCCATGGGCTTCCGACCGTGCTCCAGCGCGTCCACGTCTTCCACGTCCTTCAGCAGGGCGTAGAGCAGACGGGCGTGGCCCCACTCGTCCTGCGCCATCGAGGAGAGCGCGATCCCCGTCTCCAGCTCGGGCGCGCCCAGCATCCATTCCGCGTATCGATACCCCAGGAGCCGCTTGCTGTCCGCCAGCGCCAGGATCAGGTCCCGGACCTCCGCCGCCACCCCGTCCTTCGCGCTCTGCGCGCCTTTCGCGCCTTTCGCGGTCTCCGCGCTCTTCGCGTTCGTGGTCATTCCGCCGCGACCGGCTCGCCACGGTCCACCGTGAACACCTCCTGGAGGTGCTCCCGGGCCACCACCCACATGTCAAACCACCGTTCCTCGTCGTAGGTGTTGAACGCGTACACCCGCGCCAGCTCCGGGTCCGGCGCGTTCAGATTCCCGATGTGGCGGAGCGGCTCGCCCCGGCTCTTTCGTGCGAACACCTCGAAGATCATCTCGGCCCCTGCTCCTCTGGTTACGCCGCCACGCCGTACTTCCGGAGCGTGACCTTCCCCTCGTCGGTCAACATCCCCCGGTTCCACGCGGGGCTCCAGACCACCTCGATGTCGACGGTCTCGATCCCCGGCTCGCGGAGCAGCCGGTCCCGGATGTCCATCTCCATCAGGCTCATGCACGGGCACGCCGTGGCCGTGAACGTCATGGTGACGCGGAGCCCGGCTTCTCCGGCCTGGTCGATATCGTAGATCAGACCCATGTCCACGACGCTGATGGGCAGCTCCGGGTCCAGCACGTCCTTCAGCGCCCGCCAGTACGACTCCATGCCGTGCCGCACCACCACGTGGTCCAGGAGCGGTGCCCCGACCGCGGCGTTGAGCGCCGAGGTCATGCGGCCATCAGACGGTTCACGTTCATGTGGCTCTTCCGCACCGCCTCCACGTACCGCTCGTTCATCGGGCCGCGGCCCTTCCACCGGGCAAAGACATCGTCCCATGAGATCTCGCCGGCGGCGAAGTCCCAGTGCTTCGCCCCCGCGTCGTACTGGCAGGGGAATGGATAGTCCAGCTCGAACGCGCCCTTCTGCTCGTCGTAGTGCGCCGGGACGTCGATACCGATGGACTCGCAGAGCGGCACCGTCGACGCCATCCACGTCTGCCGCAGCTCGTCGTTCGTCATCCCCTTCAGGCGGTAGTCCAGCTGATCGCTGTGGCGCTTCAGCTCGTCCGGCAACCCGAACCACTCGATGGTCAT
>JAHWKI010000072.1 GCA_019347975.1 Gemmatimonadota bacterium
GACCTGGTTGGCGACGTCGAGCGTCACCCAGTCGGCCTCCGTGGCGCTGGGGAACAGGTGTCCCATCCGGATCACCGCCTGAACCGAGCCCGGCTTGTGGACGAAGACCATGCTCCGCCCGCCCCGAGCCGGCGGCTCGGGCCGCTCGCCGGACGGCGGCGCGGTGCCCTCCCAGCCGGCGAACGCCAGCTCGAGCTTCCGCGCGATGTCGGCGGGATCCACGTCGCCCGCCACGACGAACAGGGCATTGCCGGGGCGGTAGCGCGCCTGATGGAAGCGCTCCAGGTCATCGGCGTCGAGGGCGCCGATGGTGGTCGCCGTCTCCACGCGGCCATAGGGGTGGCTGCCGTACACCTCCTTCGTGAACGTCTCCGCCGCGAGGCTCCCGGCCTGGGAGCGGCTCAGGCGGAGCTGCGAGATCCGCCGCGTCTTCTCGGTCTCGAGCTCGTCCTCCGGGAACGTGGGGTTGAGCACCACGTCGCTCATGATGTCCAGACCACGCTCCAGGAAGTCCGTGATCACGGTGAGGCTCACGGAGCTCCATTCGCTGGACGCGCCGGCACCCAGCCGGGCGCCGATGAAGTCGGCGGCCTCGGCGATCTCCGCGCCGGTCATTCCCTCGGTCCCCTTGTCCAGCAGCGCTGCCGTCACGCTGGCGACGCCGGTGAGCTCCGCCGGCTCGGAGGCGCTCCCGGCGCCCGGCAGGAGGAGCTGGACGCTGACCACCGGCTGCTCGTGATTCTCCACCACCACCAGCCGGGCGCCGTTGCGGAGCGTCCGTTCGATGTACTCCGGGAAATCCACGTCGGATACGGGGAGGGGCGCCGGCGGCCCGGCCGGCGCGTCGGTCCGGGGCGCCGGGGCTACGGGGGCAGGTTCGGTCCCGCCGCACGCGGCCAGGACGATGGCGAGCCCCACCACGGGGGCGATGATCCCGCTACGCAACATGGTTTCGCTCCTCAGGTCGAGCTCTCGGCCGGCTTCACGACCATCGTGGTCCTGTTGCCGGGCGTGATGTACTTGCGCGCCACGCGGAGGATGTCCACGGCGGTCACCGCCATGAACGCGTCCAGGTCCTCGTTGATGGCGTCGATGTCGCCGTGCATGACGCGGTAGTGGTGGAGCTGGCTGGCCTTCGACGAGACCGTCTGCCGCCCCATGATCATCCGGGCGCGGTGCTGGTTCTTCACCTTCTCCAGCTCCCGCGCCGTGACCCCCTCGCGGAGGACACGAGCGAGCTCCTCCTCGAGCAGCGACTGGAGGCGCGACACGTCGACGCCCTGGTTCGGCAGCGCGAAGATCTGCAGCGTGCCCGGGCCCAGCCCGCTGGAGGCCCCACCCCCCAGCTGGAACGCGGCCTTCTCCTGCATCACGAGCCGCTGGTAGAGCCGGCTCGACTCGCCGCCCATGAGGATGTTGCCGAGGAGGGCCAGGGCGCGGGCGTCGGGATGGTCGTGCGGGGGGACCGTGTAGGCTTCCGCCAGCAGCGGGAGGGTGGCCAGCTCGTCCGTCACGGTGACCTCCCGGGGGCCATCCATCCGGGGCACGGTGGTCACGGGCGGCAGCGGCGCCACGTCCGGCCCGCGCTCCAGCGAGCCGAAGTACCGCTCCGCCAGCGCCCGGACCTGCCCCACCGTGGCGTCCCCCGCCACCACCACGGCGGCGTTGTTGGGGACGTAGAACCGCTCGTAGAACTCCCGGGCGTCGTCCCCGGTGGCGGCGTCCAGGTCCGCCATCGAGCCGATGACCGAATGCTCGTACGGGCCATAATCGACGGCCAGCGTGTCCATCACCTCCCACAGCGCCTTCCCGTACGGCTGGTTGTCGACGCGCAGCCGGCGCTCCTCCTTCACCACCTCCCGCTCCCGCTGGAAGTTCTCCTCGTTGACGACGAGGTTCTTCATGCGGTCCGCCTCCAGCCACAGCGCGACGTTCAGCTGGTTCGACGGGACCGTCTCGAAGTACGCGGTCCGGTCCTTGTCCGTGGTCCCGTTCAGGCTCCCGCCGGCCCCGGTGATGAGCCCGTCGAACTCGCCCTTCCCGAGGTTCTCCGTCTCGATGAACATCATGTGCTCGAAGAGGTGCGCGAACCCGCTTCGGCCGGGGGGCTCGTGGGCGGACCCCACGTCGTACCAGACCTCCACGTGCACCACGGGAACCGAGTGGTCCTCGTGGACGATGAACCGGAGCCCGTTCTCGAGGGTGAACGTCTCGTAGCGGATCGGCTCAGCCGTCTGCGCGGGGGCCGGGGCAGCCATCATCGCAGCGGCGACCGCTGCCGCTCCGAGGTAGCGTGGTCTCATTCGTAGGTCCTCCGGAATCCGTGCTTGGCTTGCGGTGGGTAACCGAAAGTAAGGCGCGGCGGCGCGCAACTCAACGCGGCCGGGGCCGGGGGGTGAACGGCTTTAGACCCGTTGCCCACCCCTCTCGCCGAGAACAGTCTTGTCGATGCGGTATCGGGACTGGTAGCTTCGACCCACTCGCCTCTGCCGATCCCCGGATGCCTGTGAACCGAATGCTCGCTGCCGCGGCTCTGCTCGCGGTGGCAATCGCGCCCGCTGCGGGTCAGACCGAGCTGGACGCACCCGTCCGGCTCATGCTGTTCAGCGACGCGTCGTATCTCTGGACCGAACGCGACGTGAGCGAGGGGTTCTCCCTCGGCCAGGTCGTCGGTCACCTGAACGCCGTCCTCGCACCGCGGCTCACCGTCGCCGTCGAGGCCACGGTCACGTCCCGGGCCACGGGGCCGATCGCCACCCTCGAGCGGCTCATCCTGGCGTACGACGTCTCGGACGCCCTACGACTCTCCGCCGGACGGTTCCACACCCCGATCTCCTGGTGGAACACCCAGTTCCATCACGGCCTGTGGTTGCAGACGTCCATCGCCCGGCCGGCCATGGTCCGGTTCGGCACGCCGCTCATTCCCGTGCATTTCCTCGGTGTCCTCGCCACCGGGAACATCCCGATGGGGGGATCGACGATGGTCTACGAGGCTGGCGTCGGCAACGGGCGGGAGCCGAACCTCGTGGGGGCGGGAGATGCGGGCGAGATCGGCGGGGCGCCGGCGTTCGTGGGCGGGGTGCGGTTCCGCCCCGCTGCGATGCCGGGGCTGGAGCTCGGGCTCCACGGGTACCTCGACGAGGTGCGAGCCGACCCCGCCGCCGCCCCGGTGGACGAGCGGATCCTCGGCGCCCATCTGGCGTGGCTCCCGAATCCCGGCGTGATCTTCGAGTACCTCCACTTCCGCCACGAGCCGGAGCTGGCCGGGACGGAAGCCACCACCAGCGATGCGCTGTACGTCCAGCTCGGGTACAAGCTGCCGGCGCACCCCTCGCTGCAGCCGTACGTCCGCTACGAATCCGTCGGGATCGGCGCGGGCGACCCGCTCTTTACGGGCCTCGGCCTCGGCTACGAAGGGGTGATCGCCGGGGCGCGCTGGGACTTCGCCGATTTCGCGGCGCTCAAGGGAGAGGCCCGCTTCGAGGAGTTCGCGGCGGACGAGCGCCGCACCAGCGTGGTCCTGAACGCCTCCTTCGTCGTACCGAACCTCTTCGACTAGATTCAGCCATGCATCGCCGTCTTTCCATCGCCCCGCGCCTGCCGCTTGCCTGTCTGCTTCTCCTGCTGGCGGTCGGCCCCGCCACGGCCGCGGCGGCCCAGTCCGCCGCCGGAGAAGGGGTGGCCATCGTCGTTCACCCGGCCACCGCCGTCGATGACCTCACACTCGACCAGCTCAGGCGGATCTTCATGGCGGACCAGCAGTTCTGGGGAGACCGCTCCCGCATCACGCTGCTCGTGCGGGCACCGGCGGCGTACGAGCGTGACGTCGTGCTCAACGTGATCTATCGGATGAGCGAGGACGAGTTCCGCAAATACTGGGTCGGCAAGATGTTCCGGGCCGAGGTTCCGGCCGGGCCGAAGATCGTCTACAGCAGCGAGATGGCAGGTGAGCTCGTGACCGTGATCCCCGGCGCCATCACCTTCGTTCCCGCCGGAGATGTGATGCCCGGCGCGAAGGTGGTCCGCATCAACGGCCGCCTGCCCGGACAGGCCGGCTACCCGCTGCAGTAGGGATGCGGACCGACGAGGGCGAGCCCACCTGGACCTCCGACGCCCCGGTCGGCAAGAAGATCGCCCGGACCTTCTCCGGCGACTGGCTCCCGCGGATCCTCGTCGAGTCCACCCTCATCGTGCTCTCGATCCTTCTGGCCCTCGCCGTAGGGGAATACGAGCGGAACCGTGAGGACGAGGAGCTGGCGACCCAGGCGCTGGCCGCGTTCCAGCGCGAGATCCGCCAGAACCGGGCTCGCCTGGAGGACGTGGGGCCCTATCGCCGCGGGCTGAGGGATGTGATCGGCCGCATGAGCGCCAGCGGGGCGCTGGCCTCGTCGGACGAGTTCCAGGCGACGATCGGCCTCGAAGCCCTCCGTCCCGCCTTCCTCACCTCCACCGTCTGGGAGACCGCCCTAACAACCGGCGCCCTCCCGCACATCGACTTCGACGTGGTGAACGCCCTCTCCCTCACTTACTCGCTGCAGGCCCGGCTCGAGGAGTTCAGCCGCACGGGCATGCCCCCCCTCGCGCGCGGCGGCTACGTCACCGGTGACGACATGACGGGCGCCATCAAGGAAGTCACGGTGTACCTCGGCGAGCTGAGTCGATCCGAAGGGGAGCTGCTCGGCGCGTACGAGGAGGTCCTGCGGATCCTCGACGAAGCCTCCACCGCCGACTCCGCCGCCGTCGCGGGCCCAGCCACGGACGCTAAACCCCCACCGGACTTCTAGCGGCGCCCGGGTACCGGGCGGAGCAGCGGCTGCAGGTAGGTGCCGGTATGCGACGCGGCCACGGTCGCCACGTCCGCGGGCCGCCCGGCCGCGACCACCCGACCGCCACCGGCTCCCGCCTCCGGGCCCATGTCGATGACCCAGTCCGCCGCCCCGATCACGTCCAGGTTGTGCTCGATCACGAGCACCGTGTGGCCGGCGTCCACCAGCTTCTGGAGCACCTCGAGGAGCTTGTGCACCTCCGGTCCCGACAGCCCCGTCGTCGGCTCGTCCAGGATGTACAGCCGCTTGCCGCGCTTCTTCCCCGCTCCCGACAGCTCCCGCGCGATCTTCATCCGCTGCGCCTCGCCGCCGCTCAGCGTCGGCGCCGCCTGCCCAAGGCGCAGGTAACCGAGGCCCACCTGCTGAAGCTGCCACAGCATCTTCCCGAGCCGGTCCTCTCGGATGAAGAACTTCATGGCCTCGTCGATCGTCAGATCCAGGACGTCCCGGATCGACAGCCCTTTCACCTTCACCTCCAGCGTGTCGGGCGAGTACCGCGAGCCGCCGCACTGGTCGCACGGCACGTACACGTCCGCCATGAAGACCATCTCCACCTGTACCACGCCGTCTCCCTTGCACGCCTCGCAGCGGCCGCCCTTCGTGTTGAAGCTGAAGCGACCCGGCCTGTACTTCCGCTCCCGCGACAGCGGCTGCTCCGCGAAAACCCGCCGGATCTCGTCGAAGGCCTTCGTGTAGGTCGCCGGGTTCGACCTCGGCGTGCGGCCGATCGGGGACTGGTCCACCAGCACCACCGAGTCGAGGAACCCCACCCCCTCCAGCGACGCGTACGTCCCCACCGCCTCCCCCAGGTGCTCCTTCGCCGAGTGCGCCCCCTCGAGCTCCCGCTGGAGCGCGCGGTACAGCACGCTGTGCACCAGCGTCGACTTCCCGCTCCCGCTCACTCCCGTCACCACCGTCAGCGTGTGGAGCGGGATGGACACGTCCACCGCGTCCAGATTGTGCAGCCGCGCCCCCCTCAGATCGAGGCGCGCTCCGTCCACGGGACGCTCCCGGGAGCGCGGCGTCTGGAGGGCACCCGAGAGGTAGAGCGCCGTCGAGGTCGGGTTCGAAGTCGAAGTCGAAGTCGAACTCGAACGCGAGCTCCCCACCAGCTCCTCGACCGTTCCCTCGAACACCACCTCCCCGCCCTTTTCGCCGCTCCCCGGCCCCAGCTCGATGACGTGGTCGGCGCGGCGGATCACCTCCGGGTCGTGCTCGACGACCAGGACGGAGTTGCCGGCATCGCGGAGCTTCTCGAGGAGCGCGATGAGACGGTCGTTGTCCCGCGGGTGGAGCCCGATGGTGGGCTCATCGAGGACGTACAGGGTGTCGACGAGGGAGGAGCCCAGGGAGTTGGCCAGGGAGATGCGCTGGGCCTCCCCGCCGCTGAGGGTGCGGACCTGGCGGTCTAGGGAGAGGTAGCCGAGCCCGACGTCGTCCAGGAAGGAGAGCCGCGCCTCGATCTCCCGCAGGATCGGCCCGGCGAGCGATGCCTCCGACGGCCGCAGCGCGTGCTCACCGCCTCCGCCGAGGAGGTCGGCGAACCACCGCCGCGCGTCCCCAATGGTCATGGCGGACAGCTCGCCGATGTGGCGACCGCCCACGTGGATCCACCGGGTCTCGGGGCGGAGCCGGGCGCCGCCGCAGTCCGCGCAGGTCTTCGCGAGCTGGTACTTGCGGAGGAACACGCGGATGTAGGCCTTGTAGCGCTTCCGCTCCCTGGAGCGGAGGAAGGGCACCACACCCTGGAAGCTGCGCCCCTCCCCCTTCCGTCTCACGCCCGCGATGACGTGGCGGCGGAACCGGTCGGGCAGGTCCTTCCACGGCGTGTCCAGATCCACGGCCCGCTGCTTCGCGAACTCGAACAGGCGCGTCCGGTACTTCTTCCGGTAGCGCTTGACCTCCCACGGGTCGATGGCGCCCTCGCGGATGGTGCGGGACGGGGACGGGACGATGAGGGCCTCGTCGTACTCCAGCACGGCGCCGAACCCGGTGCACGTCTGGCACGAGCCGTACGGGTTGTTGAAGCTGAACAGCCGGGGCGCCGGCTCGAGGAACTGGATCTCCGGGTGGCGCTCGCACCGGAAGCGCTCCGAGAAGCGGAGCTGGCGAGGCGCGTCGCCGTCGTATGCGACGACCACGGCCTCCCCTTCCCCCTCGGCGAAGGCCGTCCCCATGGAGTCGGCCAGGCGCTCGCGGCCCTCCGGGTCCACCTTCAGCCGGTCGACGACCACCAGCACCCGGGACTCCTTCGACAGGTCGTGGCCGAGGGTCTCCGGGTCCTCGGCGCCGGGCTCGTCCAGCGTGACGGTCTCCTCGCCGGCGACGACGCGGACGAAGCCCATCTCCCGCAGGTTCTCCACGACGATCCGGTGGCTGGCGCGGGCGCTGAGCGGGAGCGGGAATCCGACGATGATCCGCGTCCCCTCGGCGAGCCCGAGCACCGCATCCGTGGCGCTCTGGACGGTGTCCGGCCGCACCTCGTCGCCGCATTCCGGGCAATGGGTCCGCCCGGCCCGGGCCCAGAGCAGACGGAGGTAGTCGTGGACCTCCGTCGCCGTCCCCACCGTCGAGCGGCTGGTCTTGGTGGGGTTCTTCTGCTCGATGGCCACGGCCGGCGCGATCCCCTCCACGGAATCGACCGCGGGCTTCTCCATGCGCTCGAGGAACTGCTTGGCGTACGTGGACAGGGACTCCACGTAGCGTCGCTGCCCCTCCGCGTAGATCGTGTCGAAGGCGAGGGAGCTCTTCCCGGACCCGCTGGGACCGGTCACCACCACGAGCTTGCGGTGAGGGATCTCGAGATCCAAACCCTTCAGGTTGTGCTGCCGCGCGTTGCGGATCGTGATGCGGTCTTTCAACGGAGATCGTGTCTCATCGGTGCGGTTCGGCGATCGGGCCGCGGGAACGGTGCTGCTACCCCCGAGGCTACCGGAGGTGCGATTTCCTCCCCCGATCCGGCCCGCGGGCGGGCTTCCCCCGCTCCTGCGGGCAACCTATCCTTCGGGCGGACCGTCCCACTCGGGCGACGTCCTGATCAGATGACGCGCGCCGGCCGCTCGTGGAGGAGATCCGCAGCGCCGATTCGATAAAGTGTCCGGGGCCCGGGCCGGGTCGCTGGCGTCTCCGTGCACGACGAAGCCCGGAGCGCCCACCGCCTCGAAAGCGAGGGCCGAAGGCCCGAAGCGGCCGAATCCCGCGAACGCGGGGCGCCGAAGGCGCTTCGAACATCGAGTCCCCAGGTAGAGACGCGAAAGATTCAAGGCCAGGCGAGCCGATGAGCACCATCTCCCCGTCCGTTCCCGACCGAAGCCGGATCCGGCCGTTCCGCCCCGCGCGGGGCGTCGGCAATCCGCACGTGCAGACGATCCTCGGCAAGCTGCTCCGGCCCAGGCCGCACATCCGGGCGCGGAGGGAGCGGATCGAGACCCCGGACGGCGACTTCCTCGATCTGGACTTCGCGCTCGGCGCCGGCGGGGACGCACCGCCGGTGGTGGTGCTCCACGGGCTGGAGGGGGCGACGACGCGGCGCTACATGCTCACCACCTTTCGCCACCTGCTGGATGCCGGCCTGAGCCCTATCGGGCTGAACTTCCGCGGGTGCAGCGGTGAGCCGAACCGAACGGTCCGGTCCTACCACTCGGGCGAAACGGACGACGTCGGGCTGGTCCTGGACCTGGTCGCCGAGCGATACGGCCGCCCGGCCGGCCTCGTCGGTTACTCCCTGGGCGGGAACGTCACGCTGAAGCTCCTCGGTGAGCGAGGGGAGGCCGCCCGGCAGAGGGTGGGCGCCGCCGTCGCCGTCAGCGTCCCCTTCGACCTGGCGGCCGGATCGGACCGGATCAGCTCCGGCATCATGGGCCGCGTCTACACCACCTACTTCATGCGCAGCCTGCAGCGGAAGATCCGGCTGAAGACGGACCTGCTCCGCGACGCCTGCGACGTGGACGCCGTGCTCCGGGCCCGGAACCTCCGCGAGTTCGACGACGCCATCACGGCGCCGGTCCACGGGTTCGAGAGCGCGGAGACCTACTACGCCCGCTCCAGCTCGGCCGACTTCATCGAGCACATCCGGACGCCTACGCTCGTCCTCCACTCGGCCGACGACCCGTTCCTGCCATCCGACCGGATCCCGGTGGCGGCGCTGGCGTCCAACCCGTGGATCACCGGCGTGGTGACGGAGAAGGGCGGCCACGTCGGCTTCATCGAGGGAAGCGTGCTGCGGCCGCGGTTCTGGGCGGAGCAGACGCTGGCGGCATGGCTCGCCCGCGCGCTTGGCGCGTCCGGCCTTGACCCGGCGGCGTCCTCCCGCTAGCGTGCCGGCACCATGAACAACGCGAGCAGCCGCAGCTATCACCATCATCACGGCCCCGGACGGGTCGAGGTGGTGGCGTGTGAGCTCGTGATGTAACCGAAACGAACAGACACGCAGGCCGCCTGGCCCGTCCCTGACCGGGGGCGGGCTTTTTTGTTGTCCCCGCCTCCGGTCGACGCGCCGACGCCCGAGCCACCGAACCTCGAGACGAAGGACCGACGACCGATGCACCAAGACTCCGAGCCGCGCCCGAACGGCGCGCGGGCGAGAGGGGCGGAATCCCGTCTGCGCCTCGCGCTGCCCAACAAGGGCCGCCTCGCCACGGCCGCTCTCGACCTGCTGGAGCGGGCCGGGCTCGAGCCGCAGATGGTGGGCGACCGCGCTCTCCGCGCGGACCTGGGTGAGGACTTCACCGCGCTGTTCGTCCGCCCCCGCGACATCCCCGAGTTCGTCGCGGACGGCGCCGCGGACCTGGGGATCACGGGGAGCGACCTGGTCGCCGAGTCCGGCCGCCCGGTGGAGGTGCTGCTGCCCCTCGGGTTCGGCCGATGCCGCCTCGTCCTGGCCGGCCGCGACGATGGCGTGGCGGACCCTGCGGACCTCCCCGACGGCGTCCGGATCGCCACGTCCTTCCCGCGGGCCGCGGAGCGGTGGTTCACCGAGCGCGGCCGGAGCATCACGCTGGTCCCGGTGAGCGGCGCGGCCGAGATCGCGCCGCACCTGGGCGTCGCCGACGTGATCGTGGATCTCGTCACCACCGGCTCGACGCTGAAGATGAACGGTCTCCGGGAGCTCGCGACCATCGCCGCCTCCGAGGCGGTCCTCATCGGTCGGCCCGGGATCGAGGAGGGCGACGCCGGCCTGTCCGTGCGCCAGCTCTCGGCCGCGCTGGAGTCGGTGCTCCGCGCCAATGGCAAGCGCTACCTGATGGCCAACGTCCCCCGGTCCGCGCTTTCCGAGCTCAAGCGTGTGCTGCCGGGGCTCAACGGCCCGACCATCGTGGACGTGATGAACGCCGGCGAGCACGTCGCCGCCCACGCGGTCGTCGACGCCACGGCGGTCTACAGGACCATCGCCGCGCTCAAGGAGCTGGGCGCCGAGGGGATCCTGGTCACGCGGATCGAGAGGCTGATGCCATGATCCCGGTCCGCCGTCTCTCCGAGCTGGACGACGAGGTGCGTGACCGCCTCCTGATCCGCGGCCGCACGGGAGACCCCGCCGTGGAGCGCGCGGTCGAGACCATCATCCAGGACGTGCGCGACCGCGGCGACGACGCGCTCCTCGAGCTCGCCCGCCGCTTCGACGGTGCGGACCTCGAGGCGCTGGAGGTGCCGAAGAGCGCCTGGGACGACGCGCTGACCGGCCTCGACCCGGCGGTCCGGGACGCGCTGACCGCCGCCGCCGGCACGATCCGCCGATTTCACGAGATGCAGCGCCCCACCGCCACGGTATGGGAAGCGCGGCCGGGGCTGGTCCTCGGCCGGCGGCCCGACCCGCTCCGCCGGGTCGGCGTGTACGCGCCCGGCGGCCGCGCGGCGTACCCGAGCAGCCTGCTGATGGGCGTGGTGCCGGCGAAGGTCGCGGGGGTGGGCCAGGTCGTCGTCTGCTCCCCTCCGGGACCGGACGGGCGGCCGTCTCCGGTGCTCATGGCCGCGTGCGCGATCGCGGGCGCGGACCGGCTGTTCGCGCTGGGCGGCGCGGGGGCCATCGCGGCGCTGGCGCTGGGAACCGCGTCCGTCCCGCGCGTGGACCGTGTGGTGGGACCGGGGAACGCCTACGTGGCGGCCGCGAAGCAGCGGCTGGCGAGCATCGTCGGCATCGACTCGCCCGCCGGTCCGTCGGAGCTGCTCGTCCTCGCCGACGGCGGGGCCGATCCGGCGGTCGCGGCCGGCGAGATGATCGCGCAGGCGGAGCACGATCCGGACGCCGCCGTGTTCCTGGTCGCGACGTCCGCCGCCGTGGCCGTGGCGGTCGCGGAAGAGCTGCGGCGGCGCGTACCGGACGAGCCGCGCCGGGAGGTGATCGAGGCGGCCCTGGCCGGCTCCTGCGCGCTCGTCGCCGAAGACCTCGCCGGCGCCCTCGCGTTCGCAGAGCGCTACGCCCCCGAGCACCTGCTCCTGCTGGTGGAGGTGCCCAGGGAGGCGCTGGAGCAGGTCCGCGCCGCGGGGACGGTCTTCCTCGGGCCCCGCAGCTCGGTCGCGTTCGGGGATTACGCCACGGGCGCCAACCACGTCCTTCCGACCGGCGGCCGCGCGCGCTCGTACTCGGGCCTGGGGGTCGACGACTTCATCCGCTGGACGACGTGGCAGGAAGTCGACGGCGACGCCGCGGTGGAGCTGGCGCGCGTAGCCGCGCCGCTGGCGGAGGCGGAAGGGCTGCCGGGGCACGCGGCCGCGGCGCGGAGGGCCGCGGAACGGGGCGAGGAGGCGGCGGGCGTCGGCGCGGCGGAAGAGAGCGCGCCCGCCACTGCGCCGGAGGGCGCGCCCCGCCCGCGGGCGCCGTACCGCTCCCTCACCCGCTATGACCCGGCGCGACCGCCGCTGGAGCTGGAGCTGAGCGCCAACACCAACCTGTGGGGCGCCTGCCCCCCGGCGGTGGCGGCGCTCCGTCGGGCGGGCGCCCGCCCGACGGAATACCCGACCCCCTATGCGGAGACGCTGAAAGCCGCCGTCGCCGGGACGTGGGGCGTGGACCCCTCGACGGTGACGACGGGGTGCGGCTCCGACGACCTGATCGACTCGGCGCTCCGGGCGTTCTGCGAGCCGGGCGCGGTGGTGGCGTTTCCGGCGCCGACCTTCCCCATGGCCGACGTGTTCGCCCGCATGAACGACGCGCGGCCGCGGCCCGTTCCGCTCGGGGCGGACGGTGTGCTGGAGGCGGAAGCGGTCGACGTCCTGTGCGACGCGGACGTCGTCTACATCTGCCGGCCGAACAACCCGACCGGCGCGCTCCCCGACCGCGCCGCGGTCGAGCGGGTCCTCTCGGAAGCGCGGGGGCTGGTGCTGATCGACGAGGCGTACGGCGAGTTCGCGGGCGAGTCCATGGTCGGATCGGCCATCGCGTCCGGCCGGGGCGTGGTGCTGCGGACGCTGTCCAAGGCATACGGGCTCGCCGGGCTGCGGGTTGGTTACGCCATCGGCGACCCGGCGGCGGTCCGCGCCATCGAGCTGTCCCGGGGGCCGTACAAGGTGGGCGGCCCCGCCGAGGCCGCGGCCGCCGCCGCCCTCCTGGAGGGCTGGTCGTGGATGAACGACATCGTCGAGCGCACCGTCGCGAACCGGGAGCGGCTGGCGGACGATCTGCGCGACCGCGGGCTCCGCGTCCTGCAGAGCGCCGCGAACTTCCTGCTGGTCGGCGCCGCGGACGACCGGGCGGGTTGGGCGGGCGAGGTGAAGGCGGGGCTGGCGGCGCGGGGGATCGGGGTGCGGGCCTTCGACGCGCTCCCCGGCTTCGGCGACGCCATCCGGGTGACCATCGGACCGGACCCGTACATGCGGCGGCTCGCCGCCTCGCTCGGCGAGGTGCTCGAAGCGCGGCCGGCGGTGACCGGATGAACGTCCTCCTGTTCGACTACGGCACGGGAAACCTGCATTCCCTCCGGAAGGCGCTCGAGCTCCAGGGCGCGCGTGTCCGCGTCGGCGACGCCGTGGACGGTGCGGACGCCGTCGTCCTGCCGGGCGTGGGCGCGTTCGGCGCCGCCGCGACGCGGCTGGCTCCGCACGCCGACGCGCTGCGCCGCGCCGCCGCCGGTGGCCTCCCGGTGCTCGGCATCTGCCTGGGCATGCAGCTCCTCCTGGACACCAGCGAAGAAGGACCCGGCTGCGGCCTCGGCCTGATCCCCGGCCACGTCACCCGGCTACGGGCCGCTCGCGTCCCCCACATGGGGTGGAACGACGTCCGCGCCCGGGGGGCCGAGCCGCTGTTCGCCGGCCTCGACGGCCGCCGCTTCTACTTCGCCAACTCCTTCGCCGCCGAGCCGACGGACGAGCGGGACGTCGCCGCCGGAGTGGAGCACGAGGGCGTCACCTTCCCCGCGGCCCTTCGTCGCGGGACGGTAGCGGGTGCGCAGTTCCACCCGGAGAAGAGCGGCCCCGCCGGGCTGCGCCTCCTCCGCAACTTCCTGGAGACGGTCCGATGAACGTCTTCGCGGCCCTCGACCTGCGCGGGGGCGCGGTGGTCCAGCTCGTGGGGGGCGACCCCGCGGCGGAGCGCGTGCGGCTCCCGGACGCCGCCGCGGTCGCCCGGCGCTGGCGGGACGCCGGGTTCCGCAGCTTACACGTGGTCGACCTGGACGCGGCGCTGGGGACGGGCGCCAACGAGGAGGCGGTGGAAGCCATCGCGCGGGAGCGCCTCGGCCTGCTCCAGGTCGGCGGCGGCATCCGGGACCGCGACGCGATTACCCGGGTCCTCGCGCTGGGCGTCGACCGCGCGATCGTCGGCACGCGCGCCGTCGAGGACGGCGTCTGGCTGGAGGACGTCGCCACGGCGTGCCCCGGCCGGCTGGTGGTCGCGGCGGACGTGAGGGATGGCGTCGTCGTCACCCGCGGCTGGACGGAGTCCGCGGCGCTCCCCGCCACGGCGTTCATCGCCGGTATCGGCGGACTCCCCCTCGCCGCGGTGCTCGTCACGGACGTGACCCGGGAAGGGCGCGAAGAGGGGATCGATGGCGCGCTCTTCGACCGTGTCATCGCCGCTTCACCATACCCCGTCATTGCGGCCGGTGGAATCGCCGGACGGGACGACCTCATGATGCTCCGGGACATGGGCGCCGCGGGCGCGGTCCTGGGGATGGCCCTCTACACCGGCCGGATCGACCCGGCCGAGGCACTGGAGATGGAGAACGAATGAGCACGCTGACACGGGAGACGGGCGAAACGCGGGTCCGGATCGAGCTGCGGGAGGGTGTGGAGCCGGGCATCGCCACGGGCGACGGCTTCCTGGATCACATGCTCGGCACGCTCGCCCGCTACGCCGGGCTGCCCCTCCGGATCGAGGCGGAGGGCGACATGCGCCACCACCTGGTCGAGGACGTGGCCCTCACGCTCGGCGACCTCCTCGCCCGCGACACCCCCGCGACCTGCGCACGCTATGGCGACGCGCTGGTGCCCATGGACGAGGCGCTGGTCCAGGTCGCGCTGGATGCCGGCGGCCGGCCGCACTTCGAGGGGCGGCTCCCGTCCCGCCTCTACGAGCACTTCTTCCGCTCCCTCGCCATGGCGGCGGCGTGGACGCTGCACGTCCGTGTGATCCGCGGGCGGGACCGGCACCACGTCGTCGAGGCGGCGGTCAAGGCGCTGGGGCTCGCCGTCCGCCGCGCCCGTCGGGACGACGGCGTGGTCTTCAGCACCAAGGGCTCCGTGCGCATGGAGTGGGAGGACTGATGCTGGCGAAGCGCGTGATCGTCTGCCTGGACGTGGACGCCGGCCGCGTGGTCAAGGGCGTCGCGTTCCGCGACCTACGGGACGTGGGTGAGCCCGCGGCGCTCGCGTCCCGCTACGAGGCCGAGGGCGCCGATGAGGTGGTCTTCCTCGACATCTCCGCGTCCGTGGAGGACCGGACGACGATGCTCGAGACCGTCCGCTGCACCGCCGAGCGCCTCTTCGTGCCTCTCACCGTCGGCGGCGGGATCCGCACGGTCGAGGACGTGGACCGGGCGCTCCGCGCTGGCGCCGACAAGGTGGCCATCAACACCGCCGCGGTGGACCGGCCGGCACTGATCACGGAGGCGGCGGAGCGGTTCGGGGCGCAGTGCGTGGTGATCAGCATCGACGCCGCGCCCGACGACGAGGCCCCTTCGGGCTTTCGGGTCCATGTCCGCGGCGGCCGCACGCCGACGGCGCTGGACGCGGTCGAGTGGGCCCGCCGGTGCGCGGAGCTGGGCGCGGGCGAGATCCTCCTCACGGCGATCCACAGGGACGGCGCCCGGTCCGGCTACGACGTGCACCTCACCCGACGCGTGGCCGAGGCCGTCACCGTGCCCGTGATCGCCAGTGGCGGCGCGGGCGGGCCCGGTCACTTCGTTGATGCCCTCCTCGAGGGCCGCGCGGACGCCGCGCTGGCCGCCGGAATCTTCCACGACGGCCTGGTGTCGGTGGCCGCCGTGAAGCGGGCGCTGTCCCGCG
>JAHWKI010000073.1:0-12368 GCA_019347975.1 Gemmatimonadota bacterium
CGCTGACGGTGCGGTGTCCCAGGACCATGTACAGGAACGGGGCTTCGTCGTCCGGGACCTGTACGGGATCCCCGGCACACGCGCCGAGAAGGAGGGCCCCGGCGGCCGCGGCGAGGACGAGCGCGCGCGGCGTCACCACGCCACCTCGATGCCGAAGCTGGGCAGGATCGGCAGCCCGCCACGCCCGGTGGGCGGGTCCTCCATGTAGCGGGTCTTGCTGAAGTACTGCCCCCAGTCGTAGCCGATGGGGTTCTCCTGGAAGAGGAGATTGAGGACCTGGAAGAAGAAGGTCCAGTCGGCCCCGGCGGCCGACCATGCCTTGCGCATCCCCATATCCAGCCGCCGGTACGCCGGCAGGCGCAGGCTGTTGCGGGCGCCGTAGAGGAAACGGGGCATGATGGTGAAGTCGTCGTACGTGGGGGCGAAAGTGTAGCCCTCGACGGGCGTGACCGCCGCGCCGCTGCGGAGCTGGAGCGCCGCCGTGGTCTCGAAGCCCCATACGCCCGGGCCGCTGACGTAGAGCGTGAGGTTGTGGGGCGAGTCCCACGCGGTGGGCGACCATTCTCCGGGCTCGAACTCCTCCCGGACCCGCTGGTACGCGTAGCTGCCCTGGAGCGCCCAGTCCTCCGCCCAGGTGAAGCGGCCGGCCACGGAGGCGCCGAGGGCGCGGCTCTCCACGCGACGGAAGTTCGGGAACGACGCCGCGAGATCCTCGCGCGTCTGCCCCGCCTCCCGGTCCCGCAGGATGGGACGGTCGGGGTAGTGACGGGCGAACGCCTCCACGCGGACATTGCCGCGTCCTCCGAACCAGACCTTCGAGGGAACCCAGTCCGCGGCCACGGCGGCGGCGTTCATCCTGCGCGGCACGTCGAGGAGGAACAGCGGCGGCGAGATGCTGCCCTCGAGGGGCTCCTCGCTCTGGGCATCGAACTGGAAGCGCCGCTCCGCGGAGGCGTGGAGCGTCACCCGCTCGCCGAGGGGCCGGGCGGCGCGAATCCCGAGGCCCGGGTACAACGCGCCCTCCAGGTGCCACAGCCGGCCGCCCGTGCCTAGGGACCAGCCGGAGGCCGGCTCGAGGACCACGTCACCGAATACCGCGGGCGTGGTCTGCGTCTCGTCGCCCTGGAAGAACGCGGGCGTGCGCGGCGAGAGGAGCTCGTCGATCAAGCCGCGGGCCTCCCACGTCTGCCGGTTCCGCCGGTGGTCCACCGCGATGCCGAGGCCGGCAGACCAGCGCCGGGCGAAGCGCCGCAGCTCGACGTTCGCCGCGGACCAGTCACGCTCGCTGTCCACGAACGTGGGGTGGACGGGCCGCTCATCGAGCCCGGTGAGGGCCCGGTCCCACGAGAGCCGGCCGGCGAGCCGCCAGTCGGTGGAGCGGCGGGTGAGGCTCAGGCCGAACAGGGTCTCGCCCCAGTGGAGCGGCGTGTAGCTCGTGCCGTCGTTGCGCCGCTCGAGCTCAGGGTCGAGGAACCGGTCGCGGGTGTGGAACGCCAGCGCCTCCGCCCGCCACGGTCCCCGGCTTCCACCCAGCCGCACCACGGCGTCGTGGAAGCCGAATTGTGGCACGCCGTCGAGGCCTCCCGCCGACTGGGCAAGGGCGACGATCCGGTCCAGGTACGTGATCCGGCCCGACGCCAGCAGGTCGAGGCCGCCGGGCACGTCGGGACGCCAGACGGTGAGGCCGCTGCTGAGGAGGCTCACCACCGCTTCGGTGGACGCGTTCGCGGCGGGGCTCTTCGTGGTCAGATCCACCACCCCGCTGACCCGCCCGCCGGCCGACGCGGGGACGTGGTGGAGCAGCACGCTGGCCCTCTCCAGCGCCGCCACGTTGAAGGACCCCATCAGGCCGAGCAGGTGGAACGGGTCCTGGAGCGTGTGCCCGTCCAGGGCGAACCCCGTCTCGTCGCTCGCCCCGCCGGCGAGGTGGACCCGGCCCTTGAGGTCGTTCGGCTGCGTCACGCCGGGGAGCAGCACCGCCGCCCGGAACACGTCCGGTTCGCCGAGCGCCGGCGCCCGTCGCACGGTCTCTCTCGTGACGGTCTGCGCCATGTCCGGCGCCCGGGGCACGGCCACGGTCAGCGCCCGCAGCTGGACGGCGTCCGGCGGGAGCACGACCAGCAGCGGCCCCGGGCCCCCCGCCGCCGACGTGGTCACCGCGCGGGTCACGGGCACATGCCCCATGCGCGTGAAGTGCAGCTGCCAGGAGCCCGGCGGCAGCGCGAGCTCGAAACGACCGGCGGCGTCGGTGACCACGCCCCACCCGCTCTCCAGCACCTCCACGCCCACACCGGCCAGCGGCGCCCCGTCGCCGTCCGCCACCCGGCCCGCCACGCGCGCGCGGCTCGGCGCCGGCTCTACCCGCAGGGGGCTCAGCGCGACCCGCACCCGGAGCGTCTGACTCCCGACCTGCAGCCGCTGACGCTGAGCTCGAAATCCCTCGGCGAAGACGACGATCCAGTGCTGTCCTTCCGGGACGCGCCCGAAGGTGATCCGCCCGTCGGCGTCGGCGCGCAGGGTGTCGCCCGTGGTCTCCAGGACCGCCGCGGCCTCCGGCAGGGGCTCACCGGTCGCGGTCGATACCACCACGAGATCGACGCCACCGGCCGACTGGCCTGTGAGCAGCGCTACGAGCAGGAGCATCTTCACGGGCGCTTCCCGGGCGCGGGTACGACGATATCGGCCGAATCGGTGAGCACCACGACCGATCGGCCCATGGCGAGGCGGGCGGTGCTCCCCGCCGGGACCAGGAGCAGGATCTCCCCCCCGGCCGCGCCGACGATCTCGATGGTCTCGCCGGCCACGACGAACTCGGCGCCCGCCGCAGCGCCACGGCCCTTCACCTCCAGCAGCGTCGTGGTCGACGGCCGTACGCGGACGATCACCTCCGACGTGTTTTCGATCAGCTTCACAAGGACCTCGGAAGAGTGGGGGCTGGTGGCGACGCCCGCTTCGGGGACCGCCACGACGGCAGACGGCTCCTCGAACAGGCTCGCCGTCCAGCGGGCGACGGGAGGCGCCGTCAGAGCGGCCACGGCACCGGCCGTGGTCAGCAGGAAGAGGGCGGCGACGTGCCGGGTCCCGAACGAGCGCGTGCCCGACGGCGCTCCCGCGTCGGCAAGCAGGACGGCGTCGCCGGCGTCCAGCCGCGCCTCGATCGCCGCCCAGCTGTCGGCCGGCGGCGGGGCGAGGAGCTCGGCCGCACCTGTGCGGATCGACCGGATACGACGGACTGCGTCCTGGCAGCGGCGGCATTCCGCCAGATGCCGGTTCAGCCGCCCATCGACGGCTCCGGTGCGATCGGCGCTCTCGAATCGTCTGAGCGCAGCGTGGGTCGGATGGCGCTTCATCGGTCCACCTCCAGTCTCCTTCGCAGGGCTTTCCAGGCCCGGTGATGGCGAACCCGTGATGCGGCGCCGGATATCCCCAGGAGCTCGGCGATCTCGGCGTGGCTGTATCCCTCGACCTCGCGCAGGACGAACACCAGCCTGAGCTGTGGCTCCATCACCCGCAGGGCGTCACGCAGCTCGAGTCTCCGGACCAGCTTCTCCGTCTCGTCCAGCCACGCGGGCCGCACGAAATCGAGCGGCGGAACCTGGCGCCGCGACTGGCGGAGTCGCATGAGGGCCGTTCGTGCGGCAACCCGCTTCAGCCACGACTCCAACCTCCCGGTCTCCTCGTACCGCCGCAGCGCACGGGGGAGTCCCACGAACACGTCCTGCAGCACGTCGTCGGCGTCGTGGAGCGAGCCGGTGATCGCGTACGCGACCCGGTGCACCGCGTCATGGTGCCGGCGGTACAGCTCGGCCAGCGCATCGCGTGACCCGCCGCGGGCCGCGACCGCGAGGTTGCCATCTTCGGCGTCGCTCTCGAGACAGGAATCAGGGCTCATCATCCTACCAATGCCGCGGCGGAGTCGGATGTTACCGGCGGACCGAAACCGGCGCGTAAGGAGGGGACTGGATCTCTCCGGGAGGCAGGGCTCTCGCGGCACGGGCGACAGAGGCGGGAAGGTGGACCAAGCGACGTGATCGCAACAATCCGCACCGCCGTCACCTGCGACGCAAGCTTCGCCCGTCCGTTTGCGGAGCGCAGGCCGCGTTCGCCGCAGCCTTTTCCGAACCGGCCGCCGGCGCGATCATTGGTTCATGAGCGGATCACATCGCCTCCGGGGCCGGGGCCGCACGGCGGGGCCTGGAGGGCTCGTCCTCCTCCTGTGCCTCCTCGGCGCCTGGCTGCCCGCCTACGGCGACGCGTCGCCGCCTACCGTGCGGCCCTCCACGCCGGTCGCGGGACCCCTTCCGTTCTACTACGACCTCTACACCTTCCGCGGGGAAGCCGGCCACACCAGGGTGGTGGCGGCCTTCGCCGTCCCGGTGCGGAGGCTGGAGCGGGAGGAGCGGGATGGGCGGGTCCTCTACCGGTTCGACGTGACGCTCTCGCTGGCCGACACGGCGCTCCGCACCGTCTACCGGACCGATGACTCGGTGTTCGTCGGCTCGGGGCGCCCGCTGGAGGGGGGGCACCTGCTGTCCACGCACGTCGAGGTCGAGGCGCCGCCTTCGGGGACGACGGTGCAGAGGGTGGTCATGACCGATGCGACGACGCCCGGCGTCGGGCAGCTCTACGACTCCGCCTTCGCCATCCCGGATTACAGCGGGACCGACCTCATGCTCAGCGACATCGCTCTGGGTCGGCGCCCCGCCACGGCGGGCTGGCGGCGTGGCAACGTCACCCTCGCCCTCCTGCCCACCAGCCAGTTCCCGGAAAGCTCGTTCGACGTCTACTACGAGATCTACAATCTGCCGTACGGTCACAGGTACGCCACCGAGATCGCGGTCGAGCGGGTCGGCGAGTCCGGGGACGAGGCCGCGGTTGAGCCCGTGCGTTTGCGGTTCTCCGGGAAATCGACCGGGAGCCGGGACGGCTCCGTCCGGGAGCTGCACCACGTGAACGCAAGCGTCGCGCGCGGCAGCTACCGGCTCACGGTGACGATCACGGACCGGGAGACCGGGGAGGCCGCGAGCGAGTCACGGCTCTTCCGCGTCAGGGGCTGGGACCCCGGCGCGACCATGGTCGCCGCCCTGCCGCGCGCCTCGCGCTAGAATGCCGCCGGGTTCGGTCGGACCGCCCGTCGGCTCCAAGCGCAAGGCGGGGGCTTGGTCTTGAATCTCGACTGATCTTGCGTGCGAATGCGCGCGGGACCTAGGCTTGCGACTCACCTTCAGGCGGAACACATGGCACTCGATCGCGGAATCGTCGACCAGCAGCTCCAGGACCTGGGCGAGGGCTCTCGCTGGTGGGATGTACGCGAGCTGCGCGACCTGCCCGCCGTCCTGCGGGCCGATGAGCGGATCCTGGCCATCTCCCGCGGCAAGGTCGCGCGGGTCCGCTGGATGCGGCGGCCGTGGCTCATCGTCGTCACGGATCAGCGCCTCGTCTCTCTCCGCTCGGGGGTCCGCACGAGCTGGCGGCAGTTCGAGGTGCCGGCCGGTCAGATCTCCCGGGTGAGCCTGCGCGTCGGGCCGTTCCGCGGACGCGTTCTGGTCGCGGCCGGCGGTCGCAAGTACAGGCTCCTGGTGCCGAGAGCGGACGCGCACAGGCTCCTGTCCGCCCTCTCGCTCCTGAACACCTCGGTGAACCGGCAGGTCGCGGGGTTCGCCCCCGCCCGCATCGTCCGGCAGGTGATCGACCACATGCTGGCGCTCCCCGCGGTCGCTCTCGAGCCGAACGCCCGGCCGAGTCTTCCTGCGCCCGCGGTGGACACGTCGCACCTCGAGGAGCGGCTGGACTCGGCCGAGGAGGAGGTCCGCCGGCTGCAGCGGCAGGTGGATTTCCTCGAAGAGCTCATCCGCGAGCGACACGGCGCCACCGCGGGCGGCGAGTCGGCGTAGCGTCTCTCCCCGCGCCGGCGCGCGGTGCCGCGGCCGACGGCGGCCGGCGTCAAGCGAGAACGCATCTTGCCTAGCGCCCGGGGATGTCCATGCATTCACCCGCACGCCCTTCCGGAGACGGTCCGCCCTTCGCGGGAGATGTCTCTCCCATCGATCCCGAGCGCTACCGGCGGCAGCTGGAAGCGGTCGCGAGCAACGCGACGCTGGCCCTGTTCATTATGGACGAGCGGCAGCACTGCACGTACATGAACCCGGCCGCGGAGCAGCTCACCGGCTATGCGCTGAATGAAGTGCAGGGCAAGCCCCTGCACGATGTGGTTCACCATACGCGGCCCGATGGGACTCCGTATCCGCTCTCCGAGTGCCCGATCGACCGGGCGTTTCCGCAGAACATGCGCGAGCAGGGGGAGGAAGTCTTCGTCCACCGGGATGGCCACTTCTACCCCGTCGCGTTCACCGCCAGCCCGATTCTGGACCAGGGGCGGCCGGTCGGCACCATCCTCGAGGTGCGCGACATCTCGGAAGAGAAGCGGGGGCAGCGTGAGGCCGCGCTCGCGGTCGCGGTCGGAGATGCGCTGACACGACGCGGGACGCTACGGGAGATGCTGCAGGACGCGACGGAGGCCGTGGTGCAGCATCTGGACGCAGCCTTCGCCCGAATCTGGACGTTGAACGAGGCGGAGCAGGTCCTTGAGCTGCAGGCGAGCGCGGGGATGTACACGCACCTGGACGGTCCGCACGGCCGGGTCCCGGTCGGACAGTACAAGATCGGGCGGATCGCGCAGGAGGGGGTGCCGCACCTGACCAACGACGTCGCCCATGATCCCCGCGTGAGCGACAAGGAATGGGCGCGTCGCGAGGGGATGACGGCGTTCGCGGGGTACCCGCTGCTCGTCCACGGTCGGACCGTGGGAGTGCTGGCCATGTTCTCGCGCCGGCCGCTGTCGAAGCAGACGCTCGATGCGCTCGGAGCCGTGGCGGATGGAATCGCCGTCGCCATCGACCGGGCGCGGTCCGAGCGGGAGCGGGATCGGCTGCTGCAGGAGCTCGAGGTCGAGCGCGGGCGGCTCGCGACGGTGTTCCGCCAGGCGCCCGCCTTCATCGCCACCCTCCGAGGCCCGGAACACGTCTTCGAGATGGCGAATCCGCCGTACTATCACGTCGTGGGGAAGCGGGACCTGATCGGCAAGCGCGTGCGGGACGCACTGCCCGAGGTCGTGGAGCAGGGCTTCGTCGACCTGCTGGATCGGGTGTACGCCAGCGGCGAGCCGTACGTCGGCACCGAGGTCCGGGTCCAGCTGAGGCGCGACGAGGACGGTGAGCCGGAGGAGCGGTTCGTCAACTTCGTGTACCAGCCGCTCACCGACGCGAGGGGTGCGGTGGAGGGGATCCTGGCGCATGGCGTGGACGTGACGGAGATGGTGAGGGCGAGGCGCAGGGTGGAGGAGCAGGCCAGGGAGCTCGCCGGGCAGGCGCGGCAGCTGAAGGATCAGGCGCGAGAGCTCGAGACAGCGGGTGGGAAGCTCGAGCGGGCGAATACGCGGCTGGAGGGGGCGAACCTGGAGCTCGCGGCCCGCGCCGAGGAGGCGGAGCGGTCGCGACACGAGGCGGAAGAGGCGCGCGCGATCGCCGACGTCTTCTACGAGGCGGCCCCGGTGCCCGCGGCGATGGTAGACCGGGATCTGAGGTATCGCCGGATCAACGACGCCCTGGCCGCACTGTACGGCATGGCGGCCGAGGAGGTGGTGGGAAGGACACTCCATGAGGTGGTGCCCGAGTACGCCGATCGCATCGTCGCCTACTATCGACAGGTCCTGGACACGGGCGAGCCGATCAAGAACGTCGAGCTGCTGGTGCCGCAGCGGGGCGCCGGGGGTGAGAACCGCCACTACCTGGTCAACTACTTCCCCGTGCGGGTCGGCGACCAGGAGGTGATCGGGGTGGGCGTCGTCGCCCTGGACGTCACCGAGCGTCACCGGATCGAAGACGCGCGCCGCGAGCAGGCGGCGCTCGTCGAGACCTTGCAGAGAGTCGGTCGCTCGGTGGCCTCCGAGCTGGACCTGGGGACCATCGTCCAGGAGGTGACCGACGCCGCCACGTCCCTGACCGGCGCCCAGTTCGGTGCGTTCTTCTACAACGTCACGAGCGAGGCGGGCGAGTCCTACACCCTGTATTCGATCTCCGGCGTTCCGAAGGAGATGTTCTCGGAGTTTCCCATGCCGCGGGCGACGGAGGTGTTCGAGCCGACCTTCCACGGCACCGGAACGGTCCGAAGCGATGACATCCGGCAGGACCCCCGCTATGGCAAGATGCCGCCGCACCACGGGATGCCCGACGGCCATCTGCCGGTGGCCAGCTACCTTGCCGTCCCGGTCGTCTCGAGGACGGGGGAGGTGCTCGGCGGACTGTTCTTCGGCCATGAGCAGACCGGTATCTTCAGCGAGCGGCACGAACGCCTGGCCGAGGGGATCGCGGCATGGGCCGCCGTCGCCATGGACAACGCCCGACTCTACGAGGCCGAGCACCGCGCACGGGCGGAGGCGGAGCGGGCCAACCAGGCCAAGTCCGATTTCCTCGCCACCATGAGCCATGAGCTGCGAACGCCGCTCAACGCCATGATCGGCTACGCCGACCTGCTCCTCGCGGGGATCCCCGCGCCGATCCCCGAGGACGCACAGCAAAAGGTGGAGCGGATCGGCATCAGCGCCCGGCACCTGCTCGAGGTCATCAACGAGATCCTCACCTTCTCGAGGCTCGAAGCGGGTGAAGAGCGCGTCAACGCCGAGCCCGTCGACGTGAACGCCCTGGTCATGGAGGTGCAGGCGCTCAGCGAACCCCTCGCCATGGTGAAGGGCGTCGCCTTCGTGTGCCACGCACCCGCCAACGTCCGCACCATCGAAAGCGATCCCCGCAAGATCCGTCAGATCCTGGTCAACCTGACGGGAAACGCCATCAAGTTCACCGATGCCGGCGAGGTGGCCCTGCACGTCGCCGAGGTCGGCAGCGACCTCGTCTTCCGCGTCTCCGACACCGGCCCCGGGATCGCAGCGGAGGACCTGGACAGGATCTTCGAGCCGTTCTGGCAGGTCGAGGGCGGCACGACGCGGAGCACGGGCGGGACGGGGCTGGGACTCAGCGTCACGCGGCGACTGGCGCGGCTTCTGGGGGGCGATGTGACGGTCGAGAGCGAGCCCGGGCGGGGGAGCACGTTCACGGTGCGCCTCCCGGGCAGGGGGCCTGGCCTTGATTCTTGACTCGTTACAAAAGGACGCCGCTCAGCCCTCCGCGCGTAGCGCCTCGGTCGGCTCGAGGCTGAGCGCGCGGCGGGTGGGGACGATGCACGCCAGCAAGCAGACCCCGACCATGAGAGTGAGGTATGCCGCGACCATGGCGAAACCCCTGGCCGACACCGCCCCCCCGGAGAGGGCGAGAATCAGGGCGGCTGTCAGCGTGCCACCGACCGCGATCCCGGCCGCGACCTGTGTGAGCGGGCGCCGGAAGATGGCGGCGGCCACACGGCGGGCGTCGGCGCCGAGGGCGACCCGGACGCCGATCTCGCGCGTGCGCCTCGAGACGGCGAACGACATCGCCGAGTAGATCCCGGCGAGCGACAGGAGCAGTGCGATCGAGCTCACGATGATCAGGAGCCGGAAAATGAACTGGGATTCCAGCCACATTGTGATCCCGACCTCGTCGAGGGGCAGGATCTCGTGGAGCCGCAGCCCGGGGTCGACGGTGGTGGCCAGGGCACGCAGTCGGGGCGCGAAGGATGCCGGGTCGCCCCTCATGTGCACCGCGAGGTGCAGGGCGGTGGTCTCCCCCGCCGCCGCCGGGCGGTAAAGGCCGGCGCCGTAGAGGTCGCCGGAGATCATCCCGAGATCTCTCACGGCACCCACGATCTCGTACCAGGGACCGGGCTCCGCTTCCGGTGGCCTGGCGAATCGAACGCGCCGGCCGACGGGGCTCTGCCCGCCGAGGACATCGTTGACGAAGGACTGGTTCACGATCACCGGCCTCGGCTCGGACCCGAGGTCCCCCGGGTGGAAGCCACGACCCGAGAGAATCGGCGCGCCGAGCACGTCGAAGTAATCGGCATCCACCGAGACCAGGCTGGCCTTCGGGCGGAGGCCCGAATCGTCGCCCGGCGCCGGGCCGTCCTCCACCTCCAGCCAACCCTGAGGGTGGTACGTGCCGGGCAGCCGCTCGGAGAACGTCACGCCGGCGACCGCCGGCTCCGCTTCCAGCCGCTGCTCCAGCTCGCGGTACGCGGCCCCGACCCGCGTGAGGTGCGCCGCCTGAGAACTGTCGGCCGACGGACCGGAGGCGCTCTCCCGGTCGAGATCGATCCGGGCCGACAGATACTCCTCCGCGGGGAATCCGACATCGAAAGACCGGATCTGGACGACTTCCCGACGCATGACGAACGCGAAGACCGGGAAGGCGACCGTCACCGCCACCTGCGCGACGATCACCGCGGTCCACACCCCGCCGAACCGCAACCCTCCGGCGCCGGCGGCCGCCTGCCGAAGCGGCCCCTCTACCCCGCGCCCGGTCAGCTTCAGCGCGGGGACGACGCCGGCGATCACAGCCCCCACGACGGTGAGGAGACCGGTGTAGAGCACGGTGGAGGGAGACAGGGCAGCATCGAACCAGAACGGGAGCCGCCCACCAGCCTCGATCTCGGCCACACCGAGCCACCACTCCAGGGCGAGGCTCGCCGCCGACAGCCCGACGGCCGCGGCGGCGCCGAGGAGGACCACTGCCTCGATGAAGAGCTGCGTGAGGATTCGCCCGCGACTCGCTCCCAGCGCGCTCCGCACCACGATCTCACCCTCCCGGGTTGCCGCCCGCGCGAACAGCAGCAGGGCGATGTTGCCGCAGACGAGGACCAGCAGCATGAGGAAGAAGAGGTTGATCGCGCCTAGCGACAGCGTCACCTCCCCCGACACGTCCATGATCGACCGCGCGTACGGCAGGACCTGCGGCCGCAGGTGCTCATGGCTTTCCCCCAGCTCGGCGGCCAGGCGACGTCCGACTGCGGTCACCTCCGACTGTGCTTCCGTTCGGCTCGTCCCGGGCGCAAGACGGCCGAAGACGCGGATCGGCGGCCCGCCGCGAGGCTCATGCTCGAGCACGTCCGCACGCAGAGGCATCCATGCGTCGTGCGCGACCGGGAAGGCGAAGTCCTCCGGCATCACCCCGACCACTGTCCGCCGCGAGTCGCCGAGCCGAACGGCGCGTCCGATAACCGTGGGGTCGCCTCCGAAGTGCATCCGCCAGGTCTCGTGCCCGAGCACGACGACAGCGGGGGCGCCGACCCGCTCGTCCGCGTCGTTCAGGTATCGCCCCAGGATCGGCGGCACCCGCGCGACCCGGAACCCGGACGCGGTCATCTCCGCTACCTGGACCGGCTGGCCATGTCCCTCTCCCAGGAGCAGGTTGCGCTCGAGCGTGCGAAACGCGCCGAGCTCTCCGACCGACTCGAGTTCGCCGCGCCATATCCCGAACTCGTGAGCGATCCGCTCCTCCGGGCCGCCCTCCGCCGCATCCCACACCCGGATCCCCACTACCCGATGGCCCTCGGGAAGCGGAAGGGACGGGTGCAGGTTCTGGGTCAGGAACTCGAAGCTCCCGGCGCCGACCCAGACGGCGAACGCCATTGCGAGCCCGCCCACCAGCGTAAGCGCCGGGTACTTCACCAGCATCCGGAAGCCCAGCCTCACATCCAGCCACGAGCCGCCCGGGAACCTCGGTGTGCGGAGCCCCGCCCGCCACGTGCTGATTGCGGACCCGAGCAGGTTCCTGGCGTACCGCGACCCGGCCCTGCGGGCACTCATGCCGCGCTCCCGATCCCGTGCCATGAGCTCCTCCAGGTCCGCACGGACGAACGGCGCTTCAGGGCCGCGGACGAGCCACCTGGCCAGCAGCCGCAGAAACAGCGGCGGTCCATCCGGTGTGCGCGCGCTCACCCTACCGCTCCGCCAGCTTCGCGAGCCGCGGGACGAGCCCCCCCGCCATCGCCTGCATTGTTTCGTAGGCATCCATCAGCGCTCGCGCGCCGGCCGGCTCCAGCGCATAGAACTTCCGCGGCCGCCCGGGGCCCGGCGTCGGCTCGCCCACACGCGCGGTCACCAGCCCCCGCTCTTCCAGCCGACCCAGCGTCGTGTAGATCGCCCCCGACGATACGGCCCGGCCCGTTCGCTCCTCGATCAGCTCCCGGATCGCGACCCCGTACGCGGCCACGCCGAGATGAAGAACCGAGAAGAGAACGAGCTGCTCGAATTCCCCCAGATACGCCATTCCCGCCTCTCCCTTCCCGAGGTGGCGAACACAGGCGAGGGTAATATGCTACACTGTGGTCTTATAAAGCAACGGGTTCGAGGCCGGCGCGCGGAGCCCCAGCTGAGCCCGGATGGGGCGAGGACCGACCAGGCGAGAGGTGCGTCGGCCTGTCGCGGGAGTCGAGGCCGGGGT
>JAHWKI010000073.1:12468-15237 GCA_019347975.1 Gemmatimonadota bacterium
GGTAGCAGGGGAGAAGCCCATGGACAGGAAGTGGTGGCTGGTGAGCCTGCTGGTGCTGGTCGCCGCGGTTCCGCCCGGGGAGGCGTCGGCGCAGGAGCAGCGCGTCGGGCAATCCTGCTGGGTCCGTGGCGAGCGGGCGAACCTGGAGCTGCGGGCGAGCCCGTACGATTCCGCGGTCGTAGACCTGGACGGCGGCGCGGTGAAGGTCTGTTACAGCCGGCCGCGCAAGCTGGGCCGTCTCATGGGGCGGCTGGTCCCGTTCGGTGAGCCGTGGCGGCTCGGAGCCAACGAGGCGACGGCGGTGCACCTCCCCGCCGCCGGAACCCTGGCCGGGGTGTCCGTCGGGCCCGGGTGGTACTCGCTGAACGCGGTCCCGGGAGAGCGGGAATGGCGGATCGTGGTCAATCGCGAGGCGCGGCGGTGGGGGATCCCGATCGAGGCCGCGGTGCGCGGGAACGATGTCGGCTCGGGCGTCGTACCGGTCGAGCGGACGGGCGAGGTGGTCGAGCTGATGACGATCCACCTGGAGCCGCGGCCGGGCCCGGCCGCGGAGCTGGTCATCGAATGGGACCGGACGCGCGTGCGCGTGCCGATCGTGGTTCGTACGCCGGGACCTGCAGGGACCGAGGGGCTCGGGGGCTGATCAGCGCTCCGCGGGCTCGACGCTCAGGCGTCCGTCCTCCTCGAGCTGAACCCGGGCGCCGAAGGGGCGGCTCTCCCGGTCGAGCGTGCTCGCCAGCCACTCCGCCTCCTCCCCGGTCGCGGGCTGCAGGCGGAACCGGCGAATCCGCATCGGCGCCATGCGGCACTCCAGCCACGCCCCGGTGGCGGCCAGACGGGGGAAGTACATGAGGCTCAGGTCGCCCCTGAACGCGTCCTTCCCGCCGATCCCCTCGTAATCGTTGAGGAAGTCGCCGGCGCCGTAGAGGATCAGGCGGTCGCGGTAGAGCTCGATCGGCCGGGGGTGATGCGAGGAGTGGCCGTGCACCAGGTCGACGACTCCCGAGTCGATGAGCCGGTGCGCGAACTCCCGGTGATGGTCCGGCACCGTGTAGCCCCAGTTGGTGCCCCAGTGGATCGAAACGACGACGCGGTCCCCGGGCCGGTGTCGCGCCTCGACCCCGGCGATCACCCGGTCCGCGCCGGCGGAGTCGAGGGACGGGAGCAGGTTGACCCCCGGCTGGTCCGGGCCGGCACGCCATTCGAGCGGTACACCGGCGTCGGGAACCCCCCACGAGTGGATGCTGACCCTGCCGCGGCCGGTCTCGATCACGGCGGGCGCCGCCGCGTCCTCCAGGTCGGTGCCCGCTCCGGGGGCCCCGATCCCGACCGCCCGGAGGCTCGAGAGCGTCTCCAGAAGCCCGGTCCGTCCCCAGTCCATCACGTGGTTGTTCCCGAGGACGCAGACGTCCACACCGGCGGCCGTGAGGACCGGCACGTTCGCCGGGTGCATCCGGTAGTGGATGCCCTTCCCCGGCCACGGCTCCGACGCGGTGGTCACCGCCGTCTCCAGGTTGATGATCCGGGCGTCGGGCCGGACGCGCTCCAGCTCGTCGAGGGCGGCGCCCCAGATGTAGTCGAACGGCACGGGTGCCGGGATCGCGCCGTTCTCCCGCTCCGCCAGACGGACGTAATCCCGGGCATCCCGGACGTACGACTCGTAGAGAGCGGGGTCGACGGAGGAGGGGAGCACCTGGTCGACGCCCCGGCCGGTCATGACATCGCCGGCGAGGAAGAGGGTCAGCCCGGGCCGGTCGGTGGCGCTCCCGCCGCCGCTCCGGTGGCGCGAGGCCAGGAGCGGCACCGCGAGCGGGGCGCACCCGAGCTGCGCGAGGAACTTGCGCCGGTCCAAGGCCTCAGGCGGGACGATGGCGAAGGTCCGGAGCGACCCCCGCCCCCTTCTCCCGGGGCTCGACCGGCGCAGTGTGGCCGGCCAGACCGGCCATGTGGTCGAGGAACGAGCGCTCGTTCGGGCGGAGCGCATCGACGCTGGTGGCCTCCACGCGGGCGAGGAGACGGACGACCTCTGCGCGGTTGATCTCGTGGATGTTCTCGAGGGACATCCCCTGCCAGCGGTGGCGGGTCTCGGTCTCCCGCACCAGGGGAGAGGTGTAATGCGAGTTGGGCTGCTCCACGACACGCCGACGCGCGCGTCGGCGGGCCCGCCCGGCGCGGAGGGCGGCGGTCAGCCCCACGGTCAGGGCGAAGGCCAGGAGCACGATCGCCAGTATCAGAAGTGGATTGAACACGCTCATCTTCGGAATTCAGGTGCAGGGGCGATCCGCACGGCGCGGCCGCGTCCGTGGTGTCCCTTCGAAGAGTACCCCGCGGAGGTTTCGATGGCTCACGGGCGCCATGGGTTGCACCCCCGAGGCACCGTGCGTGTTCCGCCGCGCGGCGACCCCGGCGCGTTTGCCGGTCTCCGGACCGGGCGCTACTGTGGCCCGGCAGCCTCCCCCTTCCGCGAGCAGCGATGAGCGAAAATCCACCCGGCGACCGGGCGTCGTCGCCGTCGGCCGCGAGCCCCGGCCGGCTGACCGAGTACTGGCGCCGGAACATACGGTATCTCGCGGTCCTCCTCTCGGTCTGGTTCGCGGCGTCGTACGGCCTCGGGATCCTGCTGGCCGAGCCTCTCAACCGGCTCACGATCCCGGGGACGGGGCTGCCCCTCGGGTTCTGGTTCGCGCAGCAGGGCTCGATCTACGTGTTCGTGGCGCTGATCTTCCTCTACGTCCGGCTGATGAACCGGCTGGACCGGGAGTTCGACGT
>JAHWKI010000286.1 GCA_019347975.1 Gemmatimonadota bacterium
AAGCGCTCTACCACTGAGCTACGCGAGCGAGTGCAAACGCGGCGCGGGCCGATGTCGCAGGCCTCCGCGCCGCCGTGTCCCGCCTCCCGTGGCGAGGCCGCGACCTCGAGCGATAAGCCCTGGGGCGCGGCCTTTTGTCGCCGGCTGCCGACGGATCGGCAGGGGACCGGGACGAACCCGATCTTGGGGACAGACCGGTAGTATACAGGTGGTTTCCGGGGGTGTCAACACCCGATGGGGGCGCCCTTCGCACCCGGGATGTGACGGGCGCGTGAGACGATCGGCGGCGGTTCGCGGCGGGTAGCCCGCCCTGCGACGGCGGAGCTAGGGGAGGAAGTCGCCGAAGACGGCGCGAACGCGGAGGTCGTGCATGCCGGAGCGGGCGTTTCGAGCTTCGGCGGCGAGGTCGTCGAGCCACCTGCGCAGCTCCGCGGGAGCGTCCGTCGGGACGGCCGCGATCGCCGCACCGAGGGCGTGATCCATCCGGGCGAAGACCGGCTCGGTGCCGGCGGGCCGGAGCAGCGCGGCGCCGAGGCGCCGGATGGCCTCGCCCGGATCCTGGCCGGCGCCGGGCTGGAGCGCGAGAACCGCGTTGGCGACGAACGTGAACCGTCCGGCGGCCAGATCCTCGGGCAGGTCCTTCAAGTCATCGCCGAGCTGGCTGACGATGGCGATCTCCGCCTGGACGGTGGTGATCCACTCGACATCCCGGGGTCGGCGGTACGCGTGGGAGAGGGCGGCGGCTCCGAGGTGAAAGATGGCGCCGACCTTCGAGTGCAGCGCCAGGTGCTCCGCCTGGAAGCGGCCCGGCTCCCGCTCGAGGGCGCGCACCTCGAGGATCCCGTCGGCGGTCTCGCGCAGGCTGCGGTGGTGGAGTGTCCAGAACGAGGATGGCAGCCCCGGCACACGCCGGAACGCCTCGAGCGACTCGACCAGGAAGCGGTCGGCGACGAACTGGAGGGCGAGGTCGTGGTAGTGGCGGTCGAGGAGATCGTCCTGGATGCGGATGAAGAGGAAGAGAGCGTACTGCCCCAGAGGATCTCGCGAAGGGTTTCGATGGAGTCGGGCCGGGAGCGGTGCGGGGAGGCTCCGGGCTCGGAGCCGTTCCAGGCGGCGTGGAGCCAGGCGGGCAGGAGGAGCCATTCGGGGGCGGGGCGCTCGCGGCTTCCTCCCGCCGAGGCCGGCTCACCCAGCTCGAGCGCGGCGTCCGGCACCGACCGCAGGACCGGGCGAGCTCTTCACCCGGCCACGATTCACCGACCGGCGGCCCCGAGGACTTCGCGGATCCGCCGGACGAAGCCTTCCGGAGTGAACGGCTTCTCCAGCAGCCAGATCCCCTGCTTGAGGATTCCCTGCTCCACGATGGTCTCGTCGGTGTACCCGGACATGTAGAGGACGGGGATGTCGGGGAACCGCTCAGCGGCGGCCGCGGCCAGCTCGGCGCCGCCCATGCCGGGCATCATGAGGTCGGTCACCAGGAGGTCGACGGGGGTGGAGCGGGCGCGCAGCAGCTCCAGCGCCTCCTCCCCCGTGGCCGCGTCGAGGGCGGTGTAGCCGTACTTGCGGAGGATCCGTACGGCGAGCTTTCGGACGGCGGCCTCGTCCTCGACGATCAGGATCGTCTCGCTCCCCTCCACGGCGTCGGACGGCGACGGCTTGTCGACGGGTTCGGCCGCCCCGTCGACCCGCGGCAGGCGGATCTCGAACGTCGTCCCCTCCGCCGGGGCGCTGTCCACGCGGATGCTCCCGCCGCTCTGTCTCACGATACCGTAGACCGTGCTCAGCCCGAGGCCGGTCCCCTTCGCCCCCTTGGTGCTGAAGAATGGCTCGAAGATCTTCTCGCGTACGTCTTCCGGGATGCCCGTTCCGGTGTCACGGACGGTCAGGAGGACCCCCTCGCCGGAGTCCGGCCCGTCCACCGCATCGACATTGCGGGTCGCGATCAACAGAACCCCGCCGTCCGGCATGGCATCCCGGGCGTTCACGGCGAGATTCATCACCACCTGGTGGACCTGGGAGGCATCCGCGCGGATGCGTCCGAGATCCGGGTCGAGCTCCACGCGCAGCTCGACGTTCTCACCGGCGAGGCGACCGAGCATCCGCTCCATGTCGAGGATCTCGGCGTTGAGATCGAGGACGCGCGGCTGGAACACCTGCTTGCGGCTGAACGCGAGCAGCTGCCTGGTGAGGGCCGCGGCGCGGGCGGCCTCCCGGTCGATCTCCCGCAGCTCGTCATAGACCGGACCGTCCTCCGGGAACTCCATCATGAGCAGCTGCGTGCTGCCCTGGATCGCGGTGAGGACGTTGTTGAAATCGTGGGCGATCCCGCCGGAGAGGCGGCCGATGGCGTCGAGCCGCTGGGAATGTCCGAGCTCCTCCTCGCTGCGGCGCAGCGCCTCCTCGTTCCGCTTCCGCTGGGTCAGGTCGCGGGCGATGGCGAGGATGAAGGTCTCCTCATCGAGGCGAGTGACCGAGGTCGAGACCTCGACCCACGCCACCTCCCCATCGGGCCGGACCAGGCGCCGCTCTTCCGGCAGCCCATCGGGCGTCTGCGACGCCCCATCGATGATCGCTTCCGCATCCGCCGCGTCCATGAACGCGCCCAGGGGCTGGTACAGCAGCTGTCCGACGCCGCGGCCGAGCAGCGCCGCCGCGCGCTCGTTCGCCTCCACGATCTTCCCGCTCCGGTCCAGTACGAAGATCGCGTCACCGGCGTTCTGCATCAGGACGCGGTAGCGCTCCGTGGAGCGACGGGCCTCGCGTGCCTGCTCGGTGGCGTACATCTCGAGGCGAGCGTGCGCATCCGTCAGCTCCTGCTGCCGCGCCTCGAGCTCGCGGTTCGTCCGCACCGTGTCCTCCACGCTCGAGAGCAGGAGGTCGAGGATCTGCTCCTTCTCCGACGTGATCGTGAAAGTGTTGCCGAGGAACGTGATGTTCACGCCCATGCTGGTCCGCACGCTCTGCCGGAGCTTGCGGTTGTCGAGCACGCGCCGGAGCCGGGCGAGCAGGTGGTCGGGATCGTACGGCTTGGTGATGTAGTTGTCGCCGCCGGCCTCGAGCCCCCGGACGATGTCCATGGGGTCGGCGAGGCTGGTCAGGAGGATCACGGGCAGATCGGGGCGGAGGCGCTTGATGCGGGCACAGAGCTCGAAGCCGTTGATGCCGGGCATCATCACGTCCGTGAGGACGAGGTCGAAGGAGGCGCTCTCCAGCCGCTCCAGCGCCTGCTCCCCGCTTCGCGCGACCTCGACCGAGTAGCCCGCCCCCTCGAGCAGGACGCGCAGGTGCTCCGCCTGCGTCGCGCTGTCCTCCGCCGCCAGGATCCTATGTTCCACCATGACCTCCCTGAATCAGGTCCATCAGAGTCGGGGCTATCCTCTCCAGCCGGAGGACCCTTTGCGCTGCGCCGATCCGTACCGCTTCCGCGGGCATGCCGTATACGATGGACGTTTCCTCGTCCTGCGCGAGGACCCGCCCTCCCGCGGCGCGGACCGCCAGGGCGCCCTCGGCGCCGTCGCGGCCCATTCCGGTGAGCACGACGGCGACGGCGGCGGCGCCGTAGATGCGGGCGACGGACTCGAAGAGGAAGGAGCCGGAGGGCCGGAACGCGCCCACCGGGGGGCCTGCCGAGAGCTCGCAGACGCCGCGCTCGCGGACGCCCAGGTGGCGGTCATCGGGGGCGAGGTAGACGGACCGTGGTTCCAGCGCCTCTCCATGCTCCGCGACGCGCACGCGCAAATCGCAGTGGGCGTTCAGCCAGGTGCAGAGCCCCGTGACGAAATTGCGCGCGATATGCTGGACGACCAGGATCGGGACGGGGAAGTCGCGCGGGAGGTCCAGCAGGATCCGGTGCAGCGCGGCGGGACCGCCGGTGGA
>JAHWKI010000074.1:0-11158 GCA_019347975.1 Gemmatimonadota bacterium
TCAAGAAGCTGGTGACCCCGCGGATCCTGGCGGGTCTGATCATGGTGCCGCTGCTCACGATCGTGACGGACGCGGTGGGGATCCTGGGTGGTCTGCTGGTGTCGGTGTACAACCTGCAGGTGCCGGCGGACGCCTACCTGCGAGGCGTCTGGGGAACGCTGGCGGATTCGGGGTTCGTCCTCGGCTTCTTCCCGGTGGATTTCGTGGGCGGGCTGCTGAAGCCGCTGGTGTTCGGGGGGATCATCGCGCTGACGGGATCGTACTACGGTCTCGCCGCGCGCGGGGGAACGGAGGGGGTGGGGACGGCGACGACGCGTGCCGTGGTGACGTCCTCGATCCTGGTGCTGATGGTGGACTACTTCCTGACGCAGCTCCTGATGGTCTTCTTGCCGATCCGGGGCGCATGAAGGCGCCGCAGGAGCAGGTCCTCCGTGAGGCGATCCGGCGCGAGATCGACTCGGACGAGGACAAGGGGTCCCGGGCGGTGACGGCCGCGGGTCCGCCGGTGATCGAGCTGGAGGACATCCACCTGTCGTTCGATCACCCGGTTCTGGAGGGGATCAACCTCGAGGCGCGGAAGGGGGAGACGCTGCTGGTGCTGGGCGAGTCGGGGATCGGGAAGTCGACGATCCTCAAGCTGATCCTCCGTCTCCTGGTGCCGGACAGCGGAACGATCCGGGTCTTCGGGAACCCGATCCGCGATCTCTCGTTCAACGAGGCGCTGGACCTGCGCAGGAAGATCGGGATGGTCTTTCAGAACGCCGCGCTCTTCGACTCGGTGAACGTGTTCGACAACCTGGCCTACCCGCTGCGCGAGAACACGAAGATGCCCGAGGACGAGATCCAGCAGGTGGTGCGGGAGCGGCTGGCTTTCGTCAATCTGGACCCGGACAAGGTCAGTGGGCAGCTGCCGGGCGAGCTCTCCGGCGGACAGAAAAAGCGCGTGGGGCTCGCCCGGGCGATCGCGACGGACCCGGAGATCGTGCTGTACGACGAGCCGACGGCCGGCCTCGACCCGCTCACGGTGGGCACGATCGGAGACCTGATCCGGAAGCTCCAGCGGGAGATGGGTGTGACGTCCATCGTGGTGACCCACGACATTCGCGCGGGGTTCCGCGTGGCGTCGCGGGTCAATCTGATCCGGCACGGGCGGATCGTGTTCGATGGCAGTCCGGAAGACATGATCGCGACGGACGACGAGTACATCCAGCGTTTCCTTGCGCTGAGCTAGGGAGAAGAGAATGGCACGGGGCAAGCTAAACCGAGGAGATCAGCTCTCACGCCAGGTGCGCGTCGGGCTCGTGCTCATGCTCGGCCTTCTCATCCTGGCCTACGGGATCTATCAGGTGGGGCGGCTGTTCGACGTGTTCGCCTCCCGCTACACGCTCATCGCGCTGGTGGAGTCCTCCGGCGGACTGATCAAGGGCGGCCCGGTGACGCTCGCCGGCCAGCGGATCGGGCAGGTGGAGGAAATCGAGTTCATCCCCGTCGAGCAGAGGGTCGGCGGAGCCAACATCTCCATCCGGCTGTCCATCAACACGGACGTGCAGGAGCAGATCCGACGGGATTCCGAGGCGAGCCTGCGGACGCAGGGGGTCCTCGGTGACCGGTTCGTCGACATCTCACCCGGGTCGCCGCGCTTCGCTGCGCTGGAGTCCGGCGACACGATCCCCGCCGTGCCACCCCTGGACTACGAGGCGGTGCTCCAGACCGCCGCCAGGACGCTGTCGGAGGTCCAGGATGTGGTGGGAGACCTGCAGGTCATGACGCGGCGGCTGGCGGCGGGGGAGGGCACCGTGGGTGCGCTCCTGGCGGACGATCGGCTCTACGAGCGCATGACCGTGGCCACCACCGAGCTCGCGGGGCTCCTCGCCACCGTGAACCGCTCCGATGGCACGGTGGGGCGGCTGATCCGCGATCCTACGCTCTACCACCGCATGAACGCGACGATCGGGAGGCTGGACTCGATCGGGATCGCGATTCTGGGGGGCGAAGGGTCGATGGGCCGGCTCCTGCGCGACGACGAGCTGTACGAGGGGCTGCTCGGCGTCGTCGGCCGGGCGGACTCGGCCGTGGGCGGGATTCAGGGGATGGTGGTCGGCTTCGGCGAAGGGGACGGCACACTCGCCCGTCTCATGGAGGATCCCGCCCTCTACGAGGCGTTCCTCAAGGCGGTGGTCGACCTCCAGGGCTTGATCGAGGAGATCCGCGCCAATCCCAAGGAATTCACGCCGCCGATCACGGTCGAGGTCTTCTGAGCGCGGGGGCCCCGGCTAAGCGGGGCGGAGCGCGGCCAGCCGCTCGAGGGCCGCATCCAGGGCCCGCCGCTCCCGTTCCAGCGACGCGGGAGGATCGCCCCAGCACGTGACCCGCAGCGCCGCGGTCCGGCCGCGGTCGCCCGGGAAGGTCTTCAGCTCCAGCACGCCGTTCACTTCCTCCCACGACACCGCCGCCTCGTCGCGCGTGACCCGGAGGACGCGTCCGGTGATCTCGCCGCCACCACGGAGCCGCAGAGCGACCGGAGATCCCTCCTCCCGGACGGCTCCCGCCCGGGTCAGCCACAGCGATAGCCCCGCCTCCGTGCGAAGCAGGCGGCGGAGCTCGGCGAGCGCGATGCGCGTGGGGCGCATGAGCAGAAGACCGCCGCGCTCCTCGCCCCAGTGCCGCTCCACGTATTCCCCCATGATCGCCAGCGCCAGGACCCAGCCGGAGCGGCCCGCCTCCGCCGCCTCATCCCCCTCCTCGCCGGGCTCGAAGCCGGACTGCACCACGCGGATCGTGGTCCGGCCGCCGTCCTGCGCCATGAGCGTGGTCTCGATCTCGTGCGCGTTTCCGTCCGGGGCCGAGCCCCGCAGCAGCAGACGCTTTCGCGGCTCCACCTCCACGACCTCGTAGACGACCTCGAGGCCGAACTCCCGCCAGATCCAGGTCACGTTCCGGCTCCGACCGATCGTTCCCTTCGCCTCGTCCACGAACCAGCGCGCGATGTGTTTGGGAGACGCCCATGCCTCCCAGACGCGCTCCGGCGTCGCCTCGACCGTCGCCTCCGCCTCAACCAGCCGATCCTCCATCGGATTCCTCCCCGTGACGTGACCGCCGAAGCTCCGACTCCCCCGTATCGCAGGGGATAGTTCACCTTCTGCGGGGACAGTTCAAGACGTCGGGCGATTTCGGCCCGTCAGGAGTCGTCCGGTTCGGGATCCGGCACGACGATCCACCCCACCATCGGGAAGTGATCGGACGCGTAGGGGTCGGGCACCCGGATCATGATCGGGTCCGTGACCTCGCGGGGCAGGCGGAAGAACAGGTAGTCGAGCTGCCGACGCACCAGCCCGTAGGCGCGGACGTACGTGTGCCCGGAAGGGAACGGCGGCGTGTCGGGGAACTCGCGCAGCATGGCGGCGACCAGCGCCTCCTCCGGTCCCCGCGCCCACGTGTTGAAGTCCCCGCCCACCACGGCGATGTCATCATCGGGGAGCCCCTGGAGCAGCGCCCGGGTCTGCTCGAGGCGGGCCTGCTCGTCCCGGGCGAACCCGGCTGCGTCGTTCTCCAGGTGGACGCTGGCGGCCAGGAAGCGCCGGTCCGGGTCGGGTCCGGCGCGGACCCGGGCCGAGACGGCGACGCGCCGCTGCCGGGCGACGGGCAGCTCGATGGCGAGGGGATCCTCGAGGGGTAGAGTGGAGAGGATGGCGTTGCCGCGGTCTTCCGGCGTGTCGTCCCCCCTGCCCTCGCCGTTGCGCATGGACGGTGCGTAGAAGACGGACAGCCCCAGCGCTTCCGCCTGGGCCACGATGTCGCGGCGCTCACCGCTCGGGGGGGCGGAGAAAACGCCGCCGCCCTGGGGCAGCCCGGGGTCGAACGGGGGCACCGTGTCGTCCTCGCGGAAGGCCTCCTGCAGCAGGAGGACGAAGTGCTCGACGCGGCCGCCACCCGTCAGGACGCCGTTCCGGACATCGTCGACGAGGCGACGGAGGTCCCCACCGCCGACGTGGAGGTTCCAGGCGACCACGGCGATGGAGTCCACCGGCTCGATGGGGATCTCCGCCCAGCCGCCGAACACGGCCGGTCCCACGGCGGCGCACCACGCGTTCAGCTGGTGGAGGTGCGATTCGGCCCGCGGTCCCTTCCACTCGACCTCGGGTAGGGTTTCCTCCTCGATCGACGGCTCGTCGTCCGGCTCCCGATCGGCCGTGGCCGTGTCCTCACTGGCGGCCCTGGCCGAATCGGCGGCCGCTTCAGCGGCGTGGGCGACCTCGAGGGGCACGCCGAGGGGGCCGACCACGAGGGTGCGGCGGCAGGTGCGATCCGGCGAAAGCTCGTCCAGCAGCGGCACCTCGCCACAGGCCGCCAGGGAGGCCGTGAGGGCGAGGGTCGCGGCGGCGCACCGGACGCGACCGCCACGACCACGCTCAGGGGACCCGGTGTATCTGTCTGCAATCATGCCCGGGCCGGCTGCGCAGCATCGGGGCCAGCGCAACGGCGACGGCCGCCGCCCTCTCCGTAATTCCCCACGCGCCTTTTCGCCGTTACCATCCGGTGGCCACGGTCGGACGTCACGAGTCACCCACAGGCAGCCGCTTGAAGCCCCTCCCCCCGTTCCGTCGATCGGTCCCGATGCTGTTTCTCGCGCTCACTCTGAGCGGCTGCGGGGGGTATCGCCTCGTGAATGTCGACGATCTGGAGATGCCCTCCTACGAGCCGCGCGAGGTGCTGGTCCCGGCTGAATGCACCGGCCTGATCGAGCGGGCGGCCACGGAGGGAGTCGCGGCGTTGACCGAGCCGGAGAGCCGCACCCTGGCGTTCTGCCAGCAGCAGCAGGTGATCCGCTCCCTCGAAGCGGAGGCGGCCGCCCGGAAGCTGGAATCCCACGCGGCCGCGGCACGCTTTGTCCTGCAGTTCACGACCGTGGTGGTCGGGGCGCTCGTCGTGGCGATCGGCTGGCTGCTCTGATCCTGTAGCCTCCCGCTCGCCGACAGAATGTCGCCGCCCCGGTCGTTCTATGAACGGAATGAAGACTGACGCGTCCGGCCGAGCCCCTGCCCGATTCGCCGCCATTGCGCTCGTCCTCGCGGCCCTCGCCCAGCCCGGCTGTGATGCCGTTGGCCCGAGCCTCGAGGACCAGCGCCGCCTGGCGCTCGCCCGCAATCGTTCGCTGTGGGAGAGTGAGAAGGTTCAGTCCTACCGCTACACCTTCTCGTTTTCCTGCGGCGAGTGCGCCGCGTGGGCGCAGGAGCCGGTCCGGATCATCGTCGAGGCCGGCGAGATCACGTCGCTGGAGCCGGTTCGCGACGACGCGGAGCCCATCTCCGAAGACCGGTGGCAGGCCTTCGAGACGATCGAAGAGATCTTCGACGCGATCGAGGCCGCCATCGACGCCCGGGCGCACCGGCTGGAGGTCACGTATGACGACCGGCTCGGCTATCCGGTGAGTGTCGCCATCACCGCCACGCATGACCCGAGGTTACTCGACGACTTCTGGGGGACCTCCGTCAGGGACCTCGTCGTAATGGGCCGCGCGCCCTGAACGGATCGCGCGGAACGCGTCCTGCGGCCACGGGGGGCGTCGCCGTTCCGCTCCCCCGAAACCGGTCCGTCATGGCCCACCGGAGCCGCACCCCCTTCTTCGTCCCGCTCCTCGCGGTTGCCGCGGCCGCGCCGATCACGCCCGCGGCCGCACAGGACGTCCTGGACCGCACCCCCAACATGATGGACGTGTGGGTCGGCGTGCCGTGGGAGCTCCACGTGCTGCTCCCCCACCGCTTCCATGACGTGAACCCCGGCGAGGACCTCGACCTGGGCTCCACGACCACGTTCACGTTCGCCCTCGGGTTCCCCTGGAGCTCCATGGCGGGGGTCGCCTACGCCATGCGCTCCCCGACGGCGCCCGGGGAGCCCGATGAGGTGGAGGCGTTCGTCCGCTACCGCCCGATCTCCGACCTGGCCGTGACCGGCGCCTGGAACTCGGCCGCGGGCAGCTTCGATGCGGAGGCGGCCGTAGCCCGGCGGCTCGGCAGCGTCCACGTCCATGGCGGCGCGCGCTGGTTCTCCGACGCCCGCGGCGCCGGCGACGACGACTTCGCACTGGCGGCCGGCGCGACCTGGCACCCCCTCCCCCGCTCCGCCCCCATCGCCCTCAGCGGTGATATCGCGGTCCCGCTCGACCGCGCGGAGGGCGAGGACCCGGCCTGGAGCGCGGGGGTGCAGGTCGGGATCCCCCATACCGCCGTGACGCTGTCGCTCCAGGCGTCGAACACCGCCGCCACGACGCTCCAGGGGACCACCTTCGGCCAAGGGCGCACCCGTTACGGCTTCGAGGCCACCGTGCCCATCCCCGTCGGGTTCTTTCTCGGCGGTTTCCCCGACCGGGAAGCCGCGGCGGCAACGGTGCGCGAAGAGCCCGGTGAATCGGCGGATGTCGTCGTCGACGTGGAGCGGTACGCGTTCGGTCGCGGCCGGATCGAGGTGCCGGCCGGATCCGTCGTCGAGTGGGTGAACCGCGACGCCGTCGTCCATACCGCCACGGCCCTGGACAACGCGTGGAACTCGGGAGCGATCCCCCCCGGACAGTCATGGAAGGCCCGGTTCGACCGGCCGGGGATCTACCCCTACTACTGCGGCCCACACCCGTTCATGCGGGGGGTGGTGATCGTGCGGTAGGCCATGAAGCTCTCGATCCTCGACCTCCCGGTGCGCTCCGGCTCCACCGCGGCGGAGGCGCTCCCCCGCGCCGGCGAGCTCGCCCGGCTCGCCGCGCCCCCGTGAGCGACCGGCCCGCTCCGGCCGGCCGCCCGGCGGCGAAGTGGCTCCCCAACGCCCTCACCGGGCTCCGGATCCTGCTCCTGCCGCTGCTGGTGTTCCTGCTCGTGGAATCCAGCACGAGGGCGGCGCACTGGAACGCGGCCCGCTCCCTCGCCCTCGCCGTGTTCGCGGTCATGGCGGTAACCGACTGGATCGACGGGTACCTCGCGAGGCGGCTCGGAGCCATCAGTCGCCTGGGCAGCGTTGTCGACGCCCTCGCCGATCGCCTCGCGCTGCTCGTCCCGCTCGCCTATCTGGCGGTCTGGGAGCCCGCGGGGTTCCCGGAGGTGCCCCTCTGGATTCCGGCATGGCTCGTCGGCCTCGACCTGGTGACCGGTCTGGCCTGGGGGATCGCCCGGTCGAGAGGCGACGTCCGGGCGCCCCGTTCCCATCACCAGGTCGGGCGGGTCGGCGTCTGGCTGCTCTTCGTCCTCATTCTGTGG
Organism: Gemmatimonadota bacterium; assembly: GCA_019347975.1. GTDB lineage: Bacteria > Gemmatimonadota > Gemmatimonadetes > Longimicrobiales > RSA9 > JAHWKI01. The sequence continues at coordinate 7,242 of JAHWKI010000074.1, forward strand.
GCGCTGGCCGGACTTCCCTCCGCGGGGATCGCGCCCCTCGCGCTGGCGGGGCTCGGGCTGTCCACCGTCTCCGGGCTCCTCTACATCCGGGAGTGGATGGCCGCGAGCGCCTGAGGGGTGCGGCGCTCCGGGGTGACCATGGCAGGTGCCGACGGCGGAACGTCTTGTGCGGCCCTGGAACGTCGAGCGGCACTCGAGCATCCGAGGAGGTAGAACCATGCTGAAGAGCGACGTATCCGCGCTGAACCACACGCTGGCCCAGACGCAGGAATGGCTCGACGATCTCGTGGAGAGCGGTCCGTTCGAGACCGAGCAGCAGGCGTACTCCTACCTGCGAGCGGTCCTGCATTCCCTGCGTGACAGGCTCACCGTGGAGGAGGCCGTGCACTTGGCGGCGCAGCTCCCCATGCTGGTGCGCGGGTTCTACTACGAGGGCTGGCGGCCGGCGCTCGCGCCGAACGAGGAGAGCACGCCGGGCGAGTTCTTCGACAGCGTGCGTGAGAGTCTCCACGACCAGTTCACCGGCGACGAAGCCATCGGAGAGGCGACCCGAGCAGTGTTCGAGCTGCTGGTGAACCGCGTCCAGCCGGGGCAGATCCGCCACGTCCGCGATCAGCTGCCGGACGCGCTCCAGGAGCTCTGGCCCGGCGATTCGGCCTGAGGGTCACGGCCGCGTGAGGATCAGCCGATCGGCGGCGAAGTCCAGCGTCACGTGGAACGAGGTCAGGAAGTTGAGGCCGACCAGCCCGCGGGTCTCGATGCCCATCGAGCGGATCTGCGCCAGGTCCAGGGCACAGCCGGTCAGCCCCTCAGCCCGGGCATTCCCTATGGAGAGGGAGTCGATCTCCACCAGGCGCATGGCGCCCGGCCTGCCCTGGATCCCGGCCCCTATGCCCCTCTGCCCGGTGGCCCCGGGGAGTCCGAGGGAGTCCGCCAGGGCCGCATCGACGCACGTCAGCGTCGCGCCGGTGTCGAGCACGAAGTCATACGGCCCCTGACCGTTGATCCGTACCGGCACCAGCAGCGCCGCGCCCCCCGGACCGGCCAGACGGATGGGAACGCCGGTCTCGCCGGTGTCGGCCGTGACCTCCGTCCGGTCCGGCGCCCCGGTCTCGACACACGCGACCAGCGAGAGCAGGACGGCCGCGGCGGCTCCCCTTCTCACGCGCTCAGTGCGCCGACACCGACTGGACGTCGATGGTCGTGCCCTGCATGCAGGTAGAGACGCCGGCGATGCGTCCCTCGACCATCAGCTCGGTGCCCGGAGCCTGATCGAACTCCGATACCGCCAGCGTATACAGCGTTCCGAACGGCCCCCGGATCGCCGGACACTCGACCCCCTCCTCGGTGACCTTGCCATGGACCCGGATGGGATCGCCCGCCTCTCCGACGACGAAGGACTCCGATGTCACACGCGGGTCATGGTCCGGCTCCGTGACCACGATCACGTACGCCTCGCCCCGACTGGTCCAGGCAGGCACCTCCACGGTCGTCTCCACTCGTCCCTGCGCGTCCGCGTCCACTTCCGCCACGACCGAGTATTCCGACCGCGGCTGGCCCAGTCCGATCTCCAGCGTGCTGCCAGGCGTGAAGCCAGCGGCTCGAACGGTGATCGAGCTGCCTGGGGCCGCCGTCGACGTGGGAACCGTGACGCTCGCCTGCCCGGGTGGCGCAGGCTGAGGCTCGCCCGGTGATGGAACGTTCACCTCGCCGCTGCACGCGGCGGCAGTGAGAACGGCGAGAGCGGCCGCGAGCTGAGGTCGGATGCGAAAAGCGAACACGTTCCTCCTTGGGCAATGCGATTACAGGTACTCCGGGAAGGAGCGAATCGCGTGCCGGTGGCGGAGCGATGACCGCCGGGCGGCGGCGTGATGCCGGCTAGTCGTCAGGTCCGGAAAACCGGAGCGACTTGAGATTGAAGCCGCCCTTTTCGACCACGACCCTGAGCCTGCGCCTGCCCGACGGCAACCGAACGGTCGCGACCGGCCGGACTATCCACTGGTGCACGCCGCCGGTCTCCGGGAGCGGGATCCGCTCGGTCACGGTCTCGCCATCCACCCGGAGCGAGAGGGCGCCCCCGTCGTCCGCGGCGGCGTGCTCCACATGGACGGTGTACAGCCCTCCGTCGGTGACCTCCGTCGTGTACTGCAGCCACTCGCCCGTCTCCGTCCAGCCCACGTAATGGCCGCCTTCGGGGTCGTCGGGATCGGTGCCGATGTCGACCCCGTCGTTGCGGTAGGCGCCGCCGTGATTCCACGGGGTGCGGGCCGCGCCGGTCGAGACGTGGTAGTTGGCGGTATCGGCGTCGCTGTAGGCGTGGCCCTGCCTGCCCAGGTCGTAATCGACGGCCGCGATGGTGGCGGTCGCGCCGGGGGTGATCCGGTGGGCGGTGAACGGGAGCACCTCGGTCGTGTGCGGCTGCCGGATCATCGCGTCCACCACGTCCCGGTGAATGATGTTGTGCTCCAGCTTCAGGCTCTCCGTGAGCTCCATCAGCGCCCGCCAGGCCTCGTCGCCCGCAGGTCGCGGGGCCTCGTCCCTCCAGAAGGCGCGAAGCCGCTCGTAAGCCGGCGGCGAGACGATCTCCAGGGGGTTGTTGACGCCGATCTTCTTCAGCGGCCACCAGGCCCAGCCGATCCCGTGTGCTTCGAGCAGCGCGATGGCGTTCGTGAACCACGTGTTCGAGTTCTCACCCGATTCCCCCAGCCACACCGGCACGTCGCGCGTCGCCCGCATGTCCAGCATGTGCCGGATCGAGGCGACGTCGTTGTAGTTCCAGTACTTGTGGAAGCTGACGACCAGGTTGTCGTCCCATAGCTCCGGGAGCCCCCGGTAGTTGTTCCCCCAGCAGTTGCCCTCGAGGACGATGAGGTGATTCCGGTCGACCTCCCGGATCGCCGCCGTGATTCGCCGCTGGAGCTCCCAGAGCGGCGCGTTGCCCGCCTCCGCGCAGCCGTTCGGATCCTCGGCGAGATCCTCGAACCCCCAGTTCGGCTCGTTGATGAGATCGTAGCCCCCCATCCACGGCTCGTCCCGGTACCGCTCCGCCAGCCTGCGCCAGAGCGCGATGGTCTTTTCCTGATTGGCCGCGCTCTCCCACAGCGACGGCTTGCCGGGGTCGTAGTCGTTGATGTCGGCGTTCTTCCCCTGCCCCCCCGGCGCCGCATGCAGGTCGAGGAAGAGATACATCCGGTTCGCTCCCGCCCAGTCCAGGAGCTGGTCGATCAGCCGGAACCCATCCTCCCGCCAGGTGATCTCCCCCGGCACCGGCTCCTCCTCGATGGGAGGGGTGAACCACTTGTAGTGCATGGGGAGGCGGATCGAGTTGAAGCCCCACGCCGCCATGGAGTCCACGTCGATCCGGCGGGTGTGGTTCGCGAGCCACGCGTCGTAGAAAGCGTCCTTCCGCTCCCGTCCCACCAGCTCCTCGATCCGGGCCTCGATCCGGTGCTGCGGCCCGGCCGTCCGGAGCATGTAGCCCTCCTGCAGCATCCAGCCGCCCAGGCCCATGCCCCGGAGGATCACCTCCTCGCCGCTGGCGTCCACGATCCGCTGGCCGGAAGCGCGGAGGAACTCCTGGGCGCAGGCTTCGGTAGGGGAGATGAGAGGAGGGAGGAGAAGGGCCAGCATGGCGAGGAGCGCCCGACTCCATGGTGTGTTGCGACGGGGGCGATCAGCGAGCACGGCTGCACCTCCAGTGATCCGGTTCCCGGGGACCGCGACGCGGCGCGGCTCGCGCGGCGGTGTCGATCCACATGCCCGTTGATCGCGGAGACGTAGGCATCGAGCTACGGCTCAGCTGTTCGAGCCCACATACTTTACCGCCTCCCAGACGATGTTCACCAGCGCGAGCTGCTCCGAGCGACGACGGATCGTCCCCCGGCCCTCTCCGCGCCCGGATCGCTGCGGAGAGCCCC
>JAHWKI010000074.1:11258-15191 GCA_019347975.1 Gemmatimonadota bacterium
GGGCGGCGGGCGGTGCGGTAGCCGCCCGCCGTGATCCGAATTCCTCAGTGCCCCCGGGGCAGCGTGATAGTCGCGGTCCAGTCGTGATATGTCCGGCCCTCCGAAATGTCCACGAAACTATCGGTCATGCCTTCACCGGATGCCGCTTCGAAACGGCCGGTCCCCCCCGTAAAGCGGAACGCGTCCTGAAATTCGAAGTCGAAATCCGGATGATCGCTGGGCAGCACCGCCCCGGAAATTTCGATGTGGAGCTCGTCCCCGTTCGCGGCGATGAGCGTGCCGATGCCGTTGTCGTAGGGAACGGATTCCCCCTCGGTCAGCTCCCCGTCCAGGATGTCGGTCACATCATTGCAGAAGGTGATGCGAATGGAGAACCGACCGAGCTGAGTCGCCTCTCCCTCTCCCACCTGCGTATTGAGGAAGTTGGGCGGGTCGCCGCACGCCGGGTCCACGGTCAATCCCTGACCATCGGTAAAGAACAGGGCGCGGAAGGGCGTGGAAACCGCGACCTCGGCGCCGGCGTGGTCGAGATCCACCGCCGGGAGCGCGACGGGATCGGCCCCGGGCGAGACGGGCCCGTCGCAGCCGACGAGGGCCACCAGCGCGAGGGCGGCCGTGAACAGTGACACCTGGCTTTGGTCCATCATGTCGGACTCTCCATTGCGTGGGTGAGATCTCCCCATCGGTCGATGGCTTCATCATCTAGAAGCGCAAAGGAGGGCGGGACGGGCTCATCGGGATCGGCGGGCGCCAGGAAATCCTAGTACTGCCTCCCATCCGATGCCATTATCGAGTTGGAAGCGGTTCCTCGATCAGCGCAGCGACCCCATGCCGATGGATGAAGGCGCCTCAGGGAGGGCCAGGGAAGGGATCACCGATCTCCTCCACGCCCACGGCGCGGGTGACGGGGACGCGCTGGACCGTCTGACTCCGCTCGTGTACGACGAGCTGCGGAAGATCGCCCACCACCAGCTTGCCCGTGAGCCATCCGGCCACACGCTCCAGACCACGGGCCTCGTCCACGAAGCGTTCGTGAAGCTCGTCGGTCTGAATCGCATCCAGCTCAACGACCGTGCGCATTTCTTCGCCCTGTCCGCCCGTCTCATGCGTCAGATCCTCACCGACTACGCGAGGCGCCGTCGAGCGCTCAAGCGGGAGCCGGTGGGAGCGGTCGCGCTCGATGTCGACGACGAAACGAGCGGCGGGCCCGATCTCGAGGAGATCCTGGACCTCGACAGGGCGCTCCAGGGGTTGGCTGAAGTCTCGAGCCGCAGTGCCCAGGTCGTGGAGTGTCGTTTCTTCGGCGGAATGACAGTCGAGGAAACCGGTGAGGCGCTGGAGATCTCCGCGGCCACGGTCAAGCGTGAGTGGCAGGTCTCCAGGGCCTGGCTCAACCGGGCGCTGGCGAGATGATCCCCGGCCGCTGGAGCCGGATCGAAGCGCTGTTCGACGAAGCGTTGCGCCGTGAGGGGGCCGAGCATGACGCGTTCCTCGCTCGACTGGACAGCGAGGATGCGGCGCTGGCGGCCGAGCTGCGATCGCTCCTGTCGGCTCACGAAGGTCGCGGTCCACTCGACGAGCTGGCGGACGCCATGACCGGTCCCGCGGTGAGGCGAGTGTTCCGCCTCGAGGCGGGCGATCGGATCGGGCCGTATCGGGTCGAGCGGGAGATCGGCAGCGGCGGGATGGCGACCGTCTACCTCGCCCGCGACGGCAAGCACGACCGCCCGGTCGCGATCAAGGTCCTCCGACCCGGGTTGGCCGCCACCCTCGGCACCGAGCGCTTCCTGCGGGAGATCGAGATCGCGTCGAGCCTCACGCACCCGCACATCCTTCCGCTCTTCGATTCCGGTGAGGCCGACGGGCTCCTCTACTACGTCATGCCCTACGTGGAGGGGGAATCGCTGCGTGAGCGGCTGGCGCGGGAGACGCGGCTGCCGGTCGATGATGCGATCCGCCTGGCCGATCAGATCTCTTCGGCGCTCGCCTACGCCCACGAACGGCGAATCGTCCACCGCGACATCAAGCCGGAGAACATCCTCCTCACCGGAGATCGGGCGGTGGTAGCGGATTTCGGGATCGCCCGGGCGCTCGCAGCGGCGGGTCAGGGCCGCCTCACCCTGACCGGCACGAGCATCGGGACGTGCGCGTACATGAGTCCGGAGCAGGCACGGGGCACGGGAGCGGTGGACGGGCGCACCGACCTGTATTCGCTCGGGTGCGTGATGTACGAGATGGTGGCCGGGCAGGTGCCGTTCGATGGTCCTACGCCCCTGACCGTTCTGGCTCAACACTCGGCGATGGCACCCCCCAGGCTGCGCTCGACCGACCCGGCAGTGCCCCTCTTCCTGGAGCGCGCCGTGCAGCGCGCGATGGCGAAGGATCCGAGGGATCGGTTCCGGACCGCGCGCGAATTCGCTGACGCGCTCACGACGGGCACCGTCGTATCACGCCTGGGCCGGCGGCGTCGTACGCGGTGGCTGAAGGGCGTCACCGCCGGGGCCATGGCGGGCGCCCTCCTCCTCGCGGCAGGGTCGGCGCTGCCCTCCTTCGTGAACGGCTCGGGCACCGACCGGATCGCCGTGCTCCCGCTCGCGAACCTGACCAACGAGGAGCCATACCTGCTCGAAGGGGTGCACGAGGCGCTGATCTCAGAGCTCGGGCATCTGGACATCCCCGTCATCGCCCGCGCCTCCATGGCCGGGTACGCCGCGTCGCCCAGGCCCATCCGCGAGGTCGCGCGCGAGCTGGACGTCGACCGGGTCGTCGAGGGCTCGCTCTACCGGCGAGGAGACAGCCTCGAAATCACCGCGCGTCTCTACGACGGTGACACGGAGAGGGAGGTGTGGAGCGGTTCGTACGACGGCGACCTGCCGAACGTCGCGGCCATGTACCGCGCCTTCGCCCGCGCGATCGCGGAAGAGATCGAGGTGACGCTGTCACCGGAGGCCGAAGCGCGACTCCAGCGTGCTTCTCCCGTCGGCCCGGGGGTCTACCAGGCGTACCTCCGCGGCATGCACCTCCTCAACCAGTCCACCGAGGAGGCTTTCGGCCAGGCGCTCCAACACTTCCATGAGGCGGTTGCGGACAATCCGGCCGACCCGCTGGCCTATGCCGGTCTGGCCCTCGCTTACATCACGCTGGCCCACGGCCCCGCACCCCCGCCGGATGCGCTCCACCTGGCGCGTGCCGCGGCCGAGCGCGCCGTACGCATCGACCCGACCCTGGCCGAGGGCTGGGCCGCGCTGGCCGACATCCGGACCTATCTCGTGTGGGACTGGGAGGGGGCCGAGCAGGCGTTCACCCGGGCGGCGGAGCTCAATCCGAGCCTGGCGATCAACCATTACCATCACGCCTGGTATCTGGCCCTCTTCGGACGGGCGACGGAAGCCGTCGCCGCTCACGAGCGGGCCCGCGACCTGGACCCTCTGACCCCCCTCCACACGGTCTGGCTGCCCGGGCTCTATCATTTCCTCGGACAGCCCGAGCGCGCCCTGGCCGGGGCACGGAGCCTGGTGGAACGATACCCGGGCAACGCAACCGTGCTCTACGTGCGCGGGATCGCCGCCGTCGAGCTGGGCGAATACGACGAGGCCATCGCCGCGCTCGAGGAGGCCGTCGATATCAACCCCCGCTGGGAGGGCGCGCTCGGACGGGCCTACGCGCTGGCGGGGCGGACGGAGGAGGCGCAAGCCATCGCCGCCATCCTCGAGGCGCACCCGACGTCGTGGAACGCGTTCGCCCTGGCCGAGCTGCACACCGCTCTGGGCGACTTCGACGCGGCCTTCCGCTGGCTCGCGTACGAGCCCGCCCACGGCTGGCTGCCATGGTCCCGTGTCGTGCCGAGTCTGGTGCCGCTCCGAACGGACCCGCGCTTCGGAGACCTGATGCGGCGCCTCAATTTTGACGAGGTGGACGGCCTCTGATGGATCG
>JAHWKI010000287.1 GCA_019347975.1 Gemmatimonadota bacterium
GCAAGGTGATGGCCGTGAGCCGGTCGTCGTAAAAACGCGCGGGACACCGGCCGCGGCGCCGGCTCGGCCGGCCCGCCGGTCCCCAGGGCGTGGTCCGGGACCCGCTCAACGGATGGCTCGCGAGCCGCGTCGCGGAGTGGGCCGTGGACCTGGGCGGTGGGACGTACCTGGTCCGGGTGCGCGGTTAACGGTCGCTCGGTAGGCGGACGGCTTCCATAAGTTGACCTCGTTTAGCGAGCCGAATGGGATCCAAACTCATTCCGTCCCGCGGGGATCGGCGTGAGGACCCTCGGCCGTAGACCTATCCCCTCCAGGAGCGCCGTGTACCTGGGGTCCGAGGCCAGGCGCCAGCCTGCCGGCGTGCGCAGTACGTGCACCAGGTTTCCCGAGCGCTGCCGGTACGCCGCGTCCAGCCAGGCGAACGCGGAATCCGGCTGGCCGAGCGCAATGTGCACGACGGCGATCGCGGTCGCCGTCTTCGCCGGCGGGCGTGTGCCTGTGGCGCCCTCTTGCAACTCACGGAGGATGGCGCGTGCCGCCGCCGAGTCACCCGCCAGCGCGTGCACGTAGCCGAGCCGTCCCCGGATGATCACCTGCCCACCCGAGATGCTGTCCGCGCGCTGCAGATACTCGACGGCGCGGGTCATTTCTCCCAGCTCTGCATGGATGAGACCGGCGATGAGGAAGAAGGGGTGGAAGTCCGGTGCGAGCTCGAGTCCCCGCTGTAGCAACGGGAGGGCGGCATCGAATTGTCCCGCGAGCAGCCTGTTGTGACCGGCGCTGCCCCACGCCGCCGGGTCGAGTGGGCTCAGCTCCAGACCGCGGGCGTCGAGAGCGAACGCCTCCTCATATCGCCCCACGAGCGTGAGATAGTAGGCCAGCGTCCGAAGCGTGGTCGGAGAATCGGGCTGGAGTTGGATGGCCCGGCGCAGGCGGCGCTCCGCCTCTTTCCAGTTCCAGCCGAACGCCATCTCGTATTCCGCAAGCAGCGCGTGAGCCTCGGCCAGGCTGTCGTCGAGAGCCAATGCGTTTCGCGCCCCCTGCCTCATGAGAGGGAACGCTTCGCGCGGCTCCAGCCCGCCGTGCGCGATTCCGAGATAGAAGTAGGCCTGGGCGACGCCCAGGTGCGCCGCGGCGAACGTCGAGTCGAGGGCGATCGCCTCGTTGAACCGGTAGATGCTCTGCCGGAGGGCCTCGTTCGTGAACTGTCTCAGGTACGACCGCCCCTCGTTATACAGGTCCAGCGCACGGGGGTCCGTCGTCCAGCTCCTCCCGCCGCCGGCGGGTTCGGCGCCTCCGAGGGCGACAGAGAGTCCCTCCACGATGAGGGTCGGAAGGGTCGCTTCGATGGTGGCTGTGAGCTCGCGCTCGAAACCGTCCATCCACAGGATAGTGGCGGTCCGTGCGTCGACGAGCTGCACTCGCACGCGTTCCAGGGAACCGACCTGGCGGTAAACGCAGTAGAGGAGGGCCTCGACGCCGAGCTGGGTTCCGATCTCCCGGGGAGGGTTGGTTGTTCCGCGGTACCTGGCGACGGAGGCCGACGCGATGACCTTGTCGAAAAGCCGGCTCTCTGCGACTTCCGCGATCAGATCCTCGGTGACGAGCCCGCCGAGGTACTCCTTCCGGGGATCCTGCACCGTGGTGCTGCACGGGAGCACAGCGATCGAGTTCGGACGGACAGACGTGCTCGACCAGCTCCCCAACGTCCAGGAGAGACCGGCGGTGAACACCAACGCGGTCACAGCGAAGAAAGCCGATAAGGCCCGTATGCGGCGGGTCCGGCTCACTGCGTCCGGCCCCGCCTCTAGGTTTTCACCGCCGCTTCCCGGCCCGAGCTGTGTCACAGGCCCGGCCACCGGCGAGGCAGGCTCTGGTCGGGGGGCTTCCTCGCGCGATCTCACGGCCCCGATCAACGCCTGCGTTTCGGGAGCGGGCTCCACCTCGAGCGCCTCACGCAACCGCCGGGCGTAGTCTTCGTAGCCCTGTACCGCGCCCGCTCGATCGCCTGTCCTGTCGAGGAGATGGAGCAGGCGCCGGATGTTCTGTTCGTCGTACGGGGCGAGCTCCACCGCGCCGCGCGCTGATTCTGCCGCGGCGATCAGGTGACCTTCCGCCTCCAATCGATCCGTCAGCGCGGACGCCGCCCGGGCAGCCAACGTCCGAAGCCGGGTCCGCTCATCCTCCATCCAGTGAAGAAACTCGGGGCACCCGGCGACGTGGAAGCCGCGGAGCAGATCGCCCCGATACAGGTGGAGGGCCTCCTCCCACCGCTGCTCTCCGAAGGCCGCTTCGAACGCGGCGGCATCCGACTGGATAGCACTAAAGTCGAGTGCCACCTCATCTGCGCCGCGGCTGTGGACCACGTCCCCGCCCAGCATCGTCCGGAGGTGCCGGACGGCCTGGTTGAGGGCCCAGCGCGCGTGTCGCTCGTCCCGTTCCGGCCAGAACAGGGCCAGGAGTGTGCTCCGGCGATGGAACCCGCGCGGCCGGGCGACCGCGAGATAGGCGAGCAGGGCGAGACGTTTCGGCTGGGCGAGGACAGGGCCGATCTCACCGCCCTGCGAATCCCTGAGGCTGGTCGTGCCGAGGACTCGGAGTTCGATCATGGGGCGCGGCAGGGAGAATGGTCGTGCAACTCCTTCTCGGCTCACGCCCGGGTCACTCCCAGTTCACCCGGCGTCTCCAAAGTAGAGGGCGACGTCTGCAACCTCAAGCGGCGTCACGTCTGCAACCTCGAGCTTGGAGGACCCGTGAATACGCGCATCAGGTTTCAAGGCTGGACCGTCGCCCTTCTCGGCATTCTTGCCGGCTGCGACGCCGGCGGCACGATCGTGGACCCGCCACTCTCTGTGGACGGCGTGGCCGGAGCCGTCGCATCCTCGCGCTTCACTGCCTGGTCGACGCCGGTCAATCTCGGCCCGACAATCAACTCGCCGTTCACCGAGTTCGGCGCCGCGATGTCGAATGACGGCTTGAGCCTGTACTTCGCGTCCCCTCGACCGGGCGGCCTGGGGGGAAACGATCTGTGGGTGGCGCGCCGGGCGCGCCCGGGTGACGATTGGGGAGCGCCAGCGAACCTGGGACCGCCCGTCAACAGCCGCTTCAACGACGCCGCGCCCAATCTTTCCCGGGACGGCCATCTCCTCCTCTTCACAAGCAACCGCCCCGGCGGCAGCGGTGGCAACGACCTGTGGGCGTCACGGCGCGCCGACGCGCGCGACGACCTCGCCTGGGAGGCGCCGGCCAACCTGGGCCCGCGGGTGAACGGCCCCGGGTTCGACGCCGGGCCCCACCTGCGGCTCCCGGAGCTCTACCTGGCGAGCGATCGCGCGAGTGGCACCCTCGACATCTTCGTTTCCCGGCTCGGCCCGGGCGGGGTTCTTGGTGCTCCCGTGCTGGTCTCCGAACTGAACAGTGAGGACGACGATGCCCGACCGAGCCCGAGATTCGACGGACTCGAGATCTTCTTCCATTCGAGCCGACCCGGAGGAGGGGGCGGATTCTTCGACATCTGGATGTCGACGCGCGGGAGCAATACCGAACGGTGGTCGGACCCCGCCAGTCCCGGTCGGCCGATCAACACCGAGTTCGCCGAGGTCCAGCCGTTCATCTCGGGCGACGGTCGGACACTGCTCTTCGCCTCCGATCGTCCCGGCGGCAGTGGCGGTTTGGATCTCTACATGGCTAGCCGTTCTATGGGGCCGCACTAGCCGAGCACGAGCGGCGTCCTAAGGTTTACGAAAGGGCCCCGCACCGGTTGCGGGGCCACTTTTCGTGTGGCAGCGAGGTTATTTCCGCCCGGGGACTCCAGGATTCCCGGCGCCTCACCTCATCAGGATCAGCCACACCGCCACCGCGGCCAC
>JAHWKI010000075.1:0-3897 GCA_019347975.1 Gemmatimonadota bacterium
GGGCGGAGCGGCTGGAGGCGGTGGCGGAGCTCGCGGCGTCGCTGGCGCACGAGATCAAGAACCCACTGGCGTCGATCCGGAGCGCGGTGGAGCAGCTCACGACGCCGAACGACAAGCTGAAGAAGGAGGACCGGGGGACGCTGGGCAGGCTGGTGCTCACGGAGTCGGACCGGCTGAGTCGCCTGCTCTCGGGCTTCATCGAGTTCAGCCGCGTGGAGCTGCGGGAGCGGAAGCTGGTGGACGTGCCCGCCCTGGTCCGCGGCGCGGTGGAGGTGGTGGCGCAGCATCCGGATGCCTGCGACAGCGCGCCCGTGGACCTCGTGGTCCCGTACTCTCTCGAAGTGGAGGGAGACGCGGACCTGCTCCATCGTGCGGTGTTCAACCTCGTGCTCAATGCGATCCAGCATTCGCCGCCCGACAGCGCCGTCCGGGTGGAGGTGGCGGCCGTGGGCGAGCCCGACCTCCCGCCGGGGAGCGATTTCGGGAGTGGAGTCCGGATCGTGGTCGCCGATCGCGGCCCCGGGATCCGGGCCGAGGATATCCCGCGCCTCTTCGACCCGTTCTTCACGACTCGCACGGGGGGGAGCGGGCTGGGCCTGGCGCTGGTCCATCGGGCCGTGGAGGCCCACCAGGGGCTGATCTTCGTCGATGGGGCCCGAGGGCAGGGCACCACGTTCACCGTCTACATACCCATCCGCTTGAGGCAGGTGGCGCGATGAGCCAGAAGATCCTCGTCATCGACGACGAGACATCGATCCTCAACACCATCGAGATCCTGCTCCGGGGCGAGGGCTTCGAGGTGACGGTGCGCACCAGCGGGCGACAGGCCATGGACGAGTGGGAGGCGCTCTCCCCGGACATCGTCCTCACCGACATCCGGATGCCGGGGCTGACCGGGATGGACGTGCTGGGGGCCGTGCGGGAGCGGGACCCCGAGGTCCCCGTGATCCTCATGACCGCGCAGGCCTCGCTGCAGTCCGCCATCGATGCGGTCAACCACGGCGCCTTCTACTACCTCCAGAAGCCGTTCAGCAACGCCGACCTCCTCGCGCTGTGCCGCCGCGCCGCGGAGACCCGCGTCCTGAAGCGGGAGAACGTCGCGCTGAAAAAGGAGATCCGGCGCCGCGACACGTCCCGGAGCGGCCGCCCCATCGGGAAGAGCCGGGGGTTCATCGAGGTGATCGATCTCGCCGAGACCGTGGCCCCGACCGACTCCACCGTTCTGATCACCGGCGAGAGCGGGACGGGCAAGGAGATCGTCGCGCGCTATATTCACACCCTCTCCGAGCGCTCCGAAGGCCCCTTCATCTCGATCAACTGCGGCGCGTTGCCGGAGAACCTGCTGGAGTCCGAGCTCTTCGGTCACGTGAAGGGGTCGTTCACCGGCGCGGTGAAGGACAAGGAGGGGCTGCTCGCGGCGGCCAGGGGCGGAACCTTCTTCCTGGACGAGATCGGGGAGATGTCGCCCGCGCTGCAGGTGAAGCTGCTGCGCGCGATCCAGGAGCGCGAGATCGTGCCGGTGGGGAGCACGCGGACGGCCGAGATCGACGTGAGGATCATCGCCGCGACGAACCGGGACCTCGAGGAAGAGATCCGGAGGGGCATGTTCCGCAGCGACCTGTACTATCGCCTGAACGTGATCACGCTGCACATCCCGCCGCTGCGCGAGCGGGCTGATGATGTCCCGCTTCTCGTGGAGCATTTCCTCGAGCAGCTGGGCGGAGCGAAGGGTCCGCCGGCGTTCGACGAACAGGTCATCGAGCGGCTCCGCGCCTACGACTGGCCGGGGAACGTCCGGGAGCTGGAGAACGCGCTCGAGCGGGCCACCGTCCTGGCGGGGGGGACGCGGCTCACCGCGGAGCACCTTCCCGCCCGCGTCCTCCAGCCCCCGGCGGAGACGCTGGTGTCCGACAAGCCGCCCGAGAACCCGACCCTCGAGGTGATCGAGCGGGCGTACGTGCTCTGGGTGCTCCAGGCGGAGGGCGGGAACAAGGCCCGGGCGGCGGAGGTCCTCGGGATCGACCCCTCCACTCTCTATCGCAAGCTCAACCGATACGGGGTAAACGAATGACTGAAGGTCCGACCCGGATGACGCTGTCCGTCGTGGTGCCCGTCTACAACGAGGCGAAGACCCTCGAGCCCTCCCTGCGACGCCTTCGGCAGGTCCCCCTTTCCATGGAGATCATCGCGGTCGATGACGGTTCCACGGACGGGACCCTCGACATCATGAAGAGGCTCGAGGCCGAGGGCCTCATCGACCGCCTGATCATCCAGGACCGCAACCGCGGCAAGGGCGCGGCCGTTCGCGCCGGGATCCAGGCGGCCACCGGACACGCCGTCGTCGTGCAGGACGCCGACCTGGAGTACGACCCCGTCCAGCTGCCGGCCCTCCTCGCCCCCATTCAGGACGACCTGGCCGACGCGGTGTTCGGCAGCCGGTTCACCGGCACCCCACGGCGGGTCCTCTACTTCTGGCACCGCCTCGGCAACGGGATGCTCACGCTGCTGTCCAACATGCTCACGGACCTCAACCTCACCGACATGGAGACCTGCTACAAGATGATGCGGACGGACGTCGCGAAGGGGCTCCCCCTGCGCGCCAACCGCTTCGGGATCGAGCCGGAGGTCACCGCACGCCTCGCCCAGGCCGGCGCCCGCATCTACGAGGTCCCCATCAGCTATCACGGCAGGACCTACGCCGAGGGCAAGAAGATCGGGTGGCGGGACGGCATCGCCGCGTTCTGGCACATCCTGCGCTTCAACCTCCTCCCCCCGAAACCCGAGCCGCTCCCGCGCTATCCCTCTCCCATGGCCATCGATGAGGGGGCGCACTCCGGTGGCTGAGCGCGTCACGCGGGGACACGGCCTCCTCGAAGGATTCCTCGCTCGCCGGCGCGCCGCCATGGCCCGGAAGCTCCTCGCCCACGTCGGCCGCGACGGACACCTCCTCGATGTCGGCTGCGGTACGCACCCGCTCTTTCTGCTCCGCTCCGGGTTCCGGCAGCGGACAGGGGTCGACCGCGTCCTCCCCGAGAACGCCAGCGGACCCGGGGACGTCACCCTCATCCGCCACGACTTCGACGCGGACCCGTCCCTCCCCTTCGACGGCGCCTCCTTCGACGCCGTCACCATGCTCGCCGTGTTCGAGCATGTCGAGCCCGCCGCCCTCACTCCCCTCCTCGCCGACATCCGCCGCGTACTCCGGCCCGGAGGGGTCCTGGTCCTCACCACCCCCGCCTCCTGGACCGATCCCATCCTCCGCACCCTCGCCGCCCTCCGCCTCGTCAGCCACGAGGAGATCGACGAGCACAAGGACGCCTACGACCACGATCGGATCCGCCAGCGCCTCATCGACGCCGGCTTCGCGCCCGACCGCCTCCGCTTCGGGTCCTTCGAGCTCTTCATGAACCTCTGGGCCACAGCCGTGGCATGACCCGCCTCCAGATCGCCGCCGGCGCCGTCGCCCTCCTCGCCGTCCTGGTCTACGCCAACGCCGCGCGCAACGGCTTCGCGCTGGACGACGAGTTCATCATCCTCCGCAACGACACCGTTCACGGCATCGACCGTGTCGACGACGCGCTCTCCTCCCCCTACTGGCCGGGTGCCCCCGGGCGCATCGCCATGTACCGACCCGTGACCTCCGCCTCCTTCGCCCTCGAATGGGATCTATGGGGCGCCGACCGTCCGGGGGGATACCACATCACCAACGTCCTCCTGCACGCGGCGGTCTCCGTCCTGGTTCTGCTCCTGCTCCACACCCTCGCGGGGCTGTGGCCAGCGGTCGCGGGCGGCGCGCTATTCGCTGTGCACTCTGTGCACGTCGAGGCGGTCGCCAACATCGTTGGACGGGGTGAGCTCCTGGCCGCCGCCTTCTTTCTCGCCGCCGTCCGGCTCTAC
>JAHWKI010000075.1:3997-15186 GCA_019347975.1 Gemmatimonadota bacterium
TGGACGGGGTGAGCTCCTGGCCGCCGCCTTCTTTCTCGCCGCCGTCCGGCTCTACACGAGCCCGCGAAAGGGCCCTGCGACCGCGGCGGTGATCGGGCTGCTGTACTTCCTGGCCCTCGGGTCGAAGGAGATCGGGGTGACGCTCCCGTTCGTGCTGCTGATCGTCGAGGCGGTGCGTCCGGGCACGGGCGGGGGGTGGCGGGCGTGGGCGGCGCGAGCGCTGGACCGTTGGCGAGTCTATGCCGCGACGGCGGTCGGTCTGGCGGCATACATGGTGGCGCGGATGCTGGTCCTCGACACGCCGCTGGGGAACGACCCGGCGCCGTTCCTGGCGGGGGAGGGGACGGCGGCCCGGATCTGGACGGCGATCGCCGTCTGGCCGGAGTATGCGCGTCTGCTGCTGTACCCGCGGGAGCTCGTGGCGGACTATTCCCCGGGCGTGCTGAGCGGGCACGGGACGTTCGACGGTGCGGTCGCGGCCGGTCTGGCGGTGGGGCTGACGAGCGCGGCGCTGGTGGCGCTGAGCTGGCGCGTCGCGCCGCTGGTGGCCGCGGGGATCGGGTGGTTCGCGGTGGTCGTGCTGCCGGTCTCCAACCTCTTCTTCTCCATCGGGATCGTGCTGGCGGAGCGGACGCTGTACCTGCCATCGGTGGGTCTGTCCATCGCCGCGGCCGGGGTCACGGCGCTGCTCCTGGAGCGCCGTCCTGCCGCGGCGCGGGGGGCGGCGCTCGTGGGCGCGATGCTCCTTCTCCTCCTGGCCGGGCGGACGTGGACGCGCACCCCCACCTGGGAGAGCAGCGCGACCGTGCTGGCCACGCTGGCCGCGGAGCACCCGGAGTCGTTCCGCGTCCAGTGGGTCGCGGCCGACCGGCTGCTGCGGGCGGGCCGGCGGGAGGAGGGGCTGGAGCGGTTCCGGCTGGCGCTCGAGATGATGCCGGCCCACTACCAGCTCCGCTTCCAGTACGCGCGCGCCCTGCTGACCGCGGGGCGGTTGACCGAGGCCGCCGGGCAGCTCGAGCTCGCCTCGCGGCTCATCCCCGAGCACCCCGAGGCGGCGATCCTGCTCGCAGCGGTGCTGGTGCAGCTGGAGCAATGGGAGAAGGCGCTCGACGTCGCGGAGGACGCGGCGGGGCGGTTTCCGGAGCACCGCGGCGCATGGCACCAGCTCGCGCTCGCCAGGGGCGGGGCAGGGGACGTGGCCGGCGCGCTGGCCGCGCGTCGCACGAGCCTCGCGCTGGGCGCCGCGTCCGCGCACTGGCTGCAGTGGGTGCACCTGGCGGAGCTCCACCTGCGCCTCGGCGCCCCCGACGAAGCCGGCGCTGCACTCGCGCACGCGCGGGCGACCGCCCCGGAGGGCGCCGCCGTCCCTGCGCTGGAGGAGCTGGCGGCCGCGATCGAGGGCGGCGGGGGCCTGCCATACAGGTAATCTGCGACTGGTTTGCAGGATGCAAGGCATTCTGCGATGCCAATGCGGAGTCCGCCGTCTGTGGATAACCACTCGAAGCTGTTGCTGCACAGCAGCTTCGGTGCAGTCTGGCACGCGCTTTTGCAACGGGGCACGGCCGTTGCCCCTGTACCGCGGTGGTCGAGTCTCCCCCAGAAGACCAGATTTCACAAGCAGTATAACCCAACCAAGGAGCAACGATGCTTCGGAACCGAGAAGGCTTCACCCTGATCGAGCTGCTGATCGTTGTCGTGATCATCGGCATCCTGGCGGCGATCGCTCTGCCGAAGTTCGGGCAGACCCGCACCCGGGCCTACTACACGACGATGACGGCCGACCTGACGAACCTTCGTCAGGAGCAGGAGATGTACTACCAGAGCGGCGGGTTCACGTACACCACGGATCTCGGCGCCACCGGCGTCGGCTTCCCGGGCAGCAACGGCGTGAACATCACCGTGACCGGCGCGGACAACCTGGCGTGGGCCGCGACGGCCACCCACAACGCGCTCGGCGGGACGCTGGGCTGCGCGATCTGGTACGGCGACAACAACGACGGCGCGCCGACGGTGGCGTATCCGTCGACTCCGGGCGGGGTCGCGGTGACCTCGCAGACCGAGGGCCGGCCGATCTGCGACGCCTAACGGCTGACGCAGCTGATTGATGAGAGTGGGCGCGGGGCTTACAGCCTCGCGCCCTCTTTCATACCGGTTGCGCGCTCCGATGCCGGAGCGCCACTTTAGGTCCACCAACCCCCTGTACGGACCCATGGCAGCAAAACATGCGGGACACCCGGTGACGGGTCGAAACGGTTTCACGCTGGTCGAGCTGTTGATCGTGGTCGTGATCATCGGCATCCTGGCGGCTGTGGCGGTGGCGAAGTACCGACAGGTCCAGCGGCAGACGTATCGAGTCACGATGGAAGCGGATCTCAAGGTGCTGGCGACCAAGCAGGAGCTCCACCACCAGATCAACCTCACCTACGGCACCATCGCGGACCTGGAGGATTTCCTGGCGAGCGATGGCGTCACGGTCGTGTTGAACTGGCTGGACGTCTCTGGCTTCGCGGCCACGGCGACCCACGCGGCGCTGGAAGACTTCGTGTGCGGCTACTACGTGGGCGACGCCCCCGCGGGAACCACGGGGCCGGCGACCGCGGAAGGACGAACGGAATGCGGCTGATGAATGGCGGCGGGCAATAGCCTGAGGCGGGAGCTGATCGCGGCGTTCGCCGTGGTCTTCGCGGGAGCCGTGGTCGTGGCGGTGACCGGCGCGATCCTGCTGACGCCGACGTTCGCCACTCCGCTCCGCGCGGTGCTCTACCTGCTCGTCCTGCTGGCCGCCGATCTGGTCGTCTTCTTCTTCTTCGGCCGCTGGCTCATCCGGACGCGGGTGCTGTTCCCGCTGGATCGCATGGTGGAGGAGGCGGAGGCGATCGCGGGCGGAGACTACGCCCGCCGGCTGCCGAGAGCGGGCGCCGAGGAGATCGATCGCCTCTCGGACTCCCTCAACGGAATGGCGGAGCGCCTGATCAATCATCAGCTCGAGCTGGCCAGGAACGTTCAGTCGCTGGAGGAGACGAACCGCGACCTCACCGAGGCGCGTGACGACCTGATCCGGGCGGAGAAGATGGCGTCACTGGGGCAAATGGCCGCGGGCGTGGCCCACGAGATCGGGAACCCCCTCGCGGCGATCGTCGGCAACGTCGACCTGCTGAAGCGGCGGGCGGAGGGCCGTGAGCTGCAGCTCGTCGAGTCCACGTCCGAGCAGGCCCATCGGATCGACCGTATCGTCCGGAGCCTCCTCGACTACTCGCGGGTGAGGGAGGCGCGGGTCCGCCCCATCGACGTCAACTCCGTCGTGCAGAAGACGCTGGATCTCGTCGGTGCGCAGCGCCGGTTCGCCGGCGTGGAGGTGGAGACCGCGCTGGACGAAACGCTTCCAGCGGTGGCCGCGGACCCGTACCAGCTGGAGCAGGTGCTGGTGAACCTGCTCCTGAACGCGGCGGACGCCATGGAGACGACCGACCAGCCCATGGTCTGCGTCCGGACGTCGCATCACGTCTACGAGCGGGCGAGCTACATGCCCGCGCGCCGCGCCGACGACCCGCCCGGGATCGACTATTCGCACCGCAGACGGTTCAACCGTCCGGACCGTGTCCCCCGGGCCCAGCCCTTCGAGCCGGGGGTCCATATCGTCGAGGTCACCGTGGAGGATTCGGGTCCGGGGATTCCCGCGGACGTCATCGGTCGTATCTTCGAACCGTTCATGACGACGAAGGAGCCCGGCAAGGGAACCGGCCTGGGGCTGGCGGTCTCCGCCCGCCTCATCGACGGCATGAGCGGGACGATCCAGGTCAGGAACGGCGACCACGGGGCGATATTCAAGGTCCTTCTCCCCGCATCCGAAGAACCCGCGGAGGCACACGGCCCATGAAGGTGCTGATCATCGACGACGAGCCGAGCCTGCGGCAGACCGTTTCCATGATCCTGGACGAGGAGGGGTACGAGGTCCTCGTCGCGGGTGACGGAAAGGAAGGTCTCGACAAGGCGCTGGAGGTCCACCCGGACGTGGTCCTCACCGACGTCCGCATGCCCGGAATGCCCGGTCTCGAGTTCCTGGAGCGGTACCGGGCGGAGGGGGGCGAGGCGCTGGTCATCGTCATGACCGCCTACGGCAGCGCCGATCTGGCCATCGAGGCCATGAAGAAGGGCGCCTACGACTACATCCCCAAGCCGTTCAGCGCGGACCAGGTCGTCCTCACGCTCCGGAAGGCGCAGGAGCGGGAAGCGCTCCGCCGCGAAGTGTCCCGCCTCCGTGAGGAGGTCACCGTCGAGCGTCGCTTCAGCGGCATCATCGCCAAGTCGCCGGCCATGAAGCAGGCCGTGGAGACCGCGACGAAGGTGGCCCGCTACCCGTCGCCCGTCCTGATCACCGGCGAGAGCGGCACCGGGAAGGAGCTGATCGCGCGGCTCGTCCACGACCAGAGCGACCGCGCCAGCGGGCCGTTCGTCGCCATCAACTGCGGCGCTATTCCCGAGAACCTCCTGGAGTCGGAGCTCTTCGGCTACGTCCGGGGCGCCTTCACGGGAGCGGACCGGGACAAGATCGGGCTGTTCGAGGCCGCCACCGGCGGCACGCTCTTCCTCGACGAGATCGGGGAGATGACCGCCACGCTCCAGGTGAAGCTGCTCCGGACGCTCCAGGAAGGGGAGGTCAGGCGGGTCGGCGAGAACAAGAGCCGTGCCGTCGACGCCCGGATCGTCTCGGCGACCAACCGCTCTCTCGAGGAGGAGGTCCGAAACGGCAACTTCCGGAAGGACCTGTTCTTCCGGATCGCCGTGGTCCCCATCCACCTGCCGCCGCTCCGTCAGCGCCCCGAGGAGATCCCGCTCCTCGCCAAGCATTTCGTCGACCGCTACAACCGCACGCTCGACCTGTCCCTGGACGGCATCGAGCCGGAGGCCATGAAGGTCCTGCTCGACTACTCCTTCACGGGGAACGTCCGCGAGCTGGAGAACGTGGTCGAGCGGGCGATGGTGCTGGCGGAGGGCCCGAGGCTCACCGTCGCCGACCTCCCCCACCACGTGCAGTCGCCCGTGCGGGCCCTGGAGGAAGTCGACCTCGGGGACGACGAGCTTTCCGTGAAGAAGCACGGGGCGATCCTGGAGCGCCGCCTGATCCAGAAGGCGCTGGAGCGCACGGGTGGCAATCGTACGAAGGCGGCGGAGCTCCTCGACCTCAGCTCCCGCGCCCTCCTCTACAAGATCCGGGATTACGGTCTGGAATAGTCCCGCTCCGCCATGGTCGTGCCCCGTCCGGGCACGCACCATCCCCCCATGCGCAACCGGGCGGGGACTTCCTTTCTCGAGCTGATCGTGGTGCTCGCGCTCCTGGGCCTTCTGCTCGGGATCGCCGCCCCTCCCGCGCTCCGCTGGCGCGATGTCCTGGCCGTCCGCGCCGCCCGGGATGAGCTCGCCGCGGGAGTGGCCACCGCCCGCGCCACCGCGACGGCAGCGGGAGGCGCCGCACTCATCCTGGATGTCTCCGCCGGCGTGTTCTGGATCACCACCGCCGACGGAAAGGCCGGCCTCGTCACTGATGTCGCGAGCCGGTACGGCGTCCGCATCGAGGGAGCGGACGGGCTCGTCGAGATCCGCTACGATGCCGTGGGGATCGGACGCCTGTCCAACCGCACGCTCCGGTTCCGCCGGGGCCGCGCGGAGGCGGGGCTGGTGGTCAGCGCCTATGGCCGGGTGCGACGGTGGTGAGCCGGCGCGGGCACTCCCTCGTGGAGCTGATCGTCACCCTCGTTTTTCTCGGCACGACCCTTGGAGCGGTAGCCGCCGGCGCGCTCGCGGCGACCCGGGGGACCGCTCGCGTGGTTCAGCGGCAACAGGGTGTCTCGGGCGCGGCCGCCATCCTGGACTCCCTTCTCGCGCACGTCGATCCGGCCGGCGGTGAGCAGCGCGCCGCCGGGCGCGTACTCACCTGGACGGTCACCGGGGCCGGCCGCGGACGGGCGGTGCGCGTCGTCGCTCGCGACGCCAGGCACGCCGAAATCGCGGCTCTCGATGGCTTCTGGGTCCCCCTGCCGCCGGTGCTGCCCTCGGAGGCACCGTGACGCGGCGGGCGGGTGCGGTCAGCGTATCCGAGCTGGTCCTGGTCTTCTGGGTCTTCGCGCTCATCCTCATCGCCCTGGCCGAGTTCGTCGCGGGGCAGGGGCGGCTGGCGCGGCGGCAGCGAGATCTGGTCCGGTTGCGAGAAGCACACCGGACCATCGAGATCATCCTGGGAAACGAGCTCCGGGACCTCACCGGTGGAGACATCATCAGGGGCGGCGGCGAGGCACTGGCCATCAGGGCGCCGCGCGGGAGCGGCCCGGTGTGCGCGGCGGACGGGAGCAGCGTGAGCCTCCGCTACAGCGGCTCGCGGCGCCCTGCCCCGGAGAAGGACTCGGTGCTCCTGCTGGCCGCGGGAGGAGCCACGGAGATCCGGGCCGTGGCGGCGGTGTCAGGGGCCGCGTGCGCGCAAGGCGGCCTGACCCTCTCGCTGGACCACGCAGTGGCCCTACGCACGCGGTTCGCCGTGGTCTTCGAGCCCGGCAGCTATCACGCCTCCGGCGGCGCGATCCGCTACCGCCTCGGTCGCGCGGGTCGGCAGCCTCTCACCGAAGCCTTCTTCGCTCGCACGGCGTTCGCGCCGGGCTCCGGCGCCGCGGGGCTCCTCGTCCACCTCGAGCCCCACCCCGACTCGCTTTCGCACCGGATCCACTCGCCCGCCACCCTTCCGATCCCGTCGCGCAACCCGCCGCCCCGATGAGCCATGCTGCCCCCCTTCGCGATGGCTTCGCCCTGATGCTCGCCATGCTCATCGTGATGGCCGTGGCGGTCCTGTCCGCCGGGATGCTCGCCGTGGCGGGTCAGGAGGCCCGGATCGCCGCAGCCGCCGAAGCAGCGACGCATGCCCGGGCCGACGCGGACGCCGCCGTGCGGAGGATCGTGGCCGACTGGTCCACTCGCCGGGATGCCGCTCTCGAGATCGGCGCCGCCTCGGAGCGGATCCCCGCCCCCGACGTGAGCGTCCGCATCGAGCGGCTGGACACGGCACTGCTCCTCGTGACCGCTCGCGCGCGATCCCCCTTCGGCGCCGATACCGCCCGCGCCTCCGCCGGCGCTCTCGTGCGGGTTCTCCGTCCCGGGCTCCTGGCAAGGAAATCCGTTTCGGCCGCGCTGACCGCCGGGAGCCGGGCCGATATCGAGGGAGGCGTCGTCTCGGGCTTCGATGCGTGCGCCGCCGGCCCGTCCCTCCCCGGCCTCCTGGCCCCGATCATCGCCTGGAGCAGCGGCGCTCTGGAAGGCGTTCCAGCCGCGGAAGAGGCCGCGCCCCCGCCGGCCCCGCTGGAGGCGCTCCCACTGATGGACATTGCCGACCTCCTCCTCCCCGGAGGAGCGGGCACCCCGCGGCCGCTCATCCAGCGAGGCGAGTGCGTACTTGGCACATGGAGCTGGGGAAGCCTCCGCGCCGACCACCCCTGCGGCACCCTCCCGCCCCTCGTCCTCGTACGTGGGGACCTGACCATCACCGGCGGCCAAGGAGCGGGGATCCTCATCGTCGACGGCGATCTGGTCGCGGGCGGGGACTTCACCTTTCACGGCCTCATCATCGTTCGAGGACGAGCCCTTCTCGATGGGGCGACCGTCCTCGGCGCGCTTCGCGCCGATCGCGTCCAGCTGAGGACCGGCACCATTCGCTTCGACTCCTGCCTCCTCGCGGCCGCGTTCCGTGCACCCGCCCTCGACGGCGCATTCCGCTTCCCCGACCGCTGGTGGGTGCCGACGTTCTGAGGCGGCCCGGAGGCCAGCAAAAAGTATCAAGGGCCGATACAAGTTGCGGTCGCGCGTGCCGTTTGATCCGGTAAGTCGTTGTGCCGCACGGGATTGATCTTGGGCACGGAACTCGTATTACCGCCTGGCTGTCGGACGTCGGATTTCACGGCGATCCGGCTTCCTGAGACGCTGCCTCCGCCCCGCTGTGGGGCGGCCGTACATCGGTGGGGTCCGCGGCGACGCGAGGGAAACCCGAAACCCCTTTCGGGGGTCACGGGCAATTGATGCGCGAACGGCCGTTCAAATCATTGACATGATGGGGCGGGATGAGTAGTCTAACGCATTCCGCCACAACGGCCTCTCCTTACAACGCGGATCCTGGTGATGGGACTCTTCGGCCGAAGCAAGGTCATCGCGGGCCTGGACATCGGGAGCGGCTTCGTGAAGCTCGTGGTCATCGATCACTCCAAGGGTGATCCGGAGATCACGAAAATCGCGACCAGCCCCCTGGTGCCGGACGCGATCGTCGAGGGCGAGGTCATGGACCCCGTCCTCGTGGCCGAGACCATTCGGTCCGTGGTGGATGCCGCCGGTCTCAAGAACAAGAACGTGGCGGCGGCGGTCGGTGGCCACGACGTCATCATCAAGAAGATCCAGATGGATCGGATGAACGACTCGGAGGCCCGCGAGCTGATCCGGTGGGAAGCCCACCAGCACGTCCCGTTCGACATGGAGAGCGTGCAGCTCGACTTCCAGATCCTGGACCCCGGCGCGGATGGACCCCAGATGTCGGTCCTTCTGGTCGCCGCGAAGCGGGAGCTGATCGAGAACCGCATGACGCTGCTCTCGGATGCGGGACTGACCCCCACCGTGATCGACGTGGATGCGTTCGCCCTCCACAACGCATTCGAGCAGAGCTACCCGGACAGCATGTCGGGGATGGTCGCGCTCGTGAACATCGGTCACGAGACGACGAACGTGAACATCATGGACGACGGGGTGCCGATCGTCGTCCGGGACATTCCCTTCGGGTCGAGGCGGATCAGGGAGTCGCTCCAGCGCGAGCGCGGCTTCACCGCGGACCAGGCCGAGGCGGTGATCCAGGGGCACGAGCAGGCGGTGGACCTGGAGTCCTTCGTGACGGAGCGGGTGGACGAGCTGGCGGTGGGGATCGAACGGGCCATCGCCTTCATCACGGCACAGTCGGGCGGGGAGGGCGTGGAGCACGTGTTCCTGTCCGGCGGCGGCGCCCGGATCCCGGGAGTGGTTACGGCGCTCGGGGATCGGCTCGGCGTGGCCACGCAGGTCGCCAATCCGCTGGAGCGGGTCGCCGTGCGCCCGGACGTGAACCTGGAGATCGCCCTCGATGAGGTCGCGCCGATGCTGATGCTGCCGGTCGGTCTCGCGATGCGGAGGGCCTGAGGCGAGAAATGATCAAGATCAATCTCCTCCCCGGGTCTCAGAAGAAGCGGACGAAGGGTGCCGGCGGTGCCGGGCTCTCGCTCAAGCTGCCGGGCATGCCCGCCTTCGACCGCATGCTGGCGTTCATCATCCTGGCCTGGATCATCGGGCCGGCGCTGGGGCTCTGGCTCTATTTCGGTCTGCAGGCGGAGAGGCAGGAGACCCAGGTGGCGCTGGACCAGGCGCTGGCCGATTCGACGCGCTACGCCCGCCTGATCTCCACGCAGACCTCCCTGCGGGCGCGCCAGGACACGATCGCGCAGAAGCTGGCCATCATCCAGCAGATCGACGCCGGCCGCTACATCTGGCCACACATACTGGACGAGCTCAGCCGCGCGCTGCCGCCGTACACGTGGCTGCACTCGGTCGATCAGGTCAGCGGCGGCGCCCAGCCGGGATTCGAGCTGGAAGGCCGAACGGGGAGCCTCCCGGCGCTCGCCCGGTTCATGGACGCGCTCGAGGCCTCCCCCTTCATCCGCGCGGTCCAGCTGGTGAGCAGCGAGCAGGCCCAGCTGGCCGGGGACGCGACGAAGATCGTGCACAATTTCGTCCTCACGGGTGCGTACGAGACGCCCCCGCTCGAGGCGGTGGAAACGGTGCCCCTGTTCGAGGGCATGGCCGCGGACAGCGCGGCGGCGGGCGAGGAGGCGAGCAATGGCGCTGGGACTACCTAGCGATCCGGCACAGCAGAAGCGGCTCCTGATCGGACTGGCGCCGCTCCTCCTGGTCTTCGCCTACTGGTACTTCATCCACGATGGGAAGGAGGCCGAGCTCGAGGAGATGAAGACCCGGGTCGCCAACGTGGAGGCGGCGAACGCCAGCGCGCGCATGCGCTCGACGCAGAGTCGCCAGCTCGAGGAGCGGCTGGAGCAGTTCGAGCGGCACATCGACCGCCTCGAGGACCTGGTCCCGAGGGGAGAGGAAGTCTCCCAGATCCTGAACCAGATCAATCAGCGCGCCGAAGAGGTGGGTGTCGAGATCGCCGGCTTTACGCCCGGCCAGACGACCGCCGGGCCACACTACAACCGCCGGACGTTCGAGATGACCGTCCGCGGCTCGTACCACAACATCGCCCGGTTCCTGAGCGAGATCGGATCGCTCCCACGGATCATCACGCCTACGGAGCTCAGTGTCGCGCCGAGCAACGCGCGGACACGGGGCACAGGCCAAACGCTGGAGGCCTCCTTCGTGATCGAAACGTACGTCCTCCCCGACGCACGCCCCGCACCTACGACCTCGGGAGCCGCCGGTGCGTAGCCGCACGGTGGGTCTCAGCCTGGCCCTCGCGGCCCTGGCCGGCGGTCTCGCCGCGCAGCAGCGCCCGCAGGGCGCGCAGGCGGCCCCCGGTGCGGCCACGGCGGCCAATCTGACGCTCGTGTACGAGCGCGAGGTCTTCACGTATCGCGGCGGCGACCGGAGGGATCCGTTCCGGCCGCTGACCAACGACAACGAGATGGGCCCGCGCTTCGAGAGCCTTCAGCTCCGCGGGATCATCTATTCGACGGCGCGGCGGGGGAGCGTCGCGCTCCTGGGAGATGGAGACGGACGCGTCTTCCGGGCACGGGTCGGGGACGTGGTCGGTAACGCGACGGTGGTCGAGATCGGACCGCTCCGGGTGGTGATGGCGGTGGAGAACTTCGGCACAATCCGACAGGAAATGCTGGAGCTGCAAAGGAACCAAGGAGCGATTCGATGATCCCGATTGTGACGATCCGCGCGGTCTTGATGGCCGCGCTCGCCGCTGTCCAGGCCCTGAGCGTGGTGCCGGCGGGAGATCGAACG
Organism: Gemmatimonadota bacterium; assembly: GCA_019347975.1. Taxonomy (GTDB): domain Bacteria; phylum Gemmatimonadota; class Gemmatimonadetes; order Longimicrobiales; family RSA9; genus JAHWKI01. The sequence goes on from JAHWKI010000075.1 coordinate 15,011, forward strand.
GCGGTCCTGATCGAGGTGGATGGGCAGGTCTCGTATCGGCACGAGACGCTGACCAGTCCGCCCCGAATCGTCGTCGACATCTCCGGCGCCGAGTTCGGGCTGCCGCAGGGTCGTTATCTGGACATCAACCGGGGCGGCGTGCTGGCCCTCCGCTCGAGCCAGTTCGAGCCGGGCGT
>JAHWKI010000288.1 GCA_019347975.1 Gemmatimonadota bacterium
CGGCCAGCAGCTCCCCCATGACGCTACGCACGGTAGCGTGAGCGCGACACTTTCACCCCGCGCCCGCGTGATCCACGCGGCCCATCACGAGGAGCCGGATGTTGAGGTCGATGTCCCGGCCGTACCGCGCCAGCACCTCCTGCGCGGGGACCGTCAGCACCGTCCGCGCGCCGGCCTCGTCCTCCACCCGCTTCAGCAGGTCTCCCGGCAGCGCGGCGATCTCGGACGCGCCCTCCGTCGGGAGCCCGAGCGCCTGCCCGAGGTTCGGGTTCGTGTCCCCGTCCACGGCCAGCACCGTGCGGTCGCGGGCGGCCAGCAGCCGCGCCAGCGTTCCGGCGATGGTCGTCTTCCCGGACCCTCCCTTGCCCGCGATGGCGAGGCGGAGGGCTCCCCGACGCCTGCCGGGGCCGCCCGCGTCGGGCTCGACGTACGGACAGCCGTCGGCCCCGGCCACCCCGCCCCTACCACCGGCCGCGACGCGCTCCTTCATGCGGCCCTCCCCGCTCCGTGGCCTTCCCAGCCCAGGCTCTCGAGCGGCGCCATGCCGCCCCCCATGGAGGCGATCGCGGCGGTCACGACCCCGTATCCGACCGACGCAACGAGGAGCGCCAGGGCCCCGCCGATCCCCTCCGCGGCTCCGAACAGGCCCGCACGGGCTCCGATCAGCGGGAGGAGCAGCCCGGCCGCCACCCACACGACGACGCCGAAAAGCAGGCCCTTGAGGAGCGCACCGGCCAGCGACTCCGCGTGGCCGGGGAGCGCCTTCCACGCCGCCACCATGAGCGACGGCACGACGAGCCAACCGACGAGAAACGCCACGATGCTGCCGATCCACATCCCGCCGATCGCCTCGGTCACACCGGGGGCGGCCACGCCCGCGGCGCCCGAGAGCGCCACCACCGCGCCGAAGAACAGCACGCCCGCCGCGCCCCCGAGCGTCGCCAGAACGAGCGACGGCCGGCCGAGCAGGATCGTCTTCCGCATTGCCCCTCCTCCTCAGGTCCCGGCGAGCTGCGGCTCCAGCGCCGCCGCCCGCACTCGTCGGATCGCGTCCGGCAGCAGCCGTTCGACGGCCGCGCTCAGACCATCGCCCGGCCCGCTCTCCACGGGCTCGACCTCCACCAGCCGCAGGTCGGCCGGGAACGCATGGAAATGCTCCCCGATGACCAGCAGGTGGTCCAGGTCGATCACACCGGCGCCCGCCTCCCGCACCCGCTCCTGGATCTCGTCCACGGACTCCAGCGCCGGCTCCGGCCGCCGCTCGTACAGCCCCGGCTCGCGTCCCCGCGTCGCCGCCGACACCAGCACGACACGGTCGTACGGGGGATCCGCCCCGGCCAGGTCCTGCGAGACGAAGATGGCGCCGTAGCCCAGGTCCATGACGTCCACGCCGTCGAGCCCGCCCTCCCCCTGGAGGGCATCGCTGACGTGCAGGCCGAAGGAGAGATCGGTCTGAAAGCGGTAGCCGACGCCGCCGACCAGGACCCTCACCGTCTCACTCGACGCCGCACGCGCACGTGTTGATCTCCTGCGTGATCACCCGATCCTCGCCGCTGTGGATATGCGTCGTGCACGGCATGCAGGGGTCGAAGGAGCGGATCGCGCGGAACATGTCGATCCCGGTGAAGTCCTGGGGCTCGTCGAACTCCTCCAGGATCGGCGTGTTCAGCACCGCCTCCTCGTACGGGCCCGGGTTGCCGAACGGGTCCTTCGGCGATGCGTTGTACGTGGACGGCGTGACGATCTGGTAATTGGTCAGCGCCCCCCTGTCCATCTCCAGGTGGTGCGTGAGCCAGCCGCGCCCCGCGCCCCAGAATCCCACACCGATCCGGTTCGTCTTCGGCACCTCGAACGCAGTCGCCGTCTTCGTCTCCCCCTTCTTCATCAGATCGAACGCGATGTCGAGGTTCTCGTACGCGACCAGCATGGAGTAGAGGATGTGATAGGCGCGGTTCCGGTTCCGCTCGAACGCGTTCCAGTCGTCCGGGATCTTCCACTCCAGGTCCATGGCCGGAAGCTGGGTCTTGGGAACCCACATCTTCAGGCTGTGGCCCGTGGCCTCCATGTGCTGCGACTTCATCTTGCCCGCCGCGGCCGTGATCCACATCCGGGCGTAGGCCCCCGCCTCCACCACCTGCCGGTCCCAGCGCGGCGACGTGGCCCACGTGTAGCGCTCCTTCCAGCTCCGCTTGTGCGTCGGCGCGGGCTTCGTCTCCTTGTTCCACGGATGGTTCGGTGAGAGGGGGTTGCCGACGGGGTCCGTCTGGTGGCGGACACCCTCGTTCTCCCACCCCTCGTAGTAGGAGTGCTCGATGAACTCCTCCATTCCCATGTTGATGTGGTGCAGGTTCGTCGTCACCAGCTCGCCGTCGAGCACCACGCCGGGCGTGGCCCAGCGCCGCTCGCCCCAGTCCGGGGCGTTGGCGTAGGTGGCGTCGTAGGTGAACGGGTCATCCCAGATCCCCGAGTCCACGAAGTTCTTCGGCCGCGCGCCCACCTTCCGGTACAGCGGGTCCGCCTCGTAGAAGAACGCCGTGAGGTCCTCCCAGATGAACACGCCCTTCTTCGCGAAGTCGATGGTGCGGATGACCCGGTTTCGGGTCTCGTTCAGCTCGCGGAGCGTCACCGTGCTCGAGAGGCCGCCCGGCACCACGGTCTGCGGGTGCGGATACTTGCCGTACAGAAGCGCGTACGCCTCCCGCGGTCCCCGCGTCGCGTGAAGACCCTCGATGTAGAGACGCCCGCTCAGCGGGTTCAGCGCCTCCATGATCTGGCCGATGGTGTCGTATCCGTGGATCCCCGCATGGGGCGCCTCGGCCTTCTCCGCCTTCGCCCACAGCGACGGCGTGGTCCGCTCCACCACCAGCCGCGAGAAATCGGGGCCGGCCAGCAGGTAGAGGTGCAGCGGGTTGTCGAGCATGAAGTCCAGCGCGAGCTGGATGTTGCGGAGGGCGAGCCCCATGGGCGGCGGGGCGATCCCGAACGCCATCTCGATCGCCAGCGCGGACGCCACGGAATGCACGCCGCCGCACACGCCGCACGCCCGGCTCGAGATGAACATGGCGTCGCGGGGGTCGCGGCCCTTCAGGATCACCTCGTAGCCGCGGAAGATCGTCGCGACCGAGTTCGCGTCGTGGAAGCGCCGCTCCTTCAGGTCCGCCACCGCATGGAAGGCCAGGGCACCCGCCACGCGCGTGACCGGGTCGATGTTCACGTCACGGATGTGGCCGTTCTGGCGCAGCAGCTCCTCGATCCGCGAGCGGTCCAGCGGCTTCGCGCGGTAGGCGTACGGATCGGGACCGCCCTCCGTCAGCCGCGCCCGCCCCTGGGCGTCGAATTCCACCGGCAGATTCGTGAAGCACATGTCAGCTCTCCTCGACGACGGGGCTCAGCCCGGGTCGCCGGGGCAGGCCCCGCTCCCGCGCGATCTCCTCCCGGCGCTCCGGAAGGACCTGGAAGTCCTCGCCGTACGCCGCCTCCGCGGGCGTCACCCACCCGCTCGGATACTTCTCCACGTCCTTCTTCCGCCCCGGCTCCTCGGAGCGGAAGTACTGCACCTTGTCGTAGAAGTACTCGAGCACCTTGTGACTGACCGTCGGCGTGTCGTACGCCAGCGCCCACCCGCTGGGCGTCCCCTCCTCCCACCGCGGCTCGCGGTTCCGCTCGTGCTGGCTGATCCGCCGCAGCGGCCGCACGAACGACCCCACGAGGCGCTGGGTCATGGTCGACACGCGCGAGCCCGGCGGCGTCTTGTAGAACGGCGTGAACTTGTCGGGGAACCCCGGCATG
>JAHWKI010000076.1 GCA_019347975.1 Gemmatimonadota bacterium
GCCGGTCCACCGCGTCGTAGTACGGCTTCACATCGTCGTAGGAGATCGGCCAGTTGGGGCTCAGGCCGTCGAGATCGCCGCGCCGGAAGTCATCGGGGCCGAATCGCAGCGAGATCCGCCCCCAGTGGTTGGTCCGCCCGCCGAGCATCCGCGCCCGCCACCAGAGAAACTTCTCGCCGGGCGCCGTCGTGTACGGCTCCCCGTCCACCTCCCACCCGCCGATGTTCGCGTCGTGCTCTCCGAACGGCCGGTCCGGGGTGGGCCCGCCGCGCCGGGGCGTCTCGTAGGGCCACGTGAACATGGCCGTGTCCTCGACCGCCCACCACTCTTCCCCCGCCTCCAGGACGACCACGTTCGCGCCCGCCTTCGTGAGCGCGTAGGCGGCCATGCCGCCCCCGGCGCCGGAGCCGACGATGCAGACGTCGTACGGATTCGATCGGGACCTGCGTCCTCGCATGCGGAAATCTCCAGCTGGGCCCGCCGCGCGGGCGTCGTCGTCCGTTGCCCTGCTCACCGCTCCCCGCCGCGCCACCACAGGGCCTCGGGCAGCCACGGCACCTCCGGGGACCTGTAGAAGTTGATCCCGAGCGCCGACCACCGCGGGGCCTGCGCGCCCAGGCGCGTCCGGAACTCGCTCCAGGAGCGGGACTCCGCCGGCGACCACGCCACCTCGGCCACGGCCGCCAGCCTCGGGAACGCCATGTGCTCGATGTCGCGGATGTTCCCCACGGTCTCCGCCCAGAGCGGCGCTTCGACTCCCAGGATCGCGCTCGGCGCGACGCCGCGCAGGAACGTGGCCGGGTCCCAGTCGTACGCCCTGCGCAAGTCCGTTACGCCCGCCCACGTCAGCCCCAGCACGGTGGCGCTGTCGTACTTCATGTCGAGGTAGATCCGGTCGGCCGGCGACAGGACCAGGCTCGCGCCGCGCCGCGCCGCTTCGATGATCTCGATGTGAGCGGTGTCCGGGCGCCACAGCTGGATGACGGCTCCCGGCGTGAGATCGGCGGCCGCGATCTCGTCCCAGCCGACCATCCGCTTGCCGTGCGACGTCACGATCTCCTGGACGCGCTCGATGAATCGCACGTACTCCTCGGGCGTCAGCTCCTCGACCTCATCGCCCCCGACGTGGAAGTACGGACCGGGCGTGAGCGCCGAGATCTCCCGCACGACATCGTCCACGAAGCGGTACGTCGTATCGCTGTGGACGCACAGTGTGCTGAATCCCACCTCCGTGCCGGTGTACAGCGGTGGGGCGATGCCGTCACAGTTCAGCTCGGGGTAGGAGGCGAGGGCGGCGTTGGTGTGCCCCGGCATGTCGATCTCCGGGACCGCCACGATGAACCGGTCGCGGGCGTACGCCACCAGGTCCGCGTACTGCTCCTGCGTGTAGTAACCGCCCGGCCCACCGCCGACCTCCGTGCTCCCACCGTGGGTGGCCAGGTCGGGCCAGGACCGGATGTCGATCCGCCAGCCCTGATCGTCGGAGAGATGCAGGTGGAGCCGGTTCAGCTTGTGGAGCGCCAGGAGATCGATGTACCGCTTCACGTCCTCGACCGGCGCGAAGTGCCGGGCCACATCCAGCATCGCGCCGCGCCAGGCGAAGCGCGGCTGGTCCGCGATTCGCACGGCCGGCACCCGCAACGGCCTCGGGTAGGCGGCCGTATACTCGACTTCCGGCGGCAGGAGCTGACGCAGGGTCTGGACTCCGTAGAAGAGCCCGGCGGGCCGCTGCGCCCGGAGCGTGATCCGGTCCGCGGTGACGACGAGCGTGTACCCTTCCTCCCCGACCACCGGGCCCCTCAGATCTGTCGCCAGGGAGATGCTGCCGGGTGGCGGCGGCCCCGCCGCCACCCTCACCTCGGGTGCCCGCTCGGGCGACGGACCGATCAGCCCCGAGAGATAGCGCGCGATCCGCTCCGCCTCCGGATCCCCGCTCGGGACGAAGATGACGGTGGCCGAGTCGACGGTGAAGCCGTCCCCCGGGTCCAGCTGGACGGAGGAAGGCAGGGGGATCACGCCGTGGACCGGCCGCTCGGTGGGGCCGGCCGGCTCGGCCGGTGGTCCGACCCGGGCGCACGAGGCGACGGCGAGCGCGGCCAGGAGCGACGTGGAGAACCGCCGAGCGCGAGCGCCCATTCAGAGATTCCGCCGTTTCAGCTCTTCGACCGCGTAATCGGCGGCGCGCGCGGTCAGAGCCATGTACGTGAGCGACGGGTTGTGGTGTGCCGAGCTGGCCATGCACGCGCCGTCCGTCACGAACAGGTTCGGCACATCGTGGGACTGGTTGTGGCCGTTGAGGACGGACGTCTTCGGATCCCGGCCCATTCGCGCGGTCCCCATCTCGTGGATGGCGAAGCCCGGCGGGCCGGGGTTGTTGTAGGCGTGGATGTTCACGCAGCCGGCCGCCTCCAGCATCTCCGCCGCCTGCTCCGAGGCATCCCGTAGAAGCCGAAGCTCGTTGTCCGACCACGCGGCGCTGATGCGGAGCAGGGGAATCCCCCACCGGTCCGTGCGCTGCGGGTCGAGGGAGACGTGGTTGTCATAGCGCGGAAGCTGCTCGCCGAAGCCGCCCATCCACATGGTCCACGGTCCGGGGTCCCGGAGCGAAGCCTTGAGCTCGGCACCCAGCCCCTCGCGGCCGCCGCCCCGCCCCCACCCCGCCCGGCCCGCGCCACCCTGGTAGCCGTACCCGCGCAGGAACCCGAGTCCGTCCGAGTCCGATCCCTCGAGGTTCCGGAAGCGGGGAATGTAGATGCCGTTCGGCCGACGGCCGTAATGGTACTGGTCCTCCAGCCCCGGGATCTCGGCGTTCGCTCCCGCCTGGAACGGGTGGTCCATGAGGTAGTGACCCAGCGCTCCGCTGCTGTTGCCGATGCCGTCCGGGAACCGCTCGCTCGTCGAATTGAGCATGATCTGGGCGGTGCCCAGCGTGGACGCGCAGAGGAAGACCAGGCGGGCGGTATACTCACGGTCCTCGAGCGACCGGGCGTCGATCACCCGCACGCCTGTCGCCCGGTTCGTCCGCGGGTCGTAGGTGACGGAGTGGACGATCGCGTCGGTGACGACGGTCAGGTTGCCCGTCACCTGCGCGGCGGGAAGGGTCGCGCTGAGGCTGCTGAAGTAGCCGCCGAAGGAGCAGCCGCGATGGCACTGGTCACGGTACTGGCACGGCCCCCGGCCCTGGTGCGGACGCGTCAGGTTGGCGACCCGTCCGATCGTCATCAGCCGGTCCGGGTAGGCGCGCTCGATCCCCGCCTTCACGAACTCCTCGGCACAGCTCATTTCCATCGGGGGCAGGAACTCGCCATCCGGGAAGTGCGGCCAGCTCTCCGCCCTGCCGCTGATACCGACGAACCGCTCCACGTAGCTGTACCATGGGGCGATGTCCCGGTACCGGATCGGCCAGTCGACCCCGATCCCGTCCTTCGCGTTCGCCTCGAAGTCCAGGTCGCTCCAGCGATACACCTGCCGCCCCCACATCAGCGAGCGCCCGCCGAGGTGATAGCCGCGGATCCAGCGGTAGGGCCGGTCCTCGGGGTTGAGGTAGGGGTGCTCCGTGTCGTTCACGAACAGGTGCTGAGTGGCCTCCCCGAACGCGTAACAGAGCCGCTGGATCGGGTAGTGCTCGTCGTACGTCACACGATCGCCCCGCCCCCGATACGCGAATTCCCACGGCTGCTTGAATTCGTTCGGGTACTCGCCGTGCTTCAGCGCATAGCCGCGCTCCAGGACGAGGACCTTCAGCCCCTTCTCGCACAGCTCCTTCCCTGCCCAGCCGCCCGTCATGCCGGAGCCGACCACGATCGCGTCGTACTCCTCCTGCTCCCGGATCGATACGGCCGGCGCGCCGCCCGCTCCCTCGACCTGCTTCAGACCGCCCATGCCCTGCCGATCTGCGCGAGCGGAACGCAGCCCTCGTAGCGGCCGGGAACGGCCTCGTGTCTCAGCTCGACCGTCGCGCCTGGCTCGGACGTATAGTATCCCACGACGGTCAGCTCCTTCATCGTTCGGAAGAACGGCCGGCTCGCGCGGCCCGGTCTCCGGGACTCCCCGTGAATCCACTGCACCGTGTCCGTCTCCACCTCTTCCGGCAGCGGAGAGTCGCCCCCCTCGAGTCGGGCGCGCACGTCCACGTCCGCGGGCGGGGCAGGGTCCCGGGGCTTGGCGCGCGGGGGCACCGGAGCGAAGCTTTCACGGTCGAGGGCGCGGAGCAGATCGAGCTGCTCCTCCGGTGTGCAGTCGAGGAAGGCATTGCCGTGTGCCTGACGGGCACGCTCGTCCACCTCGGCCAGCCCGGCCAGGAACAGCGCACGTTCTTCCTCGGGGTAGTACGTGGCCAGCATCTCGTCGACGAACCGGTCCACGTGGACGGCCTTCGCGCCGGGAGTGTCGGTTTCCGGGATGATGTGCTCCGCGATCGCGCCCACCAGCTCCAGCTGCCGGCCCGTGAGTGCCTTCCCGGCGGCTCCCGTTCGGTCACCCCCGCAGCCCGCCAGCACCCCCGCGATGGTGGGCGCGGAGATCGCTCCCCCGAGCAGCCACGCCGTTCGACGGAGGGCCTCGCGGCGCGTGATCTGGTCGGTGCCGCTGCCCTTCGCGGTCACGTCGGCATTCAGGGTTCTGTTCGTCCGCTGTGTGGGGATCTCCCGCCGGTATCGGCGCCCTGGAAGCCCCTCGGCCGGGCCTCTCACCTAAGTGCCTCCGTCCCGCGCGATTGTCAAGATCGCTGCGGGGACTACGGGCGGCCCTCCGCGGCCCTCAGCCGCTGCAGGTACGCGTGGCTCGCGCGGATGCTCGCCAGGGGATCGGCCGGGTCGTCCTGCTCGACGAAGTAATGCCGGAGCCCGGCCTGATCGGCATGGGCGAAGATCCGTGCGAAGTCGATGTCGCCCTGTCCCACGGGCGCCTGTGTCCCGGCGCCGCCCCGGTCCGCCATGTCCTTGACGTGGCACAGCGGGAAGCGACCCGGGTGACGCTCGAAGAGGGCGACGGGATCCTGTCCGGCGTTCACCGCCCAGAAGAGGTCCAGCTCGATATCCACCAGCTCGGGATCCGTGTCGGCGAGCAGGAGGTCGTAGCCGCGGACTCCCCCCTCGAGCTCCTCGAACTCGAAGTCGTGATTGTGATAGCCGACCCGCAAGCCCCGGTCGACGGCGGCGGCGCCGAACCGGTTGAGCTCGGCGGCGACGCGCCGGTAGCCCTCCGGCGTCCGCTCCGCCTCATCCAGCCACGGGACCACGACCCATTCCTGGCCGAGCGTTCGCGCGGATGCGAGCGAGGCGTCGAGGCTCTGGCGGAGCGCCTCGATGGGCGTGTGCCCCGCCGGTGACACGAGCCCGGCTCGATCCAGCGCGGCCCGGAACTCCTCGGGCGCCATTCCGAACAGCCCGGCCGTTTCGACCTCGCGGTAGCCGGCCGCGGCCACGGCGCCGAGGGTCTCGGCCACGTCCCGCTGCATCAGGGTGCGGACGGTATAGAGCTGAACGCCCGGGCGGCGGGCCCACGGTGCCGCGGCTTCGGCGGGCGGCTCGTTGCACCCGAGCAACCCCAGCCCGGCCAGTCCACCGGCGAGCGCACCCAGGAAGGTCCTGCGATCCAGACCTTCCGGATCGGTGAATGAAAGCATCGCGATCTCTCACGGATTAGGGCACGGGAACGCGCAATCCCTGGAATCGGATTCCGCAGACCTGCGTAGGGATGATTCACGCGCACCCGCGCCAGCGCAACGCCCCGCGAGCACGCGCCTCAGCGGGCCGAGCGATCCGTGCGAGCGGAAGGCCCCGACCGCCGCCCTCCCGGATCGCCGGCCGGTGGGGTGCCGTGATATTGCGCTGATGCGAGCGACGGCCGTATACATGACCGACCCACCTCGCCCACTCGACCCCTCGACAGGCACCCATGGCAACGAATCTCGGCAGCCGTCTGAGCACCATGATGTTCCTGCAGTTCTTCATCTGGGGCTCGTGGTACACGACCGTGGCCGTATACATGACGGCGCATGGCATGGAGACCCTCACGCACTGGCCGTTCACCGTGAACCCCATCGCGGCGATCGCGGCGCCGTTCTTCCTCGGGTTGGTGGCCGACCGCTATTTCGCCACCGAGAAGGTGCTCGGGACGCTCCACCTGCTGGGCGGTCTGGTCATGTTCGCGGTGCCCCAGGCGACGGCGGCGCCCGCAGCGTTCATCCTGCTGCTCCTGGCGTACAACCTCTGCTACATGCCCACGCTCGGGCTCTCCAACTCGCTCTCGTTCCATCACATCCGGGATCAGGAGAAGCAGTTCCCGCTGATCCGGGTGTTCGGCACCATCGGCTGGATCGTCGCCGGCCTCGTCGTCAGCTTCGTGCTGGTCGCCTTCGTCGGGGACGTGCCGGAGCGCACGGCGGCGCCGCTCTACATGGCGGCGGTCGCGAGCATCGCGCTGGGCCTCTACAGCTTCACGCTCCCGCACACGCCGCCGCCCGGCGCCGGCGAGCGCGTGTCCGTCCGGAGCATTCTCGGCCTCGACGCGCTGAAGCAGCTCGGCAGCCGCTCCTTCTACGTGTTCATCGCCAGCTCCCTCCTCATCTCGATCCCGCTGGCCGCGTACTACAACTTCACGCAGATCTTCCTGGGCGCCGCCGGGGTCGAGAACATCGCGGCCACGCAGACGCTCGGGCAGGCGTCGGAGGTCGTGTTCATGCTCCTCATGCCCTTCTTCTTCGTCCGGCTCGGCGTGAAGTGGATGCTCCTGGTGGGCATGGGGGCGTGGGTCGTCCGCTACGTGCTCTTCGCCCTGGCCGCTCCGGACGCCGTGTTCTGGCTCATCGCGACCGGGATCCTGCTGCACGGCATTTGCTACGACTTCTTCTTCGTCACCGGGCAGATCTATGTGGACAAGAAATCCACGCCCGCCGTACGCGGGCAGGCGCAGGGGTTCCTCGTGCTGATCACCTACGGGGTGGGGATGCTGATCGGCGCGCAGCTCGCGGGGAATCTCTACAACGGCTTCCTCGGCGGCGCGACCGCGCTGGAGCTCAGGCAGTGGCAGGGCTTCTGGCTCGTGCCCGCGGCCTTCGCCGCCGTCGTCATGGTCTTCTTCGGCCTGATGTTCCACGACCGGGTCCGCGGCTCCGCCGCGACGCCCGCGACCGCCGAGCCCATCCCGAGCGGGGGGGTGGACCGATGAGCGCCCGCGCCACCGCCGCGGCCCTCGCGCTGATCGCGGCCGCGACGCTCGCCCAGGCCGCGTGCGGCAGCCCCGACAATCGCGCCGAGAACGCACGAAACCCGGAGTCCGACATGGCGGACGAGAGTCTGCAGGACGGGTGGATCACCCTCTTCGACGGCACGGATCTCTCCGCCTGGCGCGGCTACCGGCGGACGGACGCGCCGGGCGGGTGGCAGGTCCGCGACGGGCTTCTCACGTTCGTCCCCGGGGTGGAAGGCGGAGACCTGGTCAGCCGGAATCAGTTCGACGATTTCGAGCTCCAGCTCGAGTGGCGCGTCGGACCCGCGGGCAACAGCGGCATCTTCTACCGGGCTACCGAGGACCACGAGGAGATCTGGCACGGCGCCCACGAGATGCAGGTCCTCGATGATGCCGGGCACCCCGACGGCGGCATTGCCGCGAACTCCGCCGGCGCGGCGTACGCGCTGTATCCGGCCACCGCGGACGTGGTCAAGCCGGCCGGGGAATGGAACAGCGTGCGGATCGTCGCCGACGGCCCGCGGGTCGAGCACTGGCTCAACGGCGTGAAGGTCGTGGAGTACGAGATCGGGTCCGACGACTGGAACACGCGCATGCGTGCGAGCAAGTTCGTCGAGCACCCGGGGTTCGGTGAGGCCCGGCGCGGGCACATCGGTCTCCAGGACCACGGCGATCCCGTCTGGTACCGAAACATCCGGATCCGGCCGATCACGGAGAGGGGGGGCTGATGCGTCGCCGGGACTTCGTCCGCTCCGCGCTCGTCGCGGCAGGCGCCGGCGCGCTCGGCTGCACCGGCGCTCTCCACGCCGCGGCTCGCCGCGCCGGCCGGACGGCGCCGCTCTACTCCATCTCCCTCGCGGAGTGGTCCCTCCACCGCACCATCCGCCGGGGCGAGCTGGACCCGCTCGATTTCCCCGGCCATGCGCGAGAACGCTACGGGCTGGACGCCGTGGAATACGTCAATCAGTTCTTCATGGATCGGGCCCTGGACCGCGCCTGGCTCGGCGAGCTCCGCACCCGCGCCGAGGACGCCGGCGTACGGAGCCTGCTCATCATGTGCGACCAGGAGGGCGCCCTCGGCGATCCGGACGCAGAGGGCCGGAGCATCGCCATCGAGAACCACCGCAAGTGGCTGGACGCCGCCGCCTTCCTCGGCTGCCACTCCATCCGGGTCAACGCGCAGAGCAGCGGGACCCGGAACGAGCAGGCCCGCCTCGCGGCCGACGGGCTTCGCCGGCTCGCGGAGCACGCGGACCCGCTCGGGCTCCACGTGATCGTCGAGAACCACGGCGGCCTGTCGAGCGATGGTGAATGGCTCGCCGACGTCATCCGGCGCGCGGCCCACCCGCGCGTCGGGACGCTGCCGGACTTCGGCAACTTCCGCGTCAGCGCCGACCCCGAGGTGTGGTACGACCGCTACCGCGGGGTCCGGGAGCTCATGCCCTTCGCCCGCGCCGTCAGCGCGAAGAGCCACGCGTTCGACGACGCGGGGCGGGAGACCGCCACCGATTACCACAGGATGATGCGGATCGTCCTGGACGCGGGGTACCGCGGCTACGTAGGCATCGAGTACGAAGGATCCGAGCTGTCCGAGCACGAGGGGATCCTGGCCACGCTCCGGCTGCTCGAGCGGGTCCGTGACGACCTCGCGACCGAGTACGCGCCCTGACCCACCGGGAGGAGCCATGACCCCCACCCGCCGCCAGTTCGTCGGCACGCTCGCGAAGGCGTCCGTCGCGGCCACCATCGTGCCGCGCCACGTCCTGGGAGGACCCGGCTACCAGGCGCCGAGCGACACCGTCAACGTCGCGATCGTCGGCGCCGGCGGCATGGGCGCGCACGACGCCATCGAGCTCCTCTCGCAGAACATCGTCGCCATCTGCGATGTCGACTTCACCTATGTCGAGCGCACCCTCAGGGACCGACGGAACGACAAGGATCCGGAGGACGCGCGGAAGGGCCGGGAGCTTACCGAGGCGTACAACGCCGCGCGCCGCTACGCCGACTTCCGCGTCATGCTCGACGAGCAGCGCGACATCGACGCGGTCGTCATCGCGACTCCGGACCACACGCACGCCGTCATCGCCAAGCGGGCGATGGAGGCGGGCAAGCACGTCTACGTCCAGAAGCCCCTGACGTGGTCCGTGTACGAGGCGCGCGTGCTCCTCGATACCGCGAAAAGGACGGGCGTGGTCACGCAGATGGGCAACCAGGGGCACTCCACGGTGGAGGCCGCCTGGATCAATGATACGCTGCGCTCCGGGGTCATCGGTCCCGTACGCGATGTGCATTGCTGGACGAACCGTCCGATCTGGCCTCAGGGGATGCCGCTCCCCGCCACCCCCGCGGAGCTCGCAGAGTTCGCCGCCAAGGCGCGGGAGGAGGAGGACGAGCATTTCCTCAACTGGCGGCGCTACGCCCAGACGCTCCGCTACTCCATGGCGCTCCCCGCTCCGGACTTCGACCCGTCCCGCCGCGGCACCGGGTGGGTCGTTCCGGACCACCTGGACTGGGATCTCTATCTCGGCCCCGCGCCGGAGATCCCCTACCACCCGATCTACCACCCGTTCAACTGGCGCGGCTGGGTGAACTTCGGCGTGGGCGCGCTCGGGGACATGGGTGCCCACCTGTTCGATCACCCCTACTGGGCGTTCGACCTGGACTACCCGACCACCGTGGAGGCCTCCTCCTCGCCCTGGGGCGGCCCGGCCGAGGACCCGGCTAGCTACCCGCAGGCGACCCTGGTCCGCTACCAGTATCCGGCGAAGGGCGGGAGGCCCCCCGTCCAGATCATGTGGTACGACGGCGGGCTCATGCCACCGCGGCACCCGATGCTGCCGGAGGACTTCGCCCTCAACCGGACCGGGGGCGTGATGTACGTCGGGGAGCGGGGGCTCCTGATCCACGAGACGTACGGTCAGAAGCCGCGGCTCTTCCCGCAGGACCTCGAAGAGCGCTACGGGCCCTCACCGCTGACGGATGAGAAGATCGGGCCGCAGCACGAGATGAACTGGATCCGGGCGATACGGGGCGAGGAGAAGGCGACCTCACCGTTCGAGCTGGCGGCGCCGACGACGGAGAACATGCTCCTGGGGCTGGTCGCGCTGCGCGCGGGCCAGGGGAAGGTGATCCGCTACGACCCCGCCAACATGTTCATCGTGAACGTTCCGGAGGCGAACCAGTACCTGCACCGGGAATACCGGGCGGGCTGGGAGCTCTGAGGCGCCCCCATCACCGGCGCATGAGGAACAGCGCGTCCGTTGCGGGGACCCGGACGACCTGGCCCTGCGCCACGCTCGCGCCGACCACGCCGCCGTTCATGATCACGCCGTCGAACGACGCGGCGTAGTCCGCGGCCGCGCCGCCGAGGTTGACCGCCACCCCGCCATCGGCGAGCTCCCGCGTGTAGAGGCCGCCGCCCCGCGCCTGCATGGCGCCGAGCGGGTCGCCGAAGTCGAGCGCCTGCTCGGCCGCGCTCTCGGTCAGAAGGCGCACTCCGGTCAGGAAGCCGAACTTGTACGAGGTGTAGCCGGGGCGGTGGCCGAGCAGAAAGCTGCCGTAGCAGAGCCGGTTGATGTGGTCCTTCTCGGCGTGGCTCAGGTCGTTCGTCTGATAGCTGACGTGGGCCAGCACCGCCGTGCCCGTCCCGGCGGCCCACGCGTGCGCCTCGACGTCGCGGATCACCGTCTCTTCGAGGGTCAGCCCCGGCGGCATCTCGAAGCCGCGATCCTTGTGATAGCAGAAGTACTCGTTGGCGACGCCGTCCACCGCGTCCACCCCGTCCGTGAACAGCCGCCCGGTGAAGGTCGACTGCGCATCCTTGAGCCCGTTGTAGACGACGAGCCGCTCCTCTCCGAGCGCGGCCTTCGTCTCGCGCAGGAGGTCGACGATCGCGCCGTTAACCGCGGCCCCCTTGGCCGACCCCACCCGCTCGAGCCACACGGAGGCGTCGAGCGGAATCCCCTGGAGCCGGTCGAAGGCCACGCCGTCGAACGGCCCCTCCTCCAGCCACCCTTCGACGATCCCGATCATCCACCGCCGCAGCTCGGGATCCGTCAGGTCCTTGAAGCCGCCCCGTCCGCCGGCGACCTCGATCACCTCCCCCGTGCTCTGGTGACGCAGCCACCAGCCGTCGTCCCAGGTCTCCTGCCCGTACAGCTCCAGCTCGTTGACTCCAGGGAACTCGCGGATGAAGCCGTTCATGTACGCGAGGACGGTGATGTCCGGGTCCAGGGCCTTGAGCCGGCGTGCAGCCTCGGCGTGGCAGCTGCGCACACCGCCGCAGTGGAAGGCGGCGATGACCACGAAGTCGTAGTCGTCGGCGATGGTCTGGAGCTCGGAATCGGTGAACTGTCTCGCCTCTCCGTACACACCGACCCAGATGAAGTCGTTCACGAGACCGTTCACCTCGGCCTCGTCTCCGGGGCCCAGGGGAGACTCGGCGCCGCAGCTCGCGGGTGCCAGAAGGACGAGAAGCAGAATCAGGTGGCGCGTCATGGCTCCCCCCCAGGTCGAGGACGTCCGGCGTTCTGACTCTATTGACGCGCGAAAGCCGGGTTCGTTAAGACGCACCGGCCCCCTGCTGATCCCACGCTGCCGGGAGCGGCTCCGGCCGAGTCAGCCGGCGGGTTGCCGGTCCGGCAGCTGGAGGACGGCCGCGCCATGGCCGGGAAGGTCCACCGCGTCTCCGCCCTGGAGCCGGCCGCTCAACAGGTCCCGGGCTCCTTCCAGGGTGAGCCCGCCGGTCGTGACCCGGACCGGCCCCGGCCGCGTGTTGACCAGCACGACCACGTCGCCGCGGCGATACGCGATCACATCCTGCTCCACGTCCGTCCGCACGATGACCAGCCCGCCCCCCGTCAGTGAGGGGTGCGTCCGCGAGAGGTCGACCACACGACGATAGAAGGCGCGCGTCTCTGCCGCCCCCGGCCGGCTCCATTCGATCGCTTCCTTCTCGAACAACGGAAGCTTCTGCGCGCTCTCCACCTCCTGTCCGTTGTAGAGCAGCGGCGGGCCTGGCAGGAGCGCCATCGCAATGAACGCCGCCCGCGCCCCGGCGGGTCCGCCGAAGAGCGTCACCGGCGGCTGGTCCCATGCGGTCTCGTCGTGGTTCGTCGTCATCCGCATCCGGTAGCCGCCCTCCGGCATCCCGGCGAGCTCCTCGAGCTCGGCCTCGATGAACCCCGCGGCCCGCCCACCGTGCCACACCTCTTTCAGACGGTGATAGGACGACCAGGGATAGGTCAGGTCGAACCCCACCTCGTGCAGCCAGAGGTCCCCCCACTCCGCAAGAAGCAGAATCGGCTTCACCGACCGCAGCTCCGGGATCGCTTCCCGGTAGAAGTCCGGCGGGATGAACCCGGCCACATCCACCCGGTAGCCGTCGATGTCGAACTCCTCCAGCCAGTACTTCATCGCGTCCGTCATCGCCCGCCGCAGCGCCGGGTTGTCGTACTCCAGCTCGACGACGTCCGTCCAGTCCGTGAGGTTCCCCTCCAGGTCTCGCGGGTGCGTCATCTCCCCCGCTTCGTTCCTGGCGTAGTACTCCGGGTGCTCGGTCACCCAGACGTGATCCCACGCGGTGTGGTTCGGTACCCAGTCCAGGATCAGCTTCATCCCGCGCGCGTGCACCGCGTCCACCAGCGCCCGCAGGTCCGCCGCCGTCCCGTACTCCGGGTTGATGGCGCGGTAGTCACGTACGGAATACGAGGAGCCCAGGGTGCCTTTGCGGTTCAGCTCGCCCACCGGGTGGATCGGCATCAGCCAGATCACCTCGGCGCCCGTCGCCTGGATCCGGTCCAGCCCTCCGATCACGCCCCGGAACGTCCCCTCGGCCGAGAAGTCGCGGACGAAGACCTCGTAGAGCGCCGTTCGGGCGGCGAACGCGGGAGTCCCCGGCTGCGGGTGCCGTGCCGTAGGCGCCGTAGCGCAGGAGGCCAGGAGGGGCAGCGCGAGGACCGTCGCGAGGACGGCCCGGCGCAACCCTGCCGTGGAGTCGGGCGTCAAGGCGTGCATGGTCAGAAGGTTCTCCGGACGGGGGCGTCCTCAGGAGGATCGGGCCGCGGCGCGCGGTCGAGGGCAAGAATAAGGCGCCGCCCCGCTGGTTGGGAAGCGAGCTTCACGCGCCCCGACGCACCTCGAGGCGGCCGGAATCGAGATGAGAACCTCGCACGACCGGTCGGCCGCGCTGGCCGCCGTGCTCAGGCCAGGCAGCGCTCGATCGCGGCGAGCTCCGCTTCGGTGAAGTCGGTCCGCTCCGCCGCCGCGACGTTCGCCTCGACCTGCGCCACGCTGCTGGCGCCCACCAGCGCGGACGTGACTACCGGGTCGCGCAGGACCCAGGAGACCGCGAGCTGCGCAACCGATTGGCCGCGAGCGCCCGCGATTCCGGCCAGGCACCCCGCCCGGCGACGGTGCGCCTCGGTGATGCTGTCGGCCTCCAGCGTACCGTGCGGCTTGGCCGCCCGGCTGTCCGCGGGAACGCCATCCAGATAGCGGTCGGTGAGGAGCCCCTGGGCGAGGGGTGAGAACACGATGCACCCGACCCCTTCCGATCCCAGGAGCTCGAGGAGCCCGCCTTCGACGACGCGATCGAGCATGCTGTAGCGGGGCTGGTGGATCAGGAGCGGTGTCCCCAGCTCGCGGAGGATGCCCATGGCCTCGGCCGTGCCTGCGGGATCGTAGGAGGAGATCCCGGCATAGAGCGCCTTCCCCTGCCGCACCGCCTGGTCCAGCGCCATCATGCTCTCCTCCACCGGCGTCTCCGGATCCGGACGGTGGTGGTAGAAGATGTCGACGTACTCGAGCCCCATGCGCCGCAGGCTCGCGTCCAGGCTGGCGAGGAGATACTTCCGCGAGCCGCCGTCGCCGTACGGCCCCGGCCCCATCCGGTAGCCGGCCTTCGTCGAGATGATCAGCTCATCCCTGTGCCCCGCGAGGTCATCGCGGAGGATGCGCCCGAAGGTCTCCTCCGCGGATCCTGGCGCGGGTCCGTAGTTGTTCGCCAGGTCGAAATGGCTGACGCCGAGATCGAACGCGCGGAGCACCATCGCACGCGCGTTCTCGAACGGATCGACGCTCCCGAAGTTCTGCCACAGCCCGAGCGATACCGCCGGCAGGCGCAGACCGCTCCGCCCCACGCGGCGGTAGGGCATCCGTTCGTAGCGGCTCGGGCCCGTCAAGCCGGCGTCAGTGGACCGGGCGGGTCGACACGATGATCGCGCCGTGGCTGTGGTCGAGACCGTACCGCCCCGCGGCGTCGATCGGGGCGACCCACTGGATCGAAGTGACTCCGGAGGGCGACAGGGTGCGGAGCACGGCGACATCTCCCATGCGATTCCCGTCCATGCGGACCTGTACCTGCCCGGGCGTGCCGAAGAACGTGTCGGGGCCGCCCTGAGCCCGGAGCCACCGGGGCCTGAGGACTTCGATCAGGTCGTAGAGGTTCGAGTATCCCCCGTGCTCCCGAAGCTCTTCGTAGGTGATCAGGCTGAAGGAGCTCCGGCGCGGGGTCGCGGCGCTCTCCGGCCCGGACGAGGCCGCGCCGCCGCAGGCCGCCCAGATCAGCAGGGCGAGGATCAGCAGTCCGCGAAACGATGGCATACGCCCTCCTGAAAACGAGCCCGGCGCGCGAACCTCCTCATGGAGGGCTCGCGCGCCGGGACACACTCCGCGCCTGGT
>JAHWKI010000289.1 GCA_019347975.1 Gemmatimonadota bacterium
AGAAGATGACGGGCGCCGCGGCGAGGTCGAGGACGTCGTTCATGGTCTCGGGCGACACGTGGGAGAGGTCGACCAGCATGCCCAGCCGGTTCATCTCCCGCACCACCTCCTCGCCGAACGTCGAGAGGCCGCCGAACTCCGGCTCCTCGCAGCAGGAGTCCGCCCAGTCGGTGTTGGCGGAGTGGGTCAGCGTCATGTAGCGGGCGCCCAGGTCATAGAAGGCGCGCAGCGCGCCGAGGGAGTTCTCGATGGCGTGCCCCCCCTCCATCCCCAGCATGGACGCGATCCTGCCGTCGGCGAAGATGCGCTCCACGTCGCCCGCCCTGAGCGCCAGCTCGAACGCCTCCGGGTACCGCTCGATCACCCGCTTCGCGATGTCGATCTGCTCCAGCTGCACCCGCGCCGCGCCCTCCGCCACCGCACCCGCCGGCACGTACACGCTCCAGAACTGACCACCCACCATCCCCCGGCGCAGCCGCTCCAGGTCGGTGTGTCCCGGCGTCCGCTCCCGGAGGTCGTAGGCGACCACGTCCATGGGCGCCTCGTCGTAGCTCCGGATCGCCCAAGGCAGGTCGTTGTGCCCATCGATCAGCGGAGTCGTGGAAAGAACGCGGTAAGCGGTGGCGAGGTGGGGGTCGTCGGTCCGCGGCACCTCGCGGGCCGGGGAGGAGGCGCAGGAGGCGAGGAAGGCGGTCAGCGCGAGCAGGGTCGGGCGGACGTGGCGGTTTGTCGGCATGGCTCGATTTCGAGGGTGCGGTTGGTCTGTTCGGGGAAAGTGGGGAGGCGGGGGCGAGGCGGCAAATCGGTGGAGAGCCTGTGAAGGGAACCAGTACGCGAGCCGAACCACAAAAGTCCGAATTTCAAATTCCGAATTCAAATTCAAGTCGGGGACTGCGACTGCTTCGGGGGGACCGTTTCGGCGCCTGTCCCGTTTCTGGAGGCCTGTGCGGCTTCGAGGTTTCGCAGCGAGGTGATCAGCAGAGCGGTGATCTGGTTCTGGAGGTTACGTACCTCAGCAATGGCTTCCGGGGCGCAGCTGGCTGACGAGATCGGCGAACCCCTGCGTCTTCGCTCCCGCAATCAGCTCCGGACCGCCCACGTATGCGCCCGCGCCAGCCGGTAGACCGCCATCCTCTCCGGATCGAACCTCACCGCCCCTCCATCGCAATTTGAATTCGGAATTTGAATTCGGAAGTCGAAGTCGAAGTCGAAGTCGAAGTTCCGTCCTCCCCGGGGCGCCGACATAGCCGGATCAGCCAGCAATCGTGAACCCCCCCGGGCGCTCTCCGCTCGGCGTCGGCTCACCTCTTGCGGCCGGCGCCGCTCGTGTTCGACTGGATCGTCAACGTCGTCCGTAGCCTCGGTTACCCGGGTGTCGCGCTGCTCACGTTCCTCGAGAACCTCGTGCCGCCGATCCCCTCGGAGCTGGTCATGCCCCTGGCGGGCTTCATCGCGGCCCGGGACGGGTTCACCGTCTGGGGCGCCATCGCCGCGGGAACGGGGGGATCGCTGGCCGGCGCGGTCGGCTGGTACGTGATCGGCCGCAGGGTCGGGGAGGAGCGCGTCCGGGCGTTCTTCCGACGCCACGGCCGCTGGGTCGGCCTGACGGGGGAGGACATCGACCGGTCGATGAAGTGGTTCCGGCGCCGCGGAGGCGTCGCGGTGCTGGTCGGTCGGCTCGTCCCGGCGATCCGCACCTTCATCTCCCTCCCGGCGGGGTTCGCGGGGATGCCCTTCCTGCCGTTCCTCCTCTACACCCTCGTGGGCACCGCCGCCTGGACCGCCGCGCTGACGTACGCGGGCGTGTTTCTGGGCAGGAATTACGACGCGGTGCAGGACTACCTGAGCCCGGCCACGTGGGTGGTCATCGGCGGCATCGTGGCGTGGTACCTCTACAAGGTGATCACCTACGACTCCGCCGCCGACCGGGAGCGGACCGCCTGATGCAGCAGTCCACCCTCGCCCCCGCCGGACCGGGGGCCGCCGCCATCGAATCCATGTGGTGGGTCCTGTTCTGGGTCTGCCTCGTCGTCTTCATCATCGTCATGGTCGCGCTGGGGCTGGCCATCGTCCGCTCCCGTCGCGCGGCCGCGCCGGGTACGGCAGGCAATCGGATGAGCGGCGAAGACGCGCCGGGTGTGGAGCGGCGCCGCGTCATCTGGGTCCTGCTCGCCGGTGCGGCCATTCCCGCCGTCATCCTCGTCGGCATCTTCGTCTACACCATGGTCGTCCTGGGGCGGATCGGCCCGTCGGTCGGGTCCGGTGACGTCACGGTGATCGTGACGGGGAAGCAGTACTGGTGGGAAGTGCGGTACCCTCTGCCCCACGGGGACACGGTGGTGACGGCGAACGAGATCCACATCCCGGTGGGGAAGCGGGTGGATCTGCTGCTCCGCTCGGACGACGTGATCCACAGCCTGTGGGTCCCGCGGCTCCATGGGAAGACGGACATGATCCCGGGACGGACGAACCGGGCGTGGCTCGTGGCGGAGGAGCCGGGGGTGTACCGCGGCCAGTGCGCGGAGTACTGCGGTCAGCAGCACACCTGGATGGCGCTGTTCGTGGTGGCGGAGGAGGAGGAGGAGTTCCGGGGGTGGCTGGCCCGGCAGCGCCGGCCGGCGGCGCCGGTCGCTCCCGAGCCGAACGCGGTGGAGGAGGCCATGGATCACGCGGGTCCGGAGCTTCCGGACTCCGTGCGGGCGGAGGGGCTGGCGCGGAACGCCCGGATCCGGCGGGGCCTGGAGGTATTCCTGGATCCCGAGAACCGCTGTGCGAACTGTCACGTGATCCGGGGCGAGAACGACGCGGGGCGGGGAGTGGCGCTGGGGCCGGAGGAAGCGCCGGGTGAGCCACCGGGTCGGACGGCGGAGGGGCCGGATCTGACCCACGTCGCCAGCCGCATCTCCCTGGCCGGCGGGCTGCTCACGACGAACCGGGGCAACATGGGGGGGTGGATCTCCAACCCGCAGGTGCTGAAGCCGGGGAACCTCATGCCGAGAGTGCCGCTGGAGCCGGACGAGATGAACGCGCTGCTCGACTACCTGATGAGCCTGCGATGAGCGCCGTCGACCCCGTGGCCACGGACCTCTCGCTCTTCGAGCCGCCGGAGGAGTTCGGGCCGGAGGAGATCAACCGGTTCAACGTGACGTGGGCGGCGCCCCCTGGATTCGTGGGCTGGTTCCGCACCGTCAACAACATCCCGGTGGCCGTCCGGTTCATGACGACGGGGTTCTTCTTCTTCCTCGTCGGCGGGGTGCAGGCGATCCTTCTGCGGATCCAGCTGGGGTCGCCGGAGAACACCTTCCTCGACCCGGAAACGTACAACCAGATCTTCACCATGCACGGGACGACGATGATGTTCCTCTTCGTCATCCCGTTCATCGAGGCGGTCGCGAACTACATGATGCCGATGCTCCTCGGCACGCGGGACCTGCCGTTCCCGCAGCTCACCGCGCTGTCCTTCTGGACGTACTTCTTCGGCGGGATCTTCCTCTACTCCTCCTTCCTCTTCGGCATGGCGCCGAACGGCGGATGGTTCGCCTATGTGCCGCTGACGAACGTGCAGTACTCGCCGGGCATCAACATGGACTGGTGGGACATCGGGCTCAGCGTGGCCGAGATCGCCGCCATGGGAGCGGCGGCGGAGCTCATCATCGCCATCCTCCGGATGCGCGCGGCGGGGATGACGCTGGCCCGCATGCCCATCTTCGCATGGTCGATGCTGGTGGCGGCGTTCATGATCATCTTCGCCTTCACGCCGCTCATCGTCGGCACCGCGT
>JAHWKI010000077.1:0-10104 GCA_019347975.1 Gemmatimonadota bacterium
TCTCGACGAAGTAGACTGTCTTGTCTTGCACCGAGTGTCCGAACGCACCACCGAACCCTGCGGAGTCCAAGACGCTTAGGAGCGTTCCAGTCGAGTCATACAGGGCTAGCTTGAAACCATCGAGTTGACTCCCGTTCTCCAGAAACCGAACGAAGACAGTGCCGTCGCTGAACCCTCCGGCGTGTGATGGCTGCGCCGCGACCTCGGTCGTGCGAATGCCGTATTGAGGATCAACCTTCTCCCACGGCTGAGCCTCCGGATACAAAGGGTGGCCGCGGCGATCCGATTGAATCAGCCCCTCCACTTGGCTCCACGTCCCAACGTCTGTATGGGCGACCACCAGGGAACCGCCGCGACCTCTACCGACGCCAATTGCCAATCGGGAACCACCGAACCTGATATCCTCGCTAGTGGGCCACACAACTTCCCCGCGCACTGCACCTGCAGAATCCAACGCGATCAGCACCGGTACACTGTCACGAGCATGACGCACGGCGTAAAGCGCCGAATCCGTGGCCGACATGGTGAGCATTCGGGGGCTTACCGCAGATGGGACTGGAATCGTCGCAAGCAGTTCCCCGTCCTGGGAAAACCGGCTGATTCGCTGCAGGTGCAAGTCGGAGATCCAGAGATCCCTTCCCGGTCCCAGTACGATCTGGTTGGGGAACTGAAATTCTCCCGGGCCTTCGCCAGCCCCGCCGGTTATCACACCCTCGAACTCTCCTTCTCGCGAGAAGACCACGACCTTTTTGAACCCAGCATCTAGAACGAAAACGCGTCCGTCTCGCCCCTCGGCGATTGCTGTGGGGTTGCCTAGCACAGCGCCCTCGTAGAGCCGCTCAAGTTCGGAGAGGCTGCGTGTGGAGTCGGCGAGTGCTGCCCAGCCGTACACGGCGGTGATCTCCAGGCCGTATTCCGCCCCAGACTGATCGCTTGATTCACCCCCGCCGCAATTCCACAGTGGCGCAGATGCGACGAACACCACCGCTGCGAATGCGCGGCGCCGCTCACTCCGGTTAAGCAAACGGCCAAGCATCAAGGTCGAGCGAAGCGGCATTCGAGCATGGCACTTAACTAGTGGATTCACGAACTCCGTTCGTATTAACTGCCGCAACGGCCAGGATGGACGAAACGAGTTCGTGTAACTGATCTATCTGCGAGAGAAGTAACGCCTGGAGGCTCTGCGTCAGTGGCGTCCCCCGGCGGAGCTGCTCTGTGGATGATCCGCAACTCGTCTTCGCTGACCCTCCGCACGAATCCCTGCGGCTCCTACATGCTTGTATGCCAGTGGCGCCCGCAGCAAGCGCGACGGCTCCGAGGCGCCCGGGCCACGGTGGGCTCCTCAGCACCGGTGCGGTGACAGCCATCGAGATGGTGCCTGGGCAAATACCCGAAATGGCGAGGGCATCCGCCAGCTCCGCGATGGTCAGCACCGCCGCGGGCTTGCTGCTCCTGCCGAAGCCGGGCAGTCGGGGGCGAGCACCTCCTCCTGTAGCCAGAACGACGCCGGAGCCCACCGAGTGGCGAGCCGAGGTCGACAGGCCGTATTTTCCCGGCCCTCACCCCTACACACCGGAGCTTACGATGACCGACAGACGCATCCTCGCCACAATGGCCGCTGCGAGCCTGCTGATCACGCAGTGGGCGTGCGGCGGAGGCATCGCCCCGGCCCCCGCGACGAGGATGGCGGCGGAGGCGCCCGCGGACCTCGTGCTGATGAACGGCCGGGTGGTCACCGTGGACTCCACGATGCCGGTGGCCGAGGCCGTGGCGATCCGGGGCGACCGGATCGTCGCCGTGGGGACGAGCGCGGAGATGGACGCGCTGGTGGGCGCCGCCACCCGCGTCCTGGACCTGGAGGGGCGCCTCGCGATCCCGGGGTTCATCGAGGGGCACGGCCACTTCACGGGGCTCGGCGAAGCCCGGCTGAACCTGGACCTGACGACGGCGCGGAGCTGGGACGACATCGTCGCCATGGTGAGGGACGCGGCGGCGGAGGCGGAGCCCGGCGAGTGGATCCTCGGCCGCGGCTGGCACCAGGAGAAGTGGGACCGGGTGCCGCCGGGCGCCGTGGAGGGCGTGCCGACGCACCATACGCTGAGCGCGGTGTCGCCGGAGAACCCCGTTCTGCTGACGCACGCCAGCGGCCACGCGGCGTTCGCGAACGCGCGGGCGCTGGAGCTCGGCGGGATCGACCGGAACTACGTGAGCCGCCCCGGGGGCGAGACCGTCCGGGACGCGAACGGCGACCCGACGGGGCTCCTCCGTGAGAACGACGACGAGCCGGTCGTGGCCGCCCTCTCTCGGTCCCGGCAGGGCATGACCGCGGCGGAGCGTGACGCCCGCTTCCATCGTGTGGTCGAGCTGGCGGGGCAGGAGTCGCTGTCCAAAGGGGTGACGACGTTCCACGACGCCGGCGCCGCGTTCGGGACGATCGAGCGCTACCGCCGCATGGCCGAAGAGGGCACGCTCCCGGTACGGATCCACGCGATGGTTCGAAGGGCGACGAACGAGGAGATGGCGCGTCGTCTGCCGGAGGTCCGCGTCGTGGGCGCGGGGAACCACTTCCTGACCGTCCGGGCGATCAAGCGGCAGGTGGACGGGGCGCTGGGCTCCCACGGCGCGTGGCTGCTGGAGCCCTACGCGGACATGCCGTCGAGCACGGGGCTGGTGCTGGAGCCGCTGGAGGACATCGAGCGGACGGCCGAGCTGGCGCTCCAGCACGGGTACCAGCTCAATACCCACGCCATCGGGGACCGGGCGAACCGCGAGATCCTGGACCTGTACGAGCGGGTGTTCGAGCGGACGCCGGGCTCGCAGGCGGACGTGCGGTGGCGGATCGAGCACGCGCAGCACCTCCACCCGTCGGACATCCCGCGGTTCGCCGAGCTGGGCGTGATCGCGTCCATGCAGGGTGTCCACGCGACGTCCGACGCGCCGTGGGTGCCGAAGCGGCTGGGGGAGGAGCGGGCGCACAACGGCGCGTACCGCTGGCAGGACCTGTGGCAGAGCGGCGCCATCGTGACGAACGGAACGGACGCCCCGGTGGAGGACGTGGACCCGATCGCGAGCTTCTGGGCGACGGTGACCCGGCGGCTGCCGGACGGCGGCGTGTTCGACCCGGACCAGCGGCTGACGCGCGAGCAGGCGCTGCGGAGCTACACCATCAACGGCGCCTACGCGGGGTTCGAGGAGGACCTCAAGGGATCGATCACGCCGGGCAAGCTGGCGGACATCGTCGTGCTGTCGAAGGACATCATGACGGTGCCGGAGTCGGAGATCCGCGACGCGCGGGTGGTGTATACGATCCTGGGCGGCAGACTCGTATACGACGCGGGTGTGCGCGCGCCGTAGCGGCGTCGGCGACGCGCCGCGACCCGTCCGTGACGCCCCCACTCCGCAGGGCGAGACGATTCGGGATGAACCGGAGCGCGGCATGATCGCGGTAGTGGGCGGGGGCGTCAGCGGGCTCGCCGTGGGCCAGGCGCTGAGCGCCCGGGGCGCCGATTTCGTGGTGCTGGAGGCCGGCGTCCGCCCCGGCGGCGTGATCCGGTCCGTCGAGGTGGAGGGGCGCCTCCTGGAGCTGGGCCCCCAGCGCGCCCGCCTCACCGGCCCCTTCCGTCAGGCGGTCCGCGAGCTCGGGCTCGAGGACCGGCTCCTCACGGCGGCCGAGCTCCCTCTCTACGTCTGGGCCGACGGCCGCCTCCGCCTGGTGCCGCTGTCCATCGCCGGCGCCCTCCGAACCGACCTGATCGGCTGGCGTGATCGGCTCCGCGTTCTCGCCGAGCCCCTCACCCGCGGGCTCCGGACGGACGAAACGGCCGCGGAGTTCTTCACCCGCAAGTTCGGACGCCGCGTATACGACCGCGTCATCGCCCCCCTCTACGGCGGCCTCTACGCGTCCGATCCCGCCGACATGCCCGCGCGCCACGCGCTGGCCGCGACGCTGGAGACGCTCGGCGTCCGGCGGAGCCTCCTCGGCGCCCTGGTCCGCGGGTCGCGGGGGAGGGGAGCCGCCCCCGCGTGCTCCTTCCCGGCCGGGCTCCAGACGTTGACCGACGCCCTGGCGGCACGGCTGGGGGACCGGCTGAGGCTGAGGGCCCCGGTGCGGACGCTGGAGCGGGATGGGGCCCGCTTCCGCGTCGTGCTGGACGACGACGAGGTGGTCGCCGATACCGTCGTCCTCACGTGCCCGGCCGGCGCGGCCGCGGACATGCTCCAGGGGCTCGCGCCGGATGCCGCCGAGCGGCTGGCGCGGCTCCGCTACAACCCCCTCGCGCTGGTCCACATGCTGTCCGACGCGGACCTGCGCGGCCTCGGCCACCAGGTCGCGCTGGGCGAGGGGGAGGCGACGCGCGGTGTGACGTGGAACCACGCGATGTTCGGCCGCGATGGCCTCTACACCGCCTTCCTGGGCGGCGGCAAGCGCCCGGACCTGCCCGCCCGGCCGGACGACGAGCTGAAGGCGCTGGCGGTCGCCGAGTTCGCCGAGATGACGGGGGAGGACGCCCGGGCGATCCACGTTTCGCGCACGTGGATCCCCGCCTGGGATCGAAGCTGGGACGCCCTCGATGCCCTCTCCCTTCCCGAGGGGATCGGCGTCTGCGCGAGCTGGGATGCGCGGCCGGGGTTGACAGGAAGGCTCGTGGACGCGCGACGGGTGGCGGTGGGCCTCACTGCGTAGGCGGTCCTCGGTCGACATGGGGGTGATTCGCGGGCGGGTCCCCTTTCCGGGCTCGATCCTGCGCTGACGCCCTGCGGGGGAGTGGGGGAGCGGGGGTTGGGGCCGGGCGGGCGGCTCGTCTCTTCCACGTCCGCCGGCGTCGCCCGGATCCTCGCTCCACCCGCGATCCGGCCGGGCCGCGAACCACCCCCACTCCCCCACGTCCCCCGGAGCGTGGGCCGGAAGGTGGCTGAAAGCCCGGCGTCCGGACGGGCCGCGAGCCACCCCCACTCGGCCGTGCCGGGCTCCGGGAAGGTCGCCCGTCTAGGCCTTTCCGCGCTCCAGCCGGTGGTTCAAACAAACAGTCCCCGGGACCGGTCTGCAGCGGCACTGACCGTAGCCTACGTCCGCCGGGTTCGCGCCGTCGGTGAACGGCTCCACCAGGTCGGCGAGGAGCGCGGCGAAGCGGGGATCATCGTGAGGGACCGGGACGCGGTGGAAGTCGAGCCCGAGAGCCTCCGCCTTCTCCTTCAGGTCCCCGTCCAGCTCCGCCAGCGTCTCCGACTGCTCGTGCATGAAGCTGACGGGGACCACGACGATCCGCTCGGCGTCGAGCCCCTCGATGGCGGCATCGATGTCCGGCTGCGTCCATTCCACGCCCGGACGGTTGGAGTGGTTCTGGAAGCCGAGGACGTAGTGATCCACGCCCAGCGCGGCGGCGAGGCGGCGGCAATGGTCGTCGACGTACACATCGTAGCGGCTCCCCGCCTGCAGGTACGAGAGGGGCGTCCCGTGGGCGGAGAAGACGAGCTTCGTCCCGGGGTCGCGCAGGTCCACCCCCTCCGCCGCGCAGAGCGCCCGGACGCCGTCGGCCCGGAGGGCGGTGTACTCCGGGTGCAGGTGCCAGCCGGTGATCTCGTGGACGCGCGGGTCCCAGCCGCTTTCGTCCACCGCCCGCCGGAGGTCCGCGAGCGCCGCCACGTTCGTCGACGGGCCGCACAGCGGGTAGACCGGCAGCCCCACGAGCGCGTCCACCCCCGCCTCGCGGGCGGCGGCCACCGCGTCGGCGATGCTCGGGTCGGTGAACTGCATCCCGACGAGCGCGACGGCGTCGTGTCCGCGCCGGCGCAGCTCCTCCTCCAGCAGCTCCGCCTGCCGCCGCGCCTGGGCATTGAGCGGCGAGCCGCCGATCTCCTCGTATTCCTCGATCAGGCCGGGCGCCCGCTGCTCGGCCAGCTGCCGGGCCCGCGTCCGCTGCGACTCCTCCTGCCCCGGCTCCAGCGTCCGATTCATCAGGAAGATCCGCTCCAGGAACGGGACCACCTCCTCCATCACCGGCCGCTCCGGCTCACCGAAATTCAGCAGCAGAACCGCTGTCCTCATCCCATCTCCCTACGCCGTGTATCCGTGGACGAACTCCACGACCGCCGCGAGCACCTCGTGGTCCGTCTCCGGGAGGATCCCGTGGCCGAGGTTGAAGATGTGTCCGGGTCGCCCGTCGATCCGGTCCAGGATGTCGCGGGCCTTGTCGAGAGCCACGTCCCGCCCGGCGATGAGCGCCACGGGATCGAGGTTGCCCTGGATCGCCTGGTCATCGCCGATCAGCTCCCACGCCTCGTCGATGGGGAGCCTCCAGTCCACGCCGATGCAGTCGCCGCCCGCGTCCGCGATCAGCGGGAGGAGCGCGGGGTTGCCGATGGCGAAGTTGATGGTCGGGACCCCCGCGTCGGCCAGGCGGTCCAGGAGGCCGGTCGTGTGCGGCATGACGTAGGTGAAGTAGTCCTCCGGGGACAGCTCCCCCGCCCACGAATCGAACACCTGGATCGCGCCGGCGCCCGCCTCGTGCTGGGCGATGCCGTACTCGGCCAGGTGGCGGGCCCAGTAGTCGGCCAGGCGGTGCCACGCCTCGGGCTCCCGCCACATGAAGCCCTTGATGTCCTCCAGGTGCTTCTTGCGCGTGCCGCCCACGAGGTAGGAGCACAGGGTGAACGGCGCGCCCACGAAGCCGAGGACCGGGACGTCCACCTTCTCCACGAGGATGCGGATCGCCTCCAGGGTGAACTCCAGCTCGTCCCTCGGATCGTGCTCGGGGAGCGCGTCCACGGCCCGGGCGGTGTTGACCGGGTTCGAGATCACCGGCCCGACCCCCTTCCGCATCTCCACGTCGATGCCCGCGGCCAGGAAGGGCGTGGCCAGGTCGTTGTAGAGGACGAGCGCGTCGACGGGGAAGTATTCCAGCGGCATCATCGTCACCTCGGCCGCCCGGGGCGGGTCCCGGAGGATCTCGAACATGCCGGACTCGGCGCGGCTCGCCCGATAGGAAGGGAGCGCGCGCCCTGCCTGCCGCATGAACCACACGGGCGTCCGGTCCACCGGCTCCCGACGCAGGGCCCTGAGAATACGGTCGTTCATTCCATCTCCGGTTGAATCCGCGGGGAGGTTAGCGGAAACGCCGGGAGGTTGAAAGGTGATGGGCGTGCCGCGCGGGTCGTGCGGAGCGGCGGCGTCGGAAGGCGGCGCGATGGAGCGGGACTTGCTCCTGCAGCGGTCGTCGGATCGCCGGCCCGGCGGGGTAGTCGCACCCGCGGGAGCGCGGCGGGGAACGCGACGCCCGCTGGGAGACGGAGCGCGCGGGTCACGAGCGGCTGAAGGAGCGGATGAGTACAGGCTCGGAAAACGCGAGGCGGGTCCACGAGCTGCGGGCGTTCGCCCGCGGGACCGAGGTGGTCCCGGTCCTCATCCAGCCGGATCCCGACCCGGACGGCATGGCCAGCGCGCTCGCGCTGAGGGTCCTCCTCCACCGGAAGGAGGAAGACAGCCCGATCATCAGTCTGGGCGAGGTCACGCGGCCGGAGAACCAGCGCATGGCGGAGCTGATCGGGTTGCGGGTCGTCCGGATCACCCCGCCCGAGCTCAAGGGGTTCAAGCGGGTGATCGCCGTCGACACGCAACCGGCCCCGGTCGAGTCCCGCACCCGCTTCGCCGTCATCGACCACCACCCGGTTCGCACGGGCTACACCGCCGACTTCGTCGATATCCGCCCCGACTACGGCGCCGCCGCCACCATCCTCACCGAATACCTTCGGGTGGCGGACGAGGAGCGCATCACCCCGCGGCTCGCCACCGCGCTGATCTACGGGATCCGCACGGACACCGAGGTGCTCCGGCGCGGCACCGCCGCCGCCGACGTCGAGGCGTACGCGTTCCTGCAGGGCCGGGCCGACCAGGATCTGCTCCGCAGGATCGGACGCCCCGCGTTCTCGGAGAGCGCGCTCCGCTCCGTCGGCAAGGCGCTGGCGGCGCTCCGGAAGGAAAACGACGTGGCCGTGGCGTACGTCGGACGCCTCGACGACCGCGCCGCCCACGTCCTCCCGAACCTGGCCGACTTCTGCCTGGCCATCGAGGGCGTCGCCTGGTCCGCGGCCGGCGGCATCGTCGGCGACCAGCTCGTGGTCAACATCCGTCACGTGGGCGGCGGAATGGGCGCCGGTGACCTGGCGAAGGCGCTCGCGGAGGAGGAAGGGAAGGGCGGCGGGCACAAGACCATGGCCAGGGTCGCCATCGACCTGAACGGCAGCAGGCGCTTCTCCGAAGAGGCCGGCGATGACGAGACCGCGGACTGGCTGATCGCCCGCGTCCTCGATGGGGTGGAGTCGATGCGGGCGGTGCGATAGGAGACGCTCGGGCGAGGCAGGCAATGTTCACCACGGAGGCACAGAGGACACCGAGGGTTCGGAGCCGGGTCGACCGCGCGGGATGCCGACGCTCTGACGCCGCCCACGTCGTATTTCCTTTCTTGGCTCTTCCGGAGTCCACTGGTTCCCGGCCGTGAACATGATCGAGGGATCGGGGCGCAGCGCCGCTGGCGCCTGTGAGGCGTCAACCCGGATCGATGGCCTCTTCCAGGGCACGTGTGCTGCATTGCCGTCGTATATCGACGTGAATTCAGCACTCGATCCCGTTCCGGCCATCGCTCGCCGGCTTGCCGTTTCCCAGAGGCGTCAAGCCGGAAGGCCGTGCCCGCGCTGGCCAATCGAGCCGGATTGACGCCTCTCGAATGCCGATCTGCGCGGCACCGAGCGCTCGGCACCGCGCGCTCCATCCGTCGGCCGCCCCAGGCGGAACCGGGAAGCGCCTTGTTTATGGGGCTCGCCAGCGAGCCGGGCTTCCGGATGAAGCCGGCGTTGGCCCGGTGAACAACGATTTTTTCTCTCCGTGTTCTCTGTGCCTCTGTGGTGAACACGTCTCTTTCGTTCGCCGGGCCCCGATCAGATCAGCGTGACCATCCCTCGCAGCAGGCGCACGAAACGGATCCCCTCCAGGACCAGGGCGGGCGTGGGGAAGCGTCGTTCGCCGAAGGAGTGGGAGAACAGGGTCGTGATCCCGCTGCGTCGGAGCCGCTCCGGGGGGAGCACCCGGCGGATCCGCTCCATCTCGGTCCAGGGGATGAGGCGGTCACCCTCACCGTGGGCGAGAAAGATCGGGACGGGGACCCTGGGGAGGTAGGGGCTGGGGTCGAGGAGCGGCTCGTGGGCGATGGCCGTGTCGATGAGGCGCTCGACCAGCGAACGGAGCCGCTCCCGCTGGTCCGCCGTGAGCGGCCGGTCCGTAGGTGGCGCGATCAGGTCGAACACCTCTCGCTGCCGGTCGTTCAGCGCCGCCCTCTCCTCCACCTTGAGCGCGTCCATGGCGGGATCCCACGACATGATCTGCTGGCGCCCGGCGTCCAGCGCCAGCCGGTGCACCGCCTCCGCGAGCCGGTCGTCCGACGCGTGCTCAGGGAGGAGAGTCACGTAGTTGCCCGTGAGGATCCAGCTCCCGTACGGGTCCGGCGCAAGCCTGTACGTCCGCCCGTTCAGCTCGTGCTCGCCCAGGAACATGAAACGGGTGACACGGCGGAAATCGCCGTAACCGCCCCACGCGGCGATGCCCGCCAAGTGCCCCTCCAGCGCCGGGTCGCTCGCCGCGATGAGCGCCTGCGTGGCGCCGAAGGAGAACCCCATCACCCCGATTCGCCCGGCCTGCGTGATCCCCCGGCCGTCCAGCTCCAGCACCGCCGAGCGGATGGTGTCGACCGTCGGCTTTGGGGACACGCTCAGACGACGCCACTCCGGGAGATCCGGGACCAGGACAGCCGCCCCGGACGCCGCCAGCGCCCGGGCGAACCGCTCCAGCGACGGGTGCTTCCGGCCGTAATAGGTGAGCCCGTGGAGGGTCACCCACCCGGGAAGTGGCCCCGGCACTTTCGAGGGCCGGAACAGTGTGGCCTCCAGAGTCTCTCCGTTCCGCTCGTAGGTGGTCTCCTCCGCCACCACCGCTTCCGGGGAGGGGCGGAGGAACTCGCGCAGGAATCGGAAGGTCGAGGGCATGGCGGCGGAAGATACAGGCTCGCCTTCGGCTCGCCAGAGACCGCTCGCCTTCGGCTCGCTAGAGACCGCTCG
>JAHWKI010000077.1:10204-14760 GCA_019347975.1 Gemmatimonadota bacterium
GCTCGCCTTCGGCTCGCCAGAGACCGCTCGCCTTCGGCTCGCTAGAGACCGCTCGCTGGCGCTCGCTAGAAACCGCTCGCTGGCGCTTGGCGGCGGATCGGTGTTCTTTGGGGGCATGCACACGCGCAGGCGCTTTCTCGGGACGCTTTTCGGCGCGGGCGCGGCGGCCGCCGCCTGGCCGGAGCGGCTGGACGCCCTCGCGCTTGGCCTCGCGGGCCATGGCGCGGGCGGGCCGGAGGAGGATCCGTTCTGGGAGTTGGTCCGGGGCGAGTTCATGATCCCGGAGGACCGGCTCTTCCTGAACCCGGCGACGCTCGGGCCGCAGCCCAGGGTCGTCGTGGACGCGGTGACGGAGCACACGCGCCGCACGGCGGAGACCTATCCGCCAGCGGTGGACTGGGACGGGCTGAAGACGCGGGTGGGCGGGCTGATCGGCGCCGACCCGGCCGGGCTCGTCTTCCCGCGGAACACGACGGAAGCCATGAGCTTCGTGGCCAATGGGCTCGAGCTCGGACCCGGCGACGAGGTGCTGACCACCGACCACGAGCACATCGGGGGCCTCAGCTGCTGGGAGCTGCTCGCGGCGCGGCGGGAGGTCGTCGTCAGGCAGCTTCCGCTGCCCGTCCCCGCCACCTCGGCGGACGAGATCGTCGCTCTCTTCCGCGACGCCATCACCCCGCGGACGCGCGTGCTCTCCGTCTCACACGTGACGTTCACCAACGGGACGGTGCTGCCCATCCTGGCGCTGGCCGATCTCTGCCGGGAGCGGGGTCTCGTGTGCGTGGTGGACGGTGCTCACCCGCCCGGAATGATGCGTGTCGACCTGGCGGCCCTCGGACCGATCGACTTCTACGCGTCCTCGCCGCACAAGTGGTTGGGCGCGCCCATGGGGACCGGGCTGCTCTGGATGGCGGAACCGTGGCGGACGCGGCTGTGGCCGACGCTCGCCTCCGGCGGCTGGGATGACCTCGCCCTCGGCGCGCACCGCTTCAATCACATGGGCACCACGGACGAGTCGCGCCTCGCCGGGCTCGATGCCGCGGTCCGGCTCCACGCGACGATCGGTCCCGATCGGATCGAGGCGCGGAACCGCTTCCTCCGACGCCGCCTCCACGATGCGATCGCCGCGATTCCCGGCGTCACCATCGCGTCACCCTCCGACGAAACCCTCGTCGCCGGAATGGTGTCCTTCCGATTCGGGAGCGTCGACTCGCTGGAGCTCCAGCGCCGGCTCGCTGCCCGGGCGAACGTTCGGACGCGGGTGATCAGCGAGTACGGCTACGGCTGGATGCGGCTGGCGCCGCACATCTACAACACGATCGAGGAGATCGACCGCGTGGCCGACCTGATCGCGGAGGAGGCGCGATGATGAGGGCTGGTCCGGCCGCCGCCGTGGCGGCGATTTTCGCGCTCACGCTCGTCGCCTGCGATGCGCCCGAGCTCCCGCCAGACGCGCGCGTCCGCCACGACACCGTGGGCGGCGTGGTCCACGTCGTCAGTGGGAACCGCGGCGCGTGGGTGGCGGGCGGGTCCTGGACGGTGCCGGACAGCGGCGTCGTCATCGGGGCCGTGGACGGGCCCGACGAATACGTGCTGGGCGAGGTCGCCGGCGTCGCGCTGGACGACGGCGGCCGCATCTGGGTGGGTGATACACAGGCGAAGGAGGTGCGCGTCTACGACCGCGAAGGCGCGTTCGTCACGCGGTTCTCCCGGGATGGCGAAGGGCCTGGCGAGTTCCGGAACATCAGCGGCATGGCCCCGGCGCCCGACGGGATCGGGGTGCTCGACGCACGCCTCGGCCGGGTCACCGTCTTCGACGACGATGGCGCGGTCGTCCGCTCGTTCCGGATCGCGCGGCCGTACATGATCTTCCAGCACGGCGCGGCCATGTCGTTCGACGACGACGGGCGCTTCTACGACCGGACGCCGCTCTCGAGCGCGCCGATGGCCGACACCGTCGCCGTCATCACGTACAGCTCCACGGGAGAGCCGCTGGACACCGCCGTAATCGGGGCGATCGAGCGGGACCATCTCGTGATCACGGTGAACGGCGTCCCGCGCATGTCCTTTCCCAGGCCGTTCGCGCCCGAGGCCTCGCTGGCGTTCGGGCCGGAGGGCACCGTCTACTTCTCCCGCGGCGACACCTACCGCGTCGAGGTGCTCTCCCCCGCCGGCGACACGCTCCGGGTGATCCGGCGGGAGATCCGGCCCCGGCCGGTCGGGGATGAAGCGCGTGAAGCGGCCATGGCCGGCCTGGCCGAGCGCTACGAGCAGGCCGGCACGCCCATGCCTCCGGGCATCGACCTGCCCGAGACCCGCCCCGCCATCGAGGACCTTCGCGTCGACCGGGAGGAGAACCTGTGGGTGCTCACCGCGTCCGACCCGTCGTGGAAGACGCTGGAGTGGGCCGTCCACGACCCCGACGGCCGCTATTTGGGGGCGGTCGCCACGCCGGTGATGAACATCATGGACATCGGGGAGGATTACGTCGCGGGCGTCACGTGGGACGAGCTGGGGGTGCCGCGCGTGAGGGTGATGCCGATCAGGAAGTAGGGGGGCTCGCCTTCGGCTCGCTAGCGATTCTTACCGCGCGCGTTCGTCCATCGGCTCGAGCCGCACCACCCGCGTGGGATCGCCACCGCGGTGGTCGATCGCCAGGTAGATGTAGCCGTCCGGCCCCTGGCGCACGTCCCGGATCCGGCCGATCCCGCGGAGCAGCGTCTCCTCGTCGGTAACGCGTCGGCCGTCGAGCGTGAGCCGGGCGAGCTGCTCGCCGGCGAGGCCCCCGACGAAGGCGCTCCCGCGCCACGCGGGGAAGCGATCGCCGGTATAGAACAGGAGCCCGGAGGTGGCGATAGAGGGCACCCAGAAGTGGACGGGCTGCTCCATGTCTTCCCGGCGCGGGCTCTCATGGATGGCCGAGCCGCTCCGGTAATTCACGCCGTAGCCGATGACCGGCCAGCCGTAGTTGTGGCCGGGGAGGATGAGGTTGAGCTCGTCGCCGCCCTGCGGGCCGTGCTCGTTGAGCCACACGTCGCCGGTCTCGGGGTGGATGGCGAGCCCCTGAGCGTTGCGATGGCCGTAGCTCCAGATCTCAGGCCGCGCGCCCTCCCGGCCGACGAACGGGTTGTCCGCCGGTACGCGGCCGTCCTCGTGCAGCCGGATGGTCACACCGTGATGGTTCGACAGGTCCTGCGCGGGGTGGGCTTCCAGGTGGCCGCTCGGCGATGCCTGCCGGTCGCCGACGGTGATGAACAGGTGGCCGCGACCATCGAACGCGAGGCGGGAACCGTAGTGCCCCCGGCCGCGGCTGTCCGCCTCGAAGATCTCCTCGACTCCCACCAGACGGTCGTTCTCGAGCCGCGCGCGGGCCACCGCGGTGGTCGACGCCGAGCCGCCGTCGACCGGCTTCGAGTAGCTCAGGTAGAGGAGTCGGTTCGAGGCGAAGTCCGGGTGCGGCACCACGTCCATGAGGCCGCCCTGCCCCTGCGCGAACACCTTCGGCACGCCCGGCACCGGATCCGGCAGCAATCGACCCTCGCGCACGATCCGGAGCCGACCCGGACGCTCCGTCACCAGCATGTCCCCGTCCGGCAGGAACGCGATGGACCAGGGGTGAACCAGCCCCTCCGCGACCGTGACCACCCGGAACGCGTGCTCCGCGGAGTGCTGGAGCGCCGCGTCCTGCGCCGAAGCGCAGGCGGCGCCGGCAACGAGCAGCACGGCGGTGGCCGCCGACGGGATCTTCAGACTCAGCATGGTGCCTCTCCTGCGCCAGTGCGCATTCCTCGCTCTCAGTACGCCGCGATGTCCCGGATCGCGTCCAGCACGTTTCCGGTATCCGGCAGGATCGCCGCCTCCAGCTGCGGCGCGTACGCCACCCACGTGTCGAGGCTCGCCACCCGCTTCACGGGGGCGTCCAGCCACTCGAACGTATCGTCCGCCACGCGCGCGGCGATCTCGCTGCCGATCCCCCAGCTCAGGGAGTCCTCGTAGGCGACGATCACCCGGTTGGTCTTCTTCACGCTGGCGTAGATCGTGTCCATGTCGAGCGGGGAGAGCGACCGCAGGTCGATCACCTCGACGCTGATCCCGTCCTGGTCCTCGGCCATCCGGGCGGCGTCCAGCGACCGCTTCACCAGCGCCCCGCACGTGACCACCGTCAGGTCCGTCCCCTCCCGGACCACCTTCGCATTGCCGAAGGGGATCATGAAGTCGGGGCCGGGATACTGGCCCTTGTTGTAGACCTGCCGGTACAGGTGCTTGTGCTCGAGGAAGATCACGGGGTCGTCGCTCCGGATCGCCGTCCGGAGCAGGCCATTGGCGTCCACGGCGCTGGACGGCATGATCACGCGCAGCCCCGGGGTGTGGGTGAACAGCGTCTCGCCCGTCTGGCTGTGGTAGATGGCGCCGCCCTTCAGGTAGCCGCCGTATGTGACCCGCACGACGACGGGCGCCGTCCAGTTCCCGCCGCTCCGGTAGCGCATCGTCGCCAGCTCGCTGCGGAGCTGCATGAAGGCCGGCCAGATGTAGTCGAAGAACTGGATCTCGACCAC
>JAHWKI010000078.1 GCA_019347975.1 Gemmatimonadota bacterium
GCGTAATGGGCGTAGAGGTAGTACCACGGGATGTTGGTCGTGGACGGCTCCGGCCAGAACTCCCACTCGTCGGGGATCCCGCCGCGGTGGACGAAGACGTCCCACAGGAGGGTGTCGGTGCGGGGGAGGTCGATGTAGCCGCCGGCGACCTGGAGGTTCTCCGGGAGGGCGAGGATCCCCTCCTCCGCGTTGGCCTGGACCGGCCCGTTCACCAGCTTCAGCGCGACCCCCTGCCGGAGCAGATTGTTCCGGAGGCCGATGCGGTCGTACGCCTGGGTCGTCGTGGCGAAATAAATGGGGCGGTCGCCGAGCGACGTCTGGATGATG
Source organism: Gemmatimonadota bacterium (assembly GCA_019347975.1). Classification (GTDB taxonomy): domain Bacteria; phylum Gemmatimonadota; class Gemmatimonadetes; order Longimicrobiales; family RSA9; genus JAHWKI01. The sequence continues at coordinate 328 of JAHWKI010000078.1, forward strand.
TTCAGCAGGAACACGTCAGCCGGCAGCAGCACGCGGTTGCCGGGCACCGTGAACTCCAGCTGGTCCGCCTGGATGCGGACCGGGTTCTCCAGCAGGAAGTTGTACGGGTTCGCGGCGTAGAGTGCCGGGATGGAGTCGACGCGCGCCGCCGACATGCTGAGGATCGGGCGCGTGGGCGGGCTCCATTCCGTGGAGGCCGCGAGGCCTTCCACCGGCTCCCCCGGCCGGTCAGACGGCGGCGTCGGGGCCGCGTAGATCTCCGCTTCCATCTCCGGCTGGAACGGCCGCTGACAGGTGATCCGTGTCGGGTCGGCGAGAGGATCGACACCTTCGGGACACGGCTTCGTCAGGTCCAGCAGCTGCCTCGCGTACCAGGGCGTGTTGAGGTAACTCATCACGATGACCGTGACGTCGCGCCGGATGCCCTCGACTTCCTGGAGGTACCAGAGCGGGAACGTGTCGTTGTCGCCGTTGGTGAACAGCACGCCGTAGGGCTCGACGCTCATGAGCATGTTGTACGCCCAGTCGCGGGCGGCGTAATCGTCGGAGCGATCGGCGTGGGCCCAGTTCAGGACGAGGGGCAAGAACGCGAGCACGAGGACCGGTGCGGCGGCGAGGCGTCGCCGCTGCGGCGGCCGGAGCGCGGCGAAGGACTCGCCGAGGGAGCGGGAGAGCCGTTGCCAGACGGCGAAGATGCCGAGCCCGGCCCAGAGCCCCCACAGGCTGAAGCTGACGATGAAGAAGTAGTCCCGCTCGCGGACCTCGTGCATCTCCATGTTGTAGGTCCCGCCCGGCTCCGGGAACGTGTAGCCGTAGCGGAAGTTGAGGTACCCGACGAGACCGATCGACAGGGTGGCGAACAGGACCGCCACATACCAGAAGCTGATCCGGTCGCGATAGAAGTGCTCGTACGCGCCGTAGAGGCCGAGGGCGGCGAAGATCATCGTGAGGACGGGCCGGAGGGCCTGACCGGTCAGGAGGTCGAGCGGGCTGCGGGCGCCGCCGAACAGCGACTGCATCCCGTCCACCGACCGGGCCCACTGCCAGTCGAAGTACTGGAGGTAATTGGCGATCTGCGCCATGACGAGCCCGGCGCCACGGGGGAGCGACGGATCGGTCGGGTCGGAGAAGACCGAGGGCTTGTCGTACTGCTTTCGCGCGAGCGACTCGAGCAGGGAGCCCCAGGTGCTCGGGTCGGCCTCGTTGATGACCGGGTCCAGCGCGGCGCGGAGGGGCAGGAAGAGGTGGATCGAGAGGCCGACGAACGCGACCGCGGCGCCGAAGACGTAGAGCTTCCAGTTGCCGAGCGTCCGGGGCTCCACCATGAGGATGAAGATCACGAGCGCCGGTGCGGCCAGGAACGCCATCAGGTGGTTCCCGACCGAGAGGGCGAGGATGAAGATCATCAGGAGGATGAGGTTGTCATCCTTCCCCTTCCCCAGGTTGTCCCTCCAGTGGAACGCCAGCCACGAAAGCAGCGCGATGGTGAACAGCGAAACCGTGTAGACCTTCTCGTTGAGGTTGGACTGGCTCCAGACGGTGAAGGCGGTGGCGCTGACGAGGACCGCCAGGGCGGCGCCGACCAGGCGGAACCGGGGGCTGGGGGTGAACGCCGCGGCGATGCGGTGGAAGACCAGGAACCAGCACCCGTGGGCCAGGGCGCCCATGGTGGCGCTGAACAGGTTGATCCGGACGGCCACGGACGCACCGAACGGGGCCAGGAGCAGCTCCCAGGCCCGGGCCAGGACCACGAACGTCGGGTTCCCCGGGGGGTGCGGGATGCCCATGATGTGGGCGGTGGCGATGTACTCGCTGGTGTCCCAGAAGCCGGTGGTCGGCGCGAGCGTCACCACGTAGAGCAGCCACACCGATACGGTCGCAATGGCCGCGGCCACATACGGAGGGCGGTACTCGCTCCTTGATTCGATCATCGATTCCACGGCTGAGGATCCGGTCGGGAAACCGCGAAACCTAACGCACCTGCGAACCTCACAAAAGCGCGACCGCCCCCGCCACGAAAGCGAGCGGCGCCGGCCTGGAAGGGCCGGCGCCGCGGGACGGCCGGATCGTCCGCCCCCGACCGTCCGCCTCCGGCTCGGGCCAGCGCCTAGAGCAGCCCGATGGAGAAGCCGACGGTCACGAACAGGTCGTGCTGCATCTCCGATTCATCGCTGGTGTCGCTGAGCTCGAACCAGGAGATGTAATCGGAGAGCTCGGCGTTCAGCGCGAGCGGTCCGAGGCCGAAATCCAGTCCGAAGCCCAGGTGCAGGGTGGGGTCGCTCTCGCTCGCGAACGATGCGGCGCCCTCCGCCTCGACGTCGTACTGCTTGAGCCCGCCGCCCGCGAAGAGGTACGGCTGGAGCACGATGATCTGCGGCAGCGGCCGGAACACCAGGTCACCGACGACGGCCAGCAGCGTCGTCTCCGATTCCTCCTGCTCCACTCCCCCGGTCTCGGTGTTCACCCTCGAGTCGGTGGCGTAGTCCAGGTTCGCCCGGATGCCGAACGGCAGCGCGGCGAGCTGCAGCTCCGCGCCCAGACCGATCGCCAGGCTGTTGTCCATCTTCACGGTGGTCGTGCCGCCCGTCCCGGTGAACTCACCGAGGTCGGTGGCCGGGACGTACAGCCCGATTCGGGGGTTGAGCTTGATCTCGACGCCGGGGACCTGCGCGGCCGCGGGGGCGGCGGCGAGCAGGACGGCTCCCATGACGGCTGCTGTGGCGAAAGAACGCATATGCTCTCTCCTGTTCGAAGGTGGTGAAAGGCACCGAAGGTTAGCGCGAGCCCCGTCGCATTGACAGGCTCCCGCCGTCCAGGACGCGGGCGCTCCATCCCGGGGGCACCCAGAGTGTGGCGCTGTACTCGTGGATCACCGCCGGCCCCTCGATGGTCTCGTCGGCGTGGAGCGCGGAGCGGCGCACCACCCGGGCATCGAGGCGCTCGCCCCCGTATATGACGGAGCCCGTCCGCTCCGGGTCACCTGCCTCTTCCCGGACTTCCCCGGCCTGCCGGGCTCGTGCGGCCCGCGGCCCGGCCTGGATCGGGGCGGGGCCGCTGGCCTCGACCCGGGCGGTCACCAGCTCCACGGCGGCGCCCGGCCGATCGAACCCGTAGCGCGCCGCGTGGGCGCGGTGGAACGCGTCGGCCCATCCCTCGGCCTGCACGCGGAGCTCGAAGCTCTGGCCCGCGTAGCGGGCATCCGCGAACCGGCGCAGCGTCACGTCCGCGGCGGCGATCCCCTCCCCCTGCATGGCGGAGAGGGCTTCCTCCTCCAGTGCACCGTAGATGGCGGGGGCTCCGTCGGGAGCGGCCTCATCCCGGAGCAGCACGGACCGCGCGGCCTCCTTCCGGACCGGGGAGGCGAGCATCCCGTAGGCGGAAAGCACCCCGGGGTCCGGCGGGACCAGGACACCCGTGACGCCGAGCCGGTGGGCCAGCTCCGCCACGTGCAGGCCGGCGGCGCCTCCGAAGGGGACCAGGGTGAAGTCGGCGGGGTCGTGACCGCGCTCGATGGAGATCACCCGGAGCGCGCCTTCCATGGCCGTGTCGGCGACGGCGAGGATGCCTTCGGCGGCGGCGTCGGAGTCCGTGCCGATGGCGGCGGCCAGCTCCCGCAGCGGGCCCTCCACCGCCGCCCGGTCCAGCGGCGCCTCGCCGCCGAGGAACACGTCGGAGGGGAGGCGGCCGAGCCACGCATGGGCGTCCGTGACCGTAACCCGCCGACCCCCGCGCCCGTAGCAGATCGGGCCGGGATCGGCGCCGGCGCTGCGCGGCCCCACCCGGAGCGCGCCGCCGGCGTCCACCTCGGCGATGCTCCCCCCACCGGCGCCCACCGTGTGGATGTCCAGGACCGGGACCGCCACGGGGAGCCCGGCGATGGTGAACTCTCGCGTGTGGAGCGGCTCGCCCGGGCAGAGGGATACGTCGGTCGACGTCCCGCCCATGTCGAAGGTGAGGATGTTCCGGATGCCGGCCTCCCCGGCCACCCTCAGGGCGCCGGCCACGCCCCCGGCGGGGCCGCTCAGGACCGTGTGGACGGGCTCCCGCCGCGCCCGCTCGACCGGAATCGCGCCGCCGCCGGAGCCCATGACGCGGATGCGCTCGGCGCCCGCGGAATCGGCCAGCCGCCCCAGGTACGCGTCCATCCGCGACGCGACGTAGGCGTTCACCACGGTCGTCGCCGTCCGCTCGTACTCGCGGTACTCCGGGAGCAGGCGCACCGAAACGGAGAGGGGGAGCCCGAGGCCCTCGAGCGCGGCCGCGACGCGCTCCTCGTGATCAGGGGCCGCGTACGAATGCAGAAGGCAGATGGCGACGGCTTCGGCGCCGGTCAGCCGGCCGCGGAGCGCGGCCAGCTCGTCCTCATCCAGAGGCTCGACCTCCGCGCCGTCCGGGCCGATGCGGCCGGCGATCCCATGCCGGTCGGGCCGGGCCACCAGCGGCGGCGGCCGGTGGCCGACGATCGCGTAGAGCTGCGGCCGATTCTGACGGCCGATCTCGATCACATCCTCGAAGCCGCGATTCGTGATCAGCGCCACGCGGGCCCCGGTGCGCTCCAGCAGCGTGTTGGTGGCGACGGTGGAGCCGTGGACGAGCGCGAACGGACGTCCGGCGGGCAGCGCGGCGCGGACACCCTCGAGGACGGCGCGCGCTGGATCGTCCGGCGTCGAGGGCACCTTCAGGACCGTGAGGGCGCCATCGGTGAGCGCCACGACGTCCGTGAACGTCCCCCCCGTGTCGACTCCGACGATTGACACCCCTGAAGACCGGCTCGACATTCGCGACTCCATGATCCGTCCCGACTTCGACAGTTTCACCCGCCTCGCCCGCGAAGGCGACCTCGTGGTTCTCTCCCGCGAGGTCCCCTTCGACACCGTGACCGCGGTCAGCGCGTATGCCGGGCTCGCGCGGCCGCCGTTCTCGTTCCTCCTCGAGTCGGTGACGGGCGGCGAGACGTGGGCGCGGTGGACCTTCCTCGGCACCCGCCCCCGCGCCGCCTGGCGGCTCGACGCCGGCGGCCGCATCCGCCTGTGGGCGCCGGAGTCCGGTTGGGGCGAGCCCCTCCCCCACGCCGACCCGCTGGCGCACCTGGAGGCGCTCGTCGCCGGACACCGGGCGGTGGTGCCACCCGGCACGCCGCGGTTCTTCGGCGGCGCCGTAGGATACCTCGGGTATGACGTGGTGCGCACCCTCGAGCGGCTCCCGACCGGTCCCGCGGATGACGCCGGGCTGCCCGAAGCGGTGCTGATGCTCACCGATGTCGTCGTGGCCATCGACATGCTGCACGGCCGCGCGCACGTCATGACCACCGTGGAGACCGGCGGGCCCGGGGCGCGCGATCTCCGGGCGAGATACGACGCGGCGATGGAGCGGATCGACGAGACCCTCGCTACGCTGGGGGAGCCTGCGGGACCGCCTCCTCTTCGGCTGGCCGAGCCGCCGCGGACGCTCTCGCCGGTGAGCGGGCTCGGGCGGGAGTCGTATGAGGCGGGCGTCCGGCGGATCCAGGAGTACATCGGCGCGGGCGACGCGTTCCAGGTGGTCCTGAGCCAGCGTCTGGAGGTGCCGCTGGAGGCCCACCCGTTCGACCTGTATCGCGCCCTCCGGTCCGTGAACCCCTCCCCCTACATGTACTTCCTCGAGCTGGACGGCGTCACCGTGGTCGGCGCCTCGCCGGAGGTGCTCGTGAGGGTGGAGGAGGGGGAGGTCACGGTACGTCCGATCGCCGGGACCCGGCCGCGCGCGGATACCGAAGCCGGAGACCGCGCCCGGTCCGACGATCTCCTGGCCGATCCCAAGGAGCGAGCCGAGCACCTGATGCTCCTCGACCTGGGGCGGAACGATGTCGGGCGCGTGGCCGAGTACGGGAGCGTACGGGTGCCCGACCTGATGACCATCGAGCGATACTCGCACGTGCTCCACATGGTGAGCCGCGTGACCGGCACGCTGCGCGAGGGACTCACCGCGATGGACGCCTTCCGCGCCACGTTCCCGGCCGGCACCGTGAGCGGAGCGCCCAAGGTCCGGGCAATGGAGATCATCGACGAGCTCGAACCCACGCGCCGCGGCCCCTACGCCGGCGCGGTCGGGTACCTGGCGTACGGCGGGATGGCGATGGACACGGCCATCGCGATCCGCACGCTCGTGGCCGCCGGCGGGCGGGCGTGGGTGCAGGCGGGGGCCGGGATCGTCGCCGACTCCGACCCGGGTCGGGAGTACGACGAGACCCTTGCCAAGGCCCGGGCGCTGCTGACGGTTCTGGCCCGCGTCGATCCGAGACCTGGGACCTGAGCCGGACGGTAGGGAGGAGGAAGAGGTCGGATCGCCGCGGGTGCATCCCAGCGGTCGTTCTCCGTGATCTCCGTGACTCGGTGGTGATTTCTCTCGCACCCGTCGGAGCGTCACCCGATGTCCGCCAGGCAATCATCGATCGCCGCGAAGAGCCGGTCGAAGTGCTCCGGGCGGTGTGCAGCGGTGGCGCACAGGCGGAGGCGGGCGATACCGGGCGCCACGGCGGGATAGACGACGGCGGAGACGAAGATGCCGTCGTCGAGCATGCGGCGCGCCCAGCGGTAGGCGCGCCACTCGTCGCCCAGGATGAGGGGGACGACGGGGGATGCGCAGGCGCCGGTATCCAGCCCCCTGGCCTCCACACCCGCTCTCAGCCGCCGGGCGTTCTCCCGGAGGCGGTCCATGATCGTGCCGTCCTCTCCGAGCAGCCGGAGCGCGGCCAGGGCGGCGGCGGTATTGGCGGGGGTCAGCGCCGCGCTGAAGATGTAGGGCCCCGATCCGTGCTGCATGTAGATCTTGAGCGCGGCGGACCCGGCGACGAACCCACCGGACGATGGGATCCCCTTGGAGAGGGAGCCCGTCAGGATGTCGATGCGGGCGGGATCCACGCCCTGTGCCTCGCACGTCCCGCGACCGGTCTCCCCGATGGCGGCCAGGGCGTGGGCCTCATCGACGAGGAGGAACGCGCCGTACTGCTCCTTGAGGCGGATGATCTCCGCCAGCGGCGCCTGGTCTCCGTCCATGGAGAAGACCCCGTCGACGGCGATCAGGACCCGCTCCTTCCCGCGGTTCTTCGCCTGCCGGAGGCGGCGCTCGAGGTCGGCCATATCGTTGTGCCGGAACGGCCGGACCTCGACACCGGCCATGCGGCAGCCGTCCTGGATGCTCTGGTGGGCGTACTGGTCGAGGATCGCCCAGTCGCCGGGGCCGAACAGGGCCGTGATGGCCGCCACGTTCGCGTCGTACCCCGAGCTGAAGACCGCGGCGCCCTCCACGCCGAGGAAGGCGGCGAGCTCCGCCTCGAGCCGGTGATGGAGCTCCAGCGTGCCGGTGAGCAGGCGGACGCCGCCGGTGGACGTGCCGTAGCGCTCCACCGCGTCCGTGACCTCGGCGGCGATCCTGCGATCGCCGATCAGGCCGAGATAGCTGTAGGAGGAGAACATCAGGAGGTCGCGGTCCAGCGCCGCGGACTCCGGCCCGGCCGCGCGGCTCAGCGGGATCTGGTACGTGTACAGCGAGTCGGGCAACCCGCGGTGCAGCAGATCGAACCAGCGCCGCACGGCCGGCGTGTCGAGCAGCGTCCTCTCCTCCACCAGCTCCTCGGCCGAACGGCCCTCGAAGAAGCCGGCGAACGGGTCGCGGGTGAAGCGCGCGAGGTCACTCCCCGGGTCGGAAGGCGACCTTGATGCTGTCATGGGCGGACTTCCCGAGGGCGACGGCAATGGCGTCACGGTACTCCTCCAGTTCGAACACGTGCGTGAGCAGCCCCAGGCCATCGAGGCCGCCCGCTCGGATCAGCTCCAGCGAGACATCGTAGATGTCCCGGGTCGCGCCCTGCCAGGGCACCCGGCCGTAGGCGAAGATTCCCGCGACGCGGATCTGCCGGTTCCAGACCCGCGTCCAGTCCGTCTCGATCTTCCCGGCGGCACCGACCAGGACCACGCGTCCGCCTTCACGGACGAGAGACAGGGCCTGCCGCAGCGAGGACGAGGTCCCCACGGTGTCGTACACCAGAGAAGGTCCGCCCTCCACGAAGCGGGGGGCGAGCGTCGGGTTGTACAGCCGGGCGCCGGGCAGGGCTTCGGCCCAGCGGAACAGCTCGGGCTCGGAGCGGAGCACCGTATCGGCGCCCGCCAGACCCACCCTGTCGGACTGGAATGCATGGCGTGCGGACGCCGCGATGGCGCCGCTCCACCCCGTGAGCCGGAGCGCGCGGACCAGAAGGATCCCGATGGTCCCGGCGCCCAGGACGAGCACGGTGTCCGTGGCGGCGGGCGGCTCGAGGAGGACGGCCTTCGCCGCGGACGCGAACGGATCGGTCAGTACCGCGACCTCGTCGGGGACGTCCCCCTGCGCGTGGAGCTGGGACTCGTGCGCGACCAGGTAGCGGGACCAGCCACCACCCGTGAAGCTGCTGAAGCCGATCATCGAGCCGGACCCGTCGCCGACCCGCCGGCAGAGGCCGTACTCCCCGCGGGCACACGCGCCGCAGGGCTGCGCGCCCCGCTGAAGGCAGGCGAGCATCGGGTTGACGACGACGCGGTCCCCCACCTGCCACGCGTCGATCCCGCTGCCCCTGTCCGTGACCGTCCCGATGATCTCGTGGCCGAACGTGAACGGGTAGGCGCCGAACGGCTCCAGCGTGAAGGAGTCCTGGGCCGTGATCACGTCCAGGTCGCTCCCGCAGATCCCGCTGAGGCGCGACTCGATCCGCACCCATGCGGGTCCCGGGATCACGGGCCGCTCCACATCATCGAGGCGCACGAAGCCGAACCGCCCCGCGCCGACGCCCGGCAGCCGCCTCGAAGCCACGCGGGTGGCCAGGTAGCGGATGGGGCGGTAGTGGAAGCGGATCGCGCGCACGCGTGCTTTCCATTGAGGCGGAGGACAGGCCGGGGGCAGGGCGAAAGTAAGGAACGCGCGCGGGGGGCGACAAGGCCGGGCGGCACCGTGCCGGGGCGGGTTGTCCGCCGTCGCGGGCGATGGTTACCATTCGCCGTGCCCGGCGGCCGCCGGGCCGGGCAGCTGGGAGGGACCCGCACCGAGCAGGGGGCGATCGTGAACTGGGAGGCTCACGCACAGCACCGGGCACCTGACGCCCCGCAGCTCGCGAGGCGGGCCACCGCTGCCGAAGGAGTGGACCGGCGGGGGTTCCTGCGCGGCGTGGCCGGTGGAGGCGCCGCGCTGGCGCTCGCCGGGTGGCTTCCGACGAACGGTTCGTCCTACCCGCCGCAGAGAGGGCTGCACGCGCTGAGCGCCAAGGAGCACGCCATCGCGCGGGCCGCCGCCGAGGCGCTGCTGCCGGGAGTCCCGGTCGATCCCCGGAGCGTCGCGGACGAGCTGGACCGTGAGCTGGCGCTCATGGGCGAGCCGATCCTCTCCGACGTGAAAGCGGTGCTCGGGCTCGTCGAGCACCTGACCTTTCTCGGCGGCCGCCTCCGGCGCTTCACCGCCCTCGACCCCGAAGCCCGGCTGGAGTACCTGAACGGGTGGGGCACGAGCCGGTTCAACCTCCGCCGCGCCGCCTTCCAGGCCATCCGCTCGCTCGTGCACTTCATCGCCTGGGCCCGGGAGGAGACCCGCCCCATCACCGGCTACCGCGGGACCTGGCCGGAGAACTTCGATTACCCGGCGTATCCCGTGGACTTCGGAGAAGTGCGGTGATCATCGAGGGATTCCGCCGCACGGGCACGACTCGCGACCGCGCGGACGTCGTGGTCATCGGCACGGGCGCCGGGGGCGGGACGCTCGCGGCCTACCTCGCGGAGCGGGGCGCGGACGTGGTCATGGTGGAGAAGGGGGGGTTCTTCCGCGCGGAAGATTTTTCCCAGCACGAGCGCGACGGGATGGCCGATTTCAACGGCCGGCGCGGAGCGGACAGCACGGTGGACGGGTCCATTCTGTACAGCTATGCGGAGGCGGTGGGAGGAACCACCGTCCATTACTGGGGCGACTCGATCCGGGCGCCCGAGGACCGGGTGGCCGAGTGGCGACAGCGGCACGGGATCGAGTGGATGACTCCCGACGTCCTCGCACCCCACTACCAGGCGATCGAGGCGGAGCTCGGCATCCACGTGGCGGAGGAGCGGCTGTTCAACGAGAACAACCGGCTCGTCCGCGACGGGTGCGAGAAGCTGGGGTGGGAGGGCCACGCCGTCCCCACCGCCCGCATCGACTGCATCGCGTGCGGCTGGACCCAGTTCGGCTGCGCCTACAACCGCAAGACCAGCCAGCTCATCACCACGATCCCCCGGGTCTCGAAGCGCGGCGGGCGGATCTACAGCGACGCGCGCGCCGAGCGGCTGATCGTCGAGAACGGGCGCGCGGTCGGCGTCGAGGGCGCCTTCGTGGACCGGCAGTCGCACGAGGAGGTGGGGCGGTTTCGGATCGACGCGCGCCACGTCGTCGTGGCCGGCGGCGCGCTGGGGACGGCCGACTTCCTGCTCCGGAACCTCGATGACGCCACGGTCGGACGACGGCTCTACATCAACCCCAGCTACAACGTCTGGGCCGATTTCGGCCGCGAGATCGACAACGCCACAGGCATCCCCTGCGCATACGTGGTGCACGAATGGCGGGGCGTGCGCCGGGACCCCGGGGGCGGGTACGACGGCGGCGGCTACATCATGCTGTGCAACCAGCAGCAGCCCGGGAGCACCGCGGCCCTCCTCGGACACGCCGGACCGGAGCACACCGAGCGGATGAGCCGCTGGCACCAGCTCGCCTCCGTCCTCTCCGTGATCGACGAGGTCCACCCCGGCCGCGTCTTCCTCGGCGACGACGGGATCCGCCGCACCTCCTACCGCGTCCAGGGTGAGGACGCGCTCAAGGCCGTGGACTACCTCCGGAACGCCGCCCGCATCTTCCTCGCCGCCGGCGCCCGCGAGGTGTGGATCCCCGACGTCTACGGGACCACGGTCCGCAACGACCGGGAGATCGACGCCCTGATCACGCTCCGCAGCGTCCAGCCGAACGCCCAGATCTGCCTCGGCACCCACCTGCTCGGCACCGCCCCCGTCGGGAGCGATCCCGCGGACTCGTTCGCCGGCCCCACCGGCGAGGCGCACCGCGTGCCGGGGCTGTGGGTGGCCGACGGCGCCGCGGTGCCCGGGAGCGTGAGCGTCGACCCGTCGCTCATGATCATGGCGATGGCGCGGCAGGTGGCGGGGTACGTGGAGCGGGCCGGGTAGGTGCCGAAAAGGGGGCCTGGCCGGGGCTCGCCCGCTCCCGCCCGCCCTGGTCCGCGTCAGCGGCCTGAGCCTACCGCGGCTCGTACGCGATGCACTCGATCTCGACCCGCGCCCCCAGCGCCAGCCCCGTCCCCGCCATCGTCGAACGGGCGGGGGGCGCGCCGTCCCAGAAGGAAGCGTACACCGCGTTCATCGCCGCGTAGTCCCGCATGTCGACCAGGAAGACCGTGCATTTGACGACGTCGTCGAGCCCCGCGCCTGCGGCCCGGAGCACCGTCCGCAGGTTCTCCATGGTCTGACGGGTCTGCGCCCCGACGTCGGAGGAGACCAGCTCGGTGGTGCCCGGCCGGTTGCCGATGGCGCCGGAGAGGAAGATGAAGTCGCCGGCGCGGATCGCGGGGGAGAACGGGAGGTCGGCCACGCGGGAGCCTTCGGGCGCGATCACCTCCGGACCGGCGGGGGCGGTGGCGCAGCCGGTCGCCAGGCCTAGCGCAAGGAAGGCGAGCATGAGCGTGCGGGTCGTGCCGGGTCGTGGATTCATGGGTCTCCTCGGGAACGGGCGGTCAGCCGCCGATGATCGAAAGGGACGTGTTGCCTCCGCTGAGGACGACGACGACGGTCTCCTCGTCCGCCACCGGGATCCTGCCGGCCACGAGCGCGGCGACCCCCGCGGCCCCGGACGGCTCGACCAGCAGCTTGGTCCGCTCCAGTACGAACCGGAGGGAGTCGAGGATCTCGGTGTCCGAGACGAGCACCACGTCGTCGACCAGGGCCCGGGCGTGCTCGAGGGCGAGGGCGCCTGCGAACGGCGGAGCGAGCCCGCCGGCCACCGTCTCGACCCGCTCGAGCCGCACCACCTCACCGGCATCCAGCGCGCGCCGGAGGCCGGGCGCGCCCTCCGGCTCCACACCATAGACCCGCGCGTCCGGCCGCCGCGCCTTCACCGCCGCGGCGACGCCGGAGACGAGACCGCCGCCCCCCACGGGGACCACCACCACGTCGGCCTCGGGCGCGTCGGCCATGATCTCGAGCCCGACCGTGCCCGCGCCGGCGATGATCGCGGGGTCGTCGAAGGGGTGGATGAACGTGAGTCCCCACTCGTCCCGCAGCCGGAAGCACTCCTCGAAGGCCGCACCCACATCGCCTTGGAGGACGACCTCGGCGCCGTAGCCGCGGCTCGCGTACACCTTCGCCGGCTCCGCACCCTCCGGCATGACGACCGTGCACGGCACGCCCTCCGCCGCCGCGACCCACGCGAGGGCCGCCGCGTGGTTGCCCGCGGAGATGGTGACGAGCCCCCGGCGCCGCTCGTCCGCATCGAGCGACCGGATGCGATTGAGGACGCCCCGCACCTTGAACGAGCCGGTCTTCTGTAGATTCTCCGCCTTCAACAGCAGACGACGGGCCCGCCCGCCCCCCGCGTCGGCGAGCCGGCGCGCGATGGCCGCGGAAGAGAGCAGCGGAGTGCGGTGCACCCTCCCGCGTACCACACGCGCGGCCTCTTCAATGGCCGCCAGAGTGACGAGACCCATGCCCCGATGATCCCCCACCCGCCACGAACAGGCAAGCCGGCCGCCGTTGCGCAGATAGACACGAGCCCGCGGGACGCCTTGCGCCGCAGGCGCGTGGTAACCGGGAGACCCGTTGGGCCGCAGGCGCCTGATGGGCCGCCAGGCCCCTGATGCGCCGCCAGGCGCGTGATGCCGCCGCCAGGCGGCCTGATGCGGCCGAAGGCCGCGTTTCCCCGGTACAGTCCTTGCCCGCTCCGTCCGTCCCATGGCAGACACGAAAGACCGTAGGGATGGGCCGGAGGACCGGCGCTCCATCGATCTCGGGCGGCCGGGCCCGGGTGCTGAACGGCGGAAGGGTAACGACGACCGCAGGCGCCGGGGGCCGCTGAACAAGAGGGCGCGCTTCTCCGTCTTCTACTTCCTCATCGCGTTCCTCGTCCTGATCGGCCTGAACATCCTTCTGAGCCAGCAGGACACGGAGCAGATCCCGTACAGCGAGCTGAAGGAGCGGATCGAGGCGGGACAGATCGCGGAGGTCCGGTTCCAGGGGCAGCGGATCACGGCGGTGCCGGACACGGGGATCGCCGACGCACCCGACGTGTGGACGTCGGTGCGCGTACAGGGCGACGAGGCGCTGGTCCCGCTGCTGGAGGCGCAGGAGGTGGAGTACCGCGCGGCGACGGAGAGCTGGCTCGGCCAGGCCATGCTGTGGCTGCTCCCGCTGGGCCTGATGCTCCTCTTCTGGATCTGGATGCTGCGCAGGATCAATCCCGCGTCGGGCGTGATGAAGGTGGGGAAGAACCGGGCGCGGATCGTGGGCGAGGACGGGACGGGGGTGACGTTCGAGGACGTGGCCGGGGCGGACGAGGCGAAGCAGGAGCTTGTGGAAATCGTCGAGTTCCTGAAGGAGCCGGCCAAGTTCCACCGCGTCGGGGCGCGGATCCCGAAGGGCGTGATGCTGGCGGGCGCGCCGGGGACGGGGAAGACGCTGCTGGCGCGGGCGGTGGCCGGCGAGGCGGGGGTGACGTTCTTCTCGATGAACGGCTCCGAGTTCGTGGAGATGTTCGTGGGTGTGGGCGCGGCCCGGGTGCGGGACCTGTTCGAGCAGGCCAAGTCGAACTCCCCGTGCATCGTGTTCATCGACGAGCTGGACGCGCTGGGGAAGGCCCGCGGCGCGGGCGGCCCCATGGGCGGCCACGACGAGCGGGAGCAGACGCTGAACCAGCTCCTGGTCGAGATGGACGGCTTCGACGCCAAGACCGGCGTGATCATCATGGCGGCGACGAACCGCCCCGAGATCCTGGACCCGGCCCTCATGCGACCGGGCCGCTTCGACCGCCAGGTCGTCGTGGACCGGCCGGACCGGGAGGGCCGCGAGGCGATCCTCCGGGTGCACGCCGCCAAGATCAAGCTGGCGCAGGACGTCGATCTGAACGTGCTGGCGCGGCGGACGCCCGGCTTCGTGGGCGCGGACCTGGCCAACCTGCTGAACGAGGGGGCGCTGCTCGCGGCCCGGCACGACAAGACGCAGGTCGAGATGGTGGACCTGGACGCGGCCATCGACCGGGTGAT
>JAHWKI010000290.1 GCA_019347975.1 Gemmatimonadota bacterium
CGGGGATTCCGCCGCGCGTGCCCCCGGGAGCCATCTTCGTCACGGTCCCCGAGGACGGCGCGACGCCGTTCCCGGTGGCCAGGGCGGGGGATCCGCTGCGGCCGTGAGATGACGGCGCCGGCCCTCCTCGGTGCGGTCGCGGCCCTGGCGGCGGTCTGGCTGAGCGGGGCCGCCGTGGCCGGGCTGGCGGGGATCCGCGAAGGCCGTCCGCGCGACCTGCCACTGGACATGGCTCTCGGTTCCGTCCTCCTCGCGTTCGCGGGGTCCCTGGCACTCATCGCGGGCGCGCGCGTCACGATCCCACTCGCGGCGGCGGTACTGGCCAGCCCGGTGGTCGCAGCCCTCGTGATGGGGCGCCTCCGCCTCCGGGTCGCGGCACCCTTGCCGGGGGACAGGCTCTCGCGCGCGCTCCTGGGTCTGGGCCTGGTCGTCATGGCCGTCGTCCTGACCGCCGCGCTGCGCGACCGCCTGACGTGGGACGGCTGGGCGTTCTGGACGCTGAAGGCCACTATGCTCTTCCGTGACGGCACGCTGCCCGCGGACCTGTTCGACCCGGCCGGCCCTTACGACTACGCCCACGCCGACTATCCCCCGGGACTGCCGCTCCTCTACTGGTGGGTATTCCGGGCCGCCGGAGCCCCCGCTCCGGCGCTGGCGTCCTTCACCGGGGCCCTGTGGTTCGTGTTGATTCCCGTCCTCTTCTGGGACTCGGCACGCGCCCACGCCCGTCCCGAGCTGGCGGCGCTCGGAGCTGTGGCGGTAGCGGCGTTCTGGCCGATCGGACGGTACGCCACGGGAGGGCAGGCGGATGTCCTGATCTCCCTCGCCGCCCTGGGCATCGTGGTCCACCTCGCCGACGCGCGGACCGCGGGCGTGGCGGCGTTGTGGCGTGCTGGCGCGTTCGCGGCCTTCGGCGCCATGATGAAGAACGAGGGAGTGGCGCTCGCCGCGGCCGCCGTGGTGGCGGTCGTCGCATGGCTGCTGCTCCGGAAGGAGCTCACGTCCCGCCGCATCCTGCCCCTGGCCGGCCCGATCCTGCTGGCTCTGCCCTGGGCGATCTGGGTGCGGGCCCGGGGCGTCGGGGCGGAGCACCTGGGCGGCGGCTTCGACCTGCCGGAGCTGCCCGACCGCACCGTCCTCATCCTTCGGGAGCTGGCGGCCCTGGCGGTCTACCGCTCCTGGGTGCCGGTGGCGGCGATCGCCGTCGCGGCACTGGTGCTGGCGCTCCGACGGCGACGATCCCTCGCGCTCCGTCTCCCGGCCGGCGTTCTCGCCGTCTACTTCGCCACCGCGATCGTCGTCTACCTGCGGGCGGCGCGCGACCTCCAGTGGCTGCTCGAAACCTCCCTCGACCGGGTCGTGTCCGGGGTCGTGCCCGCGGTCGCGTTCCTGGCGATCTCCGGAGCTGCCCGGGCGGATCTGCCGCGTTTGAGTTACGGCACCGCCGATCGTAGCTTCCGGGAGCGCGCAGGCAGGCAGGTCCCCGGACCGATTGATACGGAAGACCACCCCGCATGAATCTCCGATTGCTGATCGTGGGAGCCTCCGGGCAGCTCGGCAGCGATGTGACCCGGGCGGCCCGGAGTCGGCCGGGCATGGACGTCGTGAGTCTCTCGCGCGAGGATCTCGACCTTTCGCGGAGCGATGAGATCGCTGGCATCCTCGGGCGTCGGGACTTCGACGTGCTCATCAACTGCGCCGCCCATACCGGCGTCGACAGCGCCGAGAGCGATATCGCTGCCGCGGTGTCGCTCAACGCCCACGCCGTCCGCGAGCTGGCCCGCGCATGCCGCGAGGCGGAGGCTCGCTTCGTCACCTTCAGCACCGATTACGTATTCGATGGCCGGGCGGATCGCCCGTATGCCGAAGAGGCGGCGCCCCGGCCCCTCAATGTCTACGGGGCTTCCAAGCTCATGGGGGAGGCGCTGGCGGCGGCGGAGTGGCCGGAGGCGACTTACGTCATCCGAACGGCCTCCCTGTTTGGAACGGGTCGTCTCGGCCGGGACGGTGGCAACTTCGTCGAGACGATGCTGCGCGCCGCTTCCGGGGGCCGGACCCTCCGGGTGGTGGATGACATCACGATGTCGCCCACGTGGAGCGGGCACCTGGCCCCCGCCACGCTCGCGCTGCTGGAAACGGACGCGCCTCCCGGCATCTACCACCTCGCCGGCGGTGGCGCAGCTTCGTGGTACGAGCTCGCGGCGGCCGCACTCTCCGCGGCCGGTGTGGACGGGGAGCTTCAGCCGGTTTCGGTGGCGGAGTACCCCACGCCTGCGCGCCGCCCGGCCTACAGCGTCCTGGATTGCGGACGCGCCGCGGAGCTCGGCCTCCGGCTTCCCTCCTGGGAGGAGGGTCTGGCCGCATACATGGCGGAGCGAGGCCGCGCTGTCGGCCTGTCGGCCCCCGTCGGCCCGTCGCCGTAGGCCCATTGCATGACTTCCACGGACGCGCCGGACGACAGGACGATGCTGGTCACGGGAGGGGCCGGCTTTATCGGCTCCGCCGTGGTCCGGAAGCTCATCCGGGACACGCCGCGCCGCGTGGTGGTGGTGGACGCCCTCACGTACGCCGCCAACCTGGACTCCCTCCGGACGGTCTCGGATCATCCGCGCTACACGCTGGAGCGCGCGGACATCCGGGACCGGGAGGCGATGCGGCGCGTGTTCTCGCAGCGCCGGCCGGGAGCGGTCCTCCACCTGGCCGCCGAGTCCCACGTGGACCGGTCCATCGATGCCCCGGCCGATTTCGTCGGCACGAACGTGGTCGGCACGTTCGCCCTTCTCGAGGAAGCCCGGCGCCACTGGTCCTCGCTCGTGGCCGATGAGCGGGACGCGTTCCGGTTCATCCACGTCTCCACCGACGAGGTGTTCGGCTCACTAGGGGAGACCGGCCGCTTCCACGAGCGCTCGCCCTACGACCCGAGCTCCCCCTACTCGGCGAGCAAGGCGGGCTCGGACCACCTCGTCCGCGCCTGGCACCGGACCTACGGCCTCCCCGCGCTGATCACCAACTGCTCCAACAACTACGGTCCCTATCAGTTCCCCGAGAAGCTGATCCCGCTGATGATCCTCAACGCGCTGGAAGGCCGCGAGCTGCCCGTATACGGCGCCGGCGACCAGGTCCGGGACTGGCTCCACGTCGAGGACCACGCCGACGCGCTGATCGCGGTGACCGAAGCAGGGTTGCCTGGTGCGACCTACCTCGTGGGCGGCCACGGCGAGCGGCGCAATCTCGAGGTCGTGGAGCGGATCTGCGATCTGGTGGACGAGCTGGCGGGCCCGCGGGAGCAGGGGCCCCGACGGGAGCTGATCCGCTTCGTCACCGACCGCCCCGGCCACGACCGCCGCTACGCCATCGATCCGTCGAGGATCGAGGGCGAGCTCGGTTGGCGCCCCGGCCGCGGCTTCGAGGAGGGCCTCCGGGACACCGTCGCCTGGTACCTCGAAAACCGCTGGTGGTGGGAGCGGGTTCGGTCCGGCGCGTACCGTGGCGAGCGGCTGGGCCTGGACACCGCGGAGGTGCGCTGATGCCGCGCAAGGGGATCATCCTGGCCGGTGGGGCGGGGACCCGTCTCTACCCCCTGACGCGGGTCGTGAGCAAGCAGCTGCTCCCCGTGTTCGACAAGCCAATGGTCTACTACCCCCTGTCGACGCTGATGCTCGCCGGCATCCGCGACGTCCTCGTGATCTC
>JAHWKI010000291.1 GCA_019347975.1 Gemmatimonadota bacterium
CGAGGCGGGCGGCTGGGAGCTCGGCGTCGTCGGCGGGCTGCTGCGGACGGAGAGCCTCGAGTGGACCGCGCGCTTCAACGGGACGTGGCAGTCGAGCGAGGTGACGGACCTGGGCGGGGAGGAGATCTTCGGCGACAACAAGGCCGAGTTCCGCGAAGGCTTCCCGGCCCCCGGGTTCTTCGGGCGGGTGATCCTCAACCCGAACGAGCTGGCGGCGCCGGAGGTCGTACGGGACACGTTCATCGGGAACGTCTATCCGACCCGGCTCTTCAGCGTCGGGAGCACGATCCAGCTGTTCGACCGGCTCACGCTGGACGGGCTCTTCGAGTTCCAGGGCGGGCATTTCCTGCCGAACTATACCGGCTATCAGAATGCCCGTCGCGGGGTCTGGCAGCCCTGCTTCGAGATCCAGCGGGCCGCCGCGGGCGTGACCGACCCGGCCGCGCTCGAGAACGCGACGGCGCGCGAGCGCGCGCAGTGCGATCTCGACGACTTCCACAGTGACTTCTGGGTCGAGCCGGCGGACTTCTGGAAGCTCCGATCCGTCTCGGCCTCGTACCGGCTCCCCTCCGGCCTGGTGCGCTTCGGCAACAACGCCGTCCTGACCGTCGCGGCCACGAACCTGTTCACGTCGACCGACTACTCGGGAACGGACCCGGAGGTGATGGACTTCTACGACTACGCTGAGGCCGTGTTCGATGGGGAAGCCGACTTCGGCCGCCGGGACTATTACCAGATCCCGCCCCCCCGGACCGTGACCATGTCGCTCCGATTCGACTTCTGAGGGAGGCCACAATGTTGAGAACAACGAGCAAGCGGTATCGCATCGGCGTCCTCGCGGCCTTCCTGGGCCTCGCGGGATGCGGCGACCTCCTGGATGTGGAGGCGCCGGGCCGGATCGCGGACGAGAACCTGAACAACCCGAACGCGCTGGATGCACTGGTGGAGGGGATGTCGGCGGACCTGACCGACGCGTACGACCAGATGGTCTACATCTCGCCGATCGCCGCGGGCGAGCTGTTCCACAGCGGCAGCTACTCCATCACCGACGAGGCCCAGGGCATCCTGAAGGCGGAGGACTCGAACGGCGAGTTCAACCTCATGCAGCAGGCCCGCTGGGTCGCCGAGCACGGGGTCGAGCGGCTGCGGGCGAACCTGAGCGCGGAGCGCTTCCAGCGGAGCCCGCTCGTGGCGCGGGCGTACATCTACGGGGCGATCGCGAATCGCCTCTCCGGCGAGATGCTGTGCTCGACCACGATCGATGGTGGGCCGGAGGTGCCGCATACCGTGCATTTCGAGCGGGCGGACTCGCTGGCGACACTGGCGATCACGCACGGCACGGCCGCGGGCATGGAGGACGTGGTCACGGCCGCGCACGGCGTCCGCGCGTCCGCCCGGGCGTGGCTGGGGGACTGGGCCGCCGCGGTGGACGATGCCCAGCAGGTCCCGACCGACTTCGTGTGGGTGGTCCCGTTCGGCACGGGCACCGCGCCGGGACTGGACCTCTACTTCGAGACGTTCGACCGGTTCGAGTTCTCGGTCATCAACACGATGTTCGAGCCGAACGACGGCGAGGACCCGCGCACGCCGTGGGCGCCGGTGATCCTCGCCAACGGAGACACGGCCACCGGCGCGAACGGCGCGACGCTGGTGTTCCAGCAGCTGAAGTACACGTCGGAGGGCGATGACGTGGCGGCCACGAAGGGGACGGAGATGCTGCTCCTCCGGGCCGAGGCCCAGCTGGAGATGAACGGCGCGGCCGGGATCCCCGAGGCGTACACCCTGATGAACCAGGCGCGCGCGTTCTACGGCATGGATCCGCTACCGATGGCGGCGACGCTGGAGGAGGCGTGGGACGACCTCCACTACGAGAGGTCGGCCACGGTGTGGCTGGAGGCACGCCACCTGTGGGATGCCCGCCGGTGGTTCGAGAAGGGGCCGAGCGACCCCGGATTCTTCGACTTCATGGAGGGCAGGGACACCTGCTTCCCCATCGGGGAGGAGGAGCGGAGGTCGAACCCGAACCTCGGCTGAGGCGGCAGAAAGACGGGAGCGCGGAGGCCGGGCGGTACCGCCGGCCTCCGCGGCCCCATTTACGGAGGATTCGATGCTTCGAAGGATGCGCATCTGCGCGCCGGTCCTGGTCGCCCTGCTCGGCACCGCGTGTTTCGACTACCGGCAGGCCTCCGTGAGCGAGCTCGCCCCGGGCGAGACGGTCCGCGCCTATGTCACCCGCGAGCACGCCCGTGAGCTCGAGGGGCTGGGTGGATTCCGGGGCCGCGAGCTCGTCGGCAAGGTCGTGGAGAGCGATCGGGAGCGGATCCTCCTGGATGTTCGCGCGGTCAGCATCGAGGAGGCGGGCGCCGGGCGGATGTTCAACCAGCGGATCGCGGTTCCCGTCTCGGAGGTGATGGACCTGGAGCAGCGGGCGCTGAACGGGTGGAAGACGGCCCTCGTGACGGTCGGGATCACGGCGGCGCTCGGTGGCCTGATCGCGTGGCAGTTCAACGAGGGGGCGAACTCCCCCGAGCGAGAGACTCCGAATCCGCCGGAGGCCGTTCGCATGCCGGGGATCCGGATCCTGGTGCCGTCCAGCCCCTGACCGGAGGTGACCATGTCGGCCATCCGCGCACGCCGCAGGCGGGCCTCTCTCGCGCTCACCCTCTTCACCCTCGCCGCGGCGGCGGCGCCCACCGTCGCGCAAAAGCTCCCCGTCACCGTCCGCGGCATCGTGATGGACTCGATGCTGAGCCGGGCGCTCCCGGGCGTGGTGCTCCTCCTGGACACGGGTGAGCGCCTGCGCACGGACGCCGCCGGCCGGTTCGTGTTCGAAGGGGTCTCCCCCGGGGTGCACCGGGTTCTGATGCTCACGACCGGGTGCCGGGCGTCGGTGGCGGAGTTCGACGCCGGCAACGACCCGGACCGGCCCAGGCGGATCGTCGTGAGCGCCGCTTTCGGGGCTGGCGCCCCGGGGGATGCGGATCCGGAGCCCCCCGCGGGCTCGCCGGGACGGGTGATCGCCGCGACGGAGATCATGGCGCTCCAGGCCGCGTCCATGGTCGAGGTCCTGCGGCGTCTCGCCCCCGCCATGGTCGGCGGCCCGGCCGGTCAGGTCGGCGCCGGCACACGGCTCATGGGCCGCGGGGGTCCGACGATCAGTGACGCCCGGATCCCCGTCCTCGTCGTCGACGGGATGGTGCTGTACTCGCAGGACAGTAGCGTCCTCGAGTCGATCCGCCCCGGCGACGTCGCATGGATGGAGATCCTCCCGGGCGCGCTGGGCGGGTGGAGCTTCGGCACCGGCGGAACGGGCGGCGTGATCCGCGTACGGACGCACCGGGGCGGCGGCGTTGCGTCGGAAGTCGATCCGGAAAAGTGCATCGTGGCGGAAGCCGACCCCGCGGGTCGGCCCGTCGCACCGCTCTCCCGATGAGCGGGGCCGCGACACCGCGCCCGAGCTCCGGCAGGACGGCCGTCCTCGTGCTGGTCGCCGCATGCACCGGGGCCCTGGCGTCCCCGGCGGCCGCCCAGACCGTCTCCGGCCGCATCCTGGACGGCGACTCCCGGGAGCCGATCACCGGTGCGCAGGTCGTGCTCGTCGACGAGGCCGGACTGGACCGTGGCGCCGTGCTCACCGGGCAGGACGGCCGCTTCCGGCTGCGGGCGCCGGC
>JAHWKI010000079.1 GCA_019347975.1 Gemmatimonadota bacterium
TCCTTCACCTCCTCGCTCTTCCACCCGTCCTTCACCGTCTCGCCCCGCATCATCTCGTGGAGCAGCCGGGCCCGGCCGCGCGTCGAGTGCTTCTCCTCCAGCGTCACCATGTACGACGGGCACATGGTCCCGCCGTCCTTCCGCCGGCACAGCCCCACGCCCACGCACCGCAGCGTGGTGTTCTGGAAGGCGAACCTGTCCTCCGGGTAGGCGAAGTGGGTCTTCACCTTCTTCGGGGTCCACCCCGCCCCGAGCACCAGGTTCGTGTCCGGCGGATAGGCGTCCACGACCTTCCCCGGGTTCATCTTCCAGTCCGGGTCCCACAGCCGCTTGAACCGGCGGAACGCGTCCATGATCTCCTCGCCGAACATCTTCGGCAGCAGCGTTCCCCGGCTCTGGCCGTCCCCGTGCTCGCCCGAGATGGAGCCGCCGTAGCGCAGGACCAGGTCGGCGGCCTCGTCGATGAAGGCGAGGTAGCGATCCAGCCCCTCGCGGCTCTCGTAGTCGAAGTTGATGCGGCAATGGACGCAGCCCTGGCCGAAGTGGCCGTACAGCGCGGCGCGGTATCCGTAGCGGTCCATGAGCTTGCGGAAGTCACGCAGGTAGTCCCCGCAGTGCTCCGGCGCGACGGCGGCGTCCTCCCATCCCTCCCACGCCGGGTCCATCCCGGGCACCGAAGCGGTGGCGCCCAGCCCCGACTCCCGGACCACCCAGACCCGGTGCTGCTCCTCCTTCGAGACCAGCACCTGCATCTCCCGGAGGTGCTCCGTCGTCCCCTCCAGCGCCCGGGCGGCCTCGCGGGCGCGCGCCTCCGCCTCCTCCACGGTGTCCCCGCCAAACTCCACCAGCAGCCAGCCGTGCCCCTCGGGCAGGAAGTCCAGGTACTGCGTGTGGAGCCCCTTCAGCTTCATGAACTCGACCAGGTCGTTGTCCATCCCCTCCAGGCCCAGGGGCCTGTGCGTCATGATCTCGACCACGTGGTCGGCGGCATGGTAGATGTCGTCGTAGCCCATGATCAGGAGGACCCGCTCCGCCGGATCCTCGATCAGCCGGACCTTCGCTTCCAGCGTGATGGCGCACGTGCTCTCCGTGCCCACCAGCGCTTTCGCCACATCGAAGCCCGCCTCGGGAAGGAGGGAAGGGAGGTTGTAGCCCGAGACCCGACGCGGGATGTCGGGGAAGCGGGCCCGGATCTCGTCGGCGTGCGTGTCCCGGATCTCCCGCAGCCCGCGGTAGATCTCGCCGCGACGACCCCCCTCGCCGATGATCCGCTCCAGCTTCTCGTTCGACGTCGGGCCCACGGTCAGCTCCACGCCGTCGTAGGTGAGGACCCGGAGCTCCAGCACCTGGTCCTCCGTCCGGGGCCCGGGGCCGTAGTGCTGGGCCTGCACGGAGTGCACGCCGCACGAGTTGTTGCCGATCATCCCGCCCATCGTGCACCGGCTGTGGGTGGACGGGTCGGGGCCGAAGGTCAGGCCGTAGGGGCGGACGATGTCCCGCAGGTCGTCCAGGATCGTCCCCGGCTGAACCCGCGCCCACCGCTCCTCGACGTTCACCTCCAGCACCTTCCCCATGTACCTGGAGAAGTCCAGCACCAGCGCCGTGTTCACGCACTGTCCGGCCAGGCTGGTTCCCCCGCCCCGACCCAGGATCGGCGCCCCGTGGGATCGGGCGACCCGGAGCGTTTCCCGGACGTCGTCGTCGTCGAGGGGGAGGACCACGCCGATGGGCACCTGCCGATAGCTGGACGCGTCCGTCGCGTACATCCCGCGGCTGCCCGCGTCGAACCGGACCTCCCCCCGGATCGCCTCCCGGAGGTCCCGCTCCAGGTCGTCCGCGTCCGTGGAGAGCGTCGCGATCGACCCGCCACCGGTGGGTAGCGTCGGAAGCGCCCGGTCGGTCGCCCGCGTCCGTGTGACCATATCGTCGTGTGTGGTTCGAGTCTCAGGCGACCCGGTACGGTCCCGCGTCCGGCGCCTTCAGTGTGAGTCCCAGCCCCGGGCGGCTCCGGTCCGGGGCGAGCTCCCCACCGACGGGCTCCAGCGCCCCGTCGAGCAGCATGCCGGCGATGCGCTGATGGTCGTGGAACAGCTCCGCGTGGATCGTCCGGGGCGTGGCCAGGCAGACGTGGGCCGCCAGCTGCGGCGCCGTGTGGGAGGAGATCGGCGTGCTGAACGCGTCACACACCTCCGCGCAGCGGAGGAAGCCCGTGAATCCCCCCGTCCGCACCGGATCCGGCTGGAGGACGTCCACGCACCCCTCCTCGCACATCCGGCGGAAGTAGAACGCGTCGTAGCCGTATTCGCCCGCCGTGATCCGCATCCCGGCCGGAGACCCTTCCCGGACGTGCCGGAGACCCGCCCTGTCGTCCGAGCTCACGGGCTCCTCGAACCACGTCACGCCGAATTCCTCCAGGCGCGCCGCCATTCCCAGCGCCTCCGCCGCGGTGAACGCGCCGTTGGCATCCACGAACAGCTCCGCGTCCGCCCCGATCGCCTCCCGGACCGCCCGCACCCGCTCCACGTCCCGGTCCGGCTCCCGGCCGATCTTCATCTTCACCCTGGGAATTCCCGCTTCCACCCACCCCGCCAGCTGCTCCTGGAGCTCCCGGAGATCGTACGACGTGAACCCTCCGCTGCCGTACACCGGCACGCTCTCCCGTCGCGCCCCCAGCAGCACGCTCACGCTCACGTCCAGCAGCTTCGCCTTCAGGTCCCACAGCGCCACGTCCACCGCGCCGATCGCCGCCTTCACCAGCCCCGGGTGCCCGATGTTGCGCGTCTCCCGCAGCATCGCATCCCAGGCGCCCTGGATCGCCATCGCGTCCAGCCCCTCCACCACACCGGCCAGACGCCGCCCGATCAGGTCCGCCGCCGCCGCATCCGCGTAGCCGTACCCGAACCCCCGTGTCCCAGCCGCCTCCACGTCCACCGCGATCAGCGTGGTGGCGTCCCACTCCAGCGTGCCATCGGACTCCGGCGACGACGTCGGGATCCGGTACGCCGCCCCCTCGACCCCCCGGATCGGAACCGCGTCCGCCAGCCGCGCCACCTCAGCGGCTCCCCCTCCCCGGGACCTTGGCCGTGGCCGTGGCGATCATGTGCTTCGCCGTCTGCTTGAACACGCCCCGCATGTGCGGATCGCCCTTCAGCATGGACTTCCAGAACTCCCGCGCCTGCTCGATGCTGATGTGCGGCGGGAGCGGCGGCACGCTCGGGTCCGTCACGAAATCTATGACGGTGGGACGGTCCGCGCTCAGCGCGTCACGCCACGCCTGCTCGATGTCCTCCGGCTTCTCGACCCGGACGCCGTTGAGCCCGAGCTGGCGGGCGTAGTCGCCGAAGCGGACGTCGGGGATGTCCTGCGTGGTCTCGTACTCGGGGTCGCCGGCCAGGACGCGTTGCTCCCAGGTGACCTGGTTGAGGTCCTGGTTGTTGAGGATGCCCACGACGAGCCGCGGGTCCTTCCACTGCTTCCAGTACTTGGAGATGGTGATGAGGCCGTTGATCCCGTTCATCTGCATGGCGCCGTCTCCGACCATGGCGATGGCGGGCCGGCCGGGCCAGCAGAACTTGGCCGCGATGACGTACGGGACGCCGGGGCCCATGGTGGCCAGGTTCCCGGAGAGAGAAGCCTTCATGGACGGCTTCATCTTGAGGTCGCGTGCCCACCAGTTGGCGGCGGAGCCGGAGTCGGACGCGAGAATGGCGTCGTCGGGGAGGAGGGGGGACAACTCCCAGAAGACGCGCTGCGGGTTGATGGGATCCGCGTCCTGCATGGCGCGGTTTTCCATGACCTGCCACCACTCGGCCACGTCCTTTTCGATGTCGTGCCGCCAGCCCCTGTCGGTTTTCCGCTGGAGCAGCGGGATGAGCTCGCGGAGCGTGGCGCTGGAATCGCCGTGTAGGTTCACGTCCATGGGGAAGCGGAGTCCGAGCATGCGCGGCTTGATGTCGATCTGGACGCCCTTCGCCTCCCCCTCCTTGGGCAGGAACTCCGAGTAGGGGAATCCCGAGCCGATCATGAGCAGGGCGTCGCAGTTCTGCATCAGGTTCCAGCTCGGCCGGGTGCCGAGGAGGCCGATGGAGCCCGTGCAGTACGGGAGGTGGTCGTCGATCACGGTCCTGCCGAGGAGCGCCTTCGCCACGCCGGCGCCGAGCACGTCGGCGACCTCCATGACCTCCTCCGTGGCACCCAGCGCGCCCGCGCCCACGAGGATCGCGATCTTTTCGGCCTCGTTCAGCACCTCGGCGGCGCGCCGCAGGTCCGCTTCCTCCGGGACGATGCGGGGGAAGCTGTAGCCCACGCCCGAGTGGACCGTGCCGTGGTCGTAGTCCGGGGTCTCGATGGCGTCCATCTCCGCGACGTTGTTCGGGACGATGATGGTCGTGACCGTGCGCTCGGCGCGGGCGATGCGCATGGCGCGGTCGACGAGGTGCCGCATTTGCGCGGGGTGCGCGCAGCTGTGGACGAAGTGGTGCGAGACGTCCTTGAAGAGGGAGATCAGGTCGACCTCCTGCTGGTAGTCCCCGCCGAGCGCCCGGCTGTCCTGCTGCCCGACGATCGCCACTACTCCCTGATGGTCCATCTTCGCGTCGTAGAGGCCGTTCAGGAGGTGGATCGCCCCCGGCCCCGACGTCGCCAGGCACACGCCCACCTCGGAGGTGAACTTGGCGTGGGCGCAGGCCATGAACGCGCTGAGCTCCTCGTGCCTCGACTGGACGAACTCCATGGCGTGCTCCGTCCCCTCGGCGTGCTCGAGGGCGCCCATAATGGCGTTGATGCCGTCACCGGGATAGCCGTAGATGCGCCGGACCCCCCATTCGTGGAGTCGCTCGATCATGAATTCCGCTACCGTCTTGCTCATGGCTGCTCTGTGGGTTCGGGGTGGAGAGTCGATTCGAAGTCGTGCGCGTGGCCTTCAGGTCTCGGGCACCGGATAGGCCATGGTGCTCAGCAGCGCGTTCTCGGACTGCCGGGAATCCAGCCGCGTGTGCTGCACCACGATCGGGATGTCCGACTCGATCACGCTGGCGTAGTCCGTCCCGGGCGGAACCGGTTCCGGGTCCTCGAGCTCGTTGAAGCGCAGGTGCCGCGTCCGCCGGGCGGGGACATCGATCTCGTACGGCCCGGCGGGCTCGCGGTCGATGAAGTAGAGCGTGATGCGGACGCGTGCGTCCTCGTCCGAGGTGTTCAGCAGGCAGGCGGTCTCGTGCGACGTGAACTCGGGCTCGGGCCCCGTGCTCCAGCCGGGAATGTAGCCTTCGGCAATGGCCCAGATTCTCGATCCCAGCGCTCGACCCACGAATGCCCTCCCTGCGGCAGACTGGAGGCGGCTGATCTCGTGCCGCCTCGCCGTTCCACACGACGTGCCGGTCCCCGGACACGAGGCACGGCGGCAGGCGTTGAGGGGGCAAGTTCCATTCCCGGGCTTGCATCCCCGGGCCTCGCGGCGGGCGCGGTTTTTTCGCCTCCTCTTCCCCCGGAGTGCGGGTGGCTCGCGGCCCTTCCCGTTGCCGGGCTTCCAGCCGCCGCCCGTCGCCCTGCCGGGGAGTGGGGGACCTGGGGGTAACCGCCCGAAGATCAGGCGCCACATGAATGGAAAAGGTGCAGGGGTGAAAGAAAGCGGGGGACCGGCGGGGCGACGAACGCACCCCAGTCCCCCCACTCCCCGGCTGTCGCGAACGAGCCGGACCGGGGCCGCGGACCCGAAGCGCCCGCGAATCACCCCCACTCGCCGTCCACGCCCGGAGAGGACCGGGCCGCGACCGGCGACCGCGCCTACGCGGTAGCCTTGAGAATCCGGTCGACGTACCGGTCGATTCCGGCGGCGACCTCGACGAGAGCCCCGCGGTCACCCTGGGCGACGTCCCGGGCCAGCTCGACCAGCACCTTGCGGACCTGGTCCCGGTTCCCTCCGCCGGCCGCGGCGCCGCGCGACGAGCCGCCCTCACCTCCGGCGCGGGCGCCTCGGCCCCGGGCGCCCCTGGAGCCCTTCCGGGCCGCCGCCTTCCCGCGCTTCCCCCCGGTCCGTTTCCGTGCCGGCTTCATCGAGCGCTTCACCTGGAGCGGGTAGGTGGCATTGAACTGCCGGGCGCTGAGCTTTTCGACGCTCTTGTCGATCGAACGGGCCTTCTCGAGGAGTTCCTTGTTGGAGATGTCCGGGTTCTTCTTCAACTCGGACTCCACCATTCGCATCACGTTCGGATTGGCCTCGGCCATTTCCGGCTCCTTGGGGGGGTTCTGAATATGCGCTCGTATGTCGGCATACAATCGCATATACGCATCATTGTCAAGGATGCGGCCCCGCTCCCGCGCTGGCGGCCCGGGGCCACGACGCCTATGTTCCCGCCCCTCGAAACCAGCCACCGACCGGAGAGACGATGAAGAGGATGATGGTGGCCGGGGCGCTCCTCCTGGCGCTCGCGGCGTGCGGTGATCCCGAAACGGAGGACCGGCGCGGCTACACCAAGGCGCCGCTCGAGAACCCGGCGGTCCTGGTCGGCGCCGAGGAGGCGTCGGAGATGGCGTCGCTCGGCCGCCCCGACCGGCCGCGCCCTCCCCATTCGATCGAGCTCCCGGATGCCGCGGGCGAGGCGGGCGGCGACGCAGGGCAGGAGGTGACCCTCGCTCCGGGCGCCACGCAGGAGCAGTTCGACGAGGGGCGTCAGCTCTTCAGTGGCCAGGCGGGCTGTCAGGCGTGTCACGGCCCCGATGCGACGGGCACCCAGCTCGCGCCGGACCTTACCGACGCCGAGTGGCTGCACGTGTCCGGGCCGGACATCGCCGAGATCGGGCGCGTGATCTCGGCGGGCGTGCCGCAGCCGGCCGAGTACCCCGCGCCCATGCCGCCCATGGGCGGCGCGAGCCTGAACGAGCAGCAGGTCCAGGCGCTGGCCGCCTACGTGGCGTCCCTGGGGCAGAGCTAGAACAGAGGCGGCCGGGGTCGGTTGGCGCGCTGGAACAGATTGATCTGCTCCTTCTCGCCGAGCTCCTGGGCCCGCCGCAGGGCGATCCCGGGCGGGACGTGCCAGTCCACTCCCGCCGCCACCGCCTCCGGCGAGGATAGCTTTCCATCCCGACGGAATAGGAGCACGTTGTGCCACGTGCCGTCCGTGTCGGGGCTGGAGCGGATCCACACTTCCTGCCGCTGCCCTTCGATGATCAACGACCCGAGCCGTTCTTCGATGGCCGGATAGGCGCCGTCCACGATACTCCTCCGGAGATCCTGGTCTGTGCTCCCGCTCCCATATCTATCTCCAACGCCGCCACTGGCGGCGCGCGAAGTCCGTTGCGCCTCCCGGAGCGGACGGAATTTGCAAGTCCCGGACCCGGCGCCGAACGCGATGGCGCACGCGGGCTTGCGCGCGCGCCTCGGAACGCGCCACTTTCCGCCCCCGAGCATCCCCTTTGACCCCAGCCTCGCGAGGACCATGGAGCCGGCCGCGATCGTGACCTTCCTGCTCATCGGCGGACTGATCTGGGGCGGGCTGATCCTCATCCTGACGACCGCCGTCCGGAAGGAGCGCCGGAAGGAGGCGTCGGAGGGGGCGGAGTAGCCCGTGCCGCGTCGAGACGACCTCCGGACGATCCTGCTTCTGGGCTCTGGACCCATCGTCATCGGCCAGGGGTGCGAGTTCGATTATTCCGGCACCCAGGCGGTGCGGGCGCTGCGCGAGGAGGGCTACCGCGTCATCCTGGTGAACAGCAATCCCGCGACGATCATGACCGATCCGGACCTGGCGGATCGGACCTACATCGAGCCGATCACGGCCGAGTGGGTGGAGCGGATCATCGAGCGGGAGCGGCCGGACGCGCTCCTCCCCACCATCGGCGGTCAGACCGCCCTCAACGTCGCTCTCGAGCTCTACGACGCGGGCGTCCTGGAGCGGTGGAACGTCGAGCTCATCGGCGCCGATGCCCGGGCGATCCGCATGGCCGAGGACCGCGAGGAGTTCTCGGAAGCCATGGCCCGGATCGGGCTGGCGGTCCCCCACGGCGGCTTCGCGCGCTCCATGGAGGACGCGCTGCGGATCGTCGAGGACACGGGCTACCCCGCCATCATCCGCCCGTCCTTCACCCTCGGGGGCAGCGGCGGCGGCATCGCGTACAACCTCGAGGAGCTCAAGGAGGGCGTCCGGCGCGGTCTCGACCTCTCCCCCGTCCACGAGGTGCTGATCGACCGGTCGGTGATCGGGTGGAAGGAGTACGAGCTCGAGATGATGCGCGATGGCGCGGACAACGTCGTCGTCATCTGCTCCATCGAGAACATCGACCCCATGGGGGTCCACACCGGCGACTCGGTGACCGTGGCTCCCTCCCAGACGCTGTCCGACGTCGAGTATCAGAAGATGCGGGACGCGGCCATCGCGATCATCCGCGAGATCGGGGTGGACGCGGGCGGCTGTAACATCCAGTTCGCCGTGAATCCCGCGGATGGCGAGATGCTGGTGGTCGAGATGAATCCCCGGGTGTCCCGGTCGTCCGCGCTGGCGTCCAAGGCCACCGGCTTCCCGATCGCACGGATCGGCGCCAAGCTCGCCGTCGGTTACCGTCTCGACGAGCTCCCCAACGACATCACGCAGGAAACGCCCGCCTCCTTCGAGCCGGTGCTGGACTACGTCGTCGTGAAGTTCCCGCGCTTCGCCTTCGAGAAGTTCCCCTCCGCCGACCCGCGGCTGGGCGTCCAGATGAAGGCCGTGGGCGAGACCATGGCCATCGGCCGCACGTTCAAGCAGGCCTGGCAGAAGGGGCTGCGCGGGCTCGAGATCGACCGGGACGGCTGGACCGCCGGCGCCCGCCCGTCCGACGACGGCGTGGCCGACGACGAGCCCGACACCCTCCGCATCGCGCTCCGGCGCCCCACCGCCGACCGCCCGTTCCAGATCCGGCGCGCCTTCGCCGCGGGGTTCACCGTGGACGAGATCCACGAGCTCACGATGATCGACCGCTGGTTCCTCGCCCAGCTCGAGGAGCTGGTGCAGGCGGAGGCATGGTGGATGGCCTTACGGGGGGAGGACGGCTTCCTTCATCACAGAGGCACAGAGAGCACGGAGGAACCGGAGACCGTCCACACCTCCGGCGGGAATAATGGAGACGAAGAAAGCCCCGATGCGGTCGCTGGAGCCGGGGACCCCTCCGTGTCCTCCCTGACCTCCGTGTTGAAATCGTCCGTGACCGCCGGAATGAACCCCGCTGCCAGCTCGCCTCCCGGACCCTCCCTGGCCGGGATCGATGCCCCCGCCCTCCGTCGCATGAAGCGCCTCGGCTTCTCCGACCACCAGCTCGCGACGCTCCGCGGCGTCACCGAGGCCGACGTCCGGCAGCTCCGCTGGGACCTCGGCGTCCGCCCCACGTTCCACATGGTGGACACGTGCGCGGGGGAGTTCCCGGCCGCCACGCCGTACCTCTACTCCGCCTACGAGGACGAGACCGAGGCGCCGCCCGGCGACCGGCGGAAGGTCGTGATCCTGGGCAGCGGTCCGAACCGGATCGGGCAGGGGATCGAGTTCGACTACTGCTGTGTCCAGGCCGCGCTCGCCCTGCGCGATGACGGCTTCGAGACCATCATGGTCAACTCCAACCCGGAGACCGTCTCCACCGATTTCGACATTTCCGACCGCCTCTATTTCGAGCCCCTCACCCTGGAGGACGTTCTCGAGATCGTCGCGCGCGAGCAGCCGGAGGGAGTCATCGTTCAGCTGGGGGGGCAGACACCCCTGAAGCTCGCCGAGCCGCTCGAGCAGCTCGGCGTCCCCATCTTCGGGACCAGCGTGGACGCCATCGATCGGGCCGAGGACCGCGACCGCTTCTCCGAGCTGTGCCGCGCCATCGGCGCCACCGTCCCGCCCAACGGCATCGCCACCAGCGTCGAGCAGGCGGTGGAGGTGGCGGAGCGGGTGGGCTGGCCCGTGCTGGTCCGGCCGTCGTACGTCCTCGGCGGGCGGGCCATGGAGATCGTCTACGACGAGCCGTCGCTGCGCGGCTACTTCGAGCGCGCCGTCCGCGTCTCCCACGACCACCCGGTCCTGATCGACCGGTTCCTGGAAGACGCGTTCGAGGCCGATGTCGACGCCATCGCGGACGGAACGGACGTCGTCATTGCCGGGGTGATGCAGCACATCGAGGACGCGGGCGTCCACTCCGGCGACTCCGCGTGCGTTCTCCCGCCCTACCTCCTGAAGGATCGCGAGGTGGAGGAGATGAAGACGCTGGCGAAGCGGTTCGCTGACGAACTCGGGGTCGTCGGGCTCATCAATGTCCAGTTCGCGATCCGCGATGGCGTCGTCTACGTGCTCGAGGTGAACCCGCGGGCGTCGCGAACGGTCCCGTTCGTCGCCAAGGCCACCGGGATCAACTTCTCCCGGGTCGCCTCCCGCGTCATGGCCGGCCGCTCCCTGGCCGATGCCGGGATCGAGCCCGGGACCGAGCCGGTCCCGGCCGCTGTCGCGGTCAAGGAAGCGGTGTTCCCCTTCGACAAGTTCAACGTGGACGTGATCCTGGGACCCGAGATGCGCTCCACCGGCGAGGTCATGGGGTTCGATGAGTCGTTCGGGATGGCGTTCGCCAAGGCCCAGATCTCCGCCGGGGACCCGCTCCCGACCAGCGGGACCGTAGTCGTAACGGTCAACGACCACGACAAGCCCACCGTCACGCCCATCGCTCGCCGCTTCCACGAGCTCGGCTTCACGATCCGGGCGACGGGTGGGACCGCCCGCTACCTGCGCTCACGGGGCGTCCCCGCACGCCCGATCTTCAAGGTGGGCGAGGGGCGGCCGGACATCGCCGACGGCATCATCAGCGGCGAGGTCCAGCTCCTGATCAACACGCCACTCGGGAAGAAATCACAGTACGACGACTACGCCATGCGCCGCACCGCCATCACCTACAAGATCCCGTACTGCACAACCATGTCGGCGGCTTCGGCCGCCGCCGACGCGGTGATCGCCCTCACGCGGCGGCGGCGCGACGTCCGCAGCCTACAGGAGTGGTACGCGGACGCGGCCGGGCACGCGGCGGTCTCCTCCCCCACCTGACGCCCGGCCGTTCGCCGCGCGCTCGGTCAGTTCGCGATGGCGAAGCCCGAGAGGTGCCCCGACTCGAACGTGACCGAACGGGCGATCTTGTCATCCACGCCGCCCATGTCCTCCAGCAGCGCCTTGGTCGCCGTGTCGATATGCCACACGGACAGCATGTCCTTGTCGAGATTCGCCCGGGTGCACCGCTGGTAGCTCAGAACCACCGACACCGGCGCCTCGAACTCGAAGCTCTCCAGGTCGTTCGCCCGGATGTCGATCTCCATGTAGTTCGACGCCGGGACCGTCAGCGTGATCTCCGTGGGCAGCAGCACGGCACCCGCGGGGAGCGTGATGCTGTGACCGTCCAGGCTGACGGTCCCGCCCAGCGCGTCGACCGTGGCGGAGGTGGACCGGGTCTCCGAGATCGGACACTCCACCAGCGTCGACCCGCTCGCGGCGAAGGCCGGTTCCTCCGGCGCGAGCGGCGCCTCACCGGCCTCGCCGCAGGCGGCCAGAAGCCCGATCGTCAGCCCCGTCGCGATAAACAACCGTTTCATCCTCCGCTCCCCTCTATTTTTGTGGTGCCTTTTTTGCTCATGTTCGGTCCCAGCCATGTGCAACCAACGTGCCCTCGAAACGCTCGAGGAAGCCGTCCGGCTCGAACGGGGCGGACTTCTCGAAAAGGCGCTGGCCGAGCTGGACGTCGCAGCCCGGTCGGATGATCCCACAGTGCTCGCGGAAGCGCTCCGGCACCAGGCCGACATCCGCCGGTCGCGGTGCGAGTGGGAGATGGCCGTCGCTCTGGCTCGACGCAGCCGTGCGGTCGCGCACGCGGCGGGGCTGCCGGAACTCGAGGCGGAAGCGGTCAACGCCGAGGCCGCCATCTACCTGACCCGGCGCTTTTTCGCGGAGGCGGAGCCCCTGTTCGAGACGATGCTGGAGATCACCGAGGATCCGCGAATCCGGGGCATCGCGCTCCAGAACCTTGGGATCAGTTCGGCCGAGCAGGGGCATCTGGAGGAGGCGCGGCACCGCTTCCTGGATTCCCACGATTTCTTCGAGGCGGCCGGCTATACGCGAGGGATGGCCACGGCCCGGGTGAACTCGGGCCGGATCTCGCTTTTGGAAGGGCGGGACGAGGAGGCGGAAACCCTCTGTACCCAGGCAGATCAGCTCGCGCGCCGGGTCGGTGACCTGGAGCTGTCCGCGCTCGCATCGCTGAACCTCGCCGAGGCGCTGCTTCGCCGGGGGCGGCCGGCCGAAGCGGAGATCCCGGCCAGCGTGGCCCTGGGCTATTTCACCGGCGTGGGCAATCAGTGGCGCCGGATCGAGTGCCTGCGGCTGTTCGGGGACCTGCACCGGGCGGAAGAGGACGCCGAGAGCGCCCTTCAGTGTTATGCCCGCGCGCTCGAGCTGGCGCGGGAAACGGAAACACCGGACGAAGTGGCAGGCCTGGAGGAGCTTCTGGAAGCGGTGGAAGAGGAAGCGCGCGGCTCGGCAGCGGCCCGCTGAGTTGCCCCGGCCGCACCCGCGCGCCTACTCTCCCGCCTCACGCGACTCCGGCCAGGCCAGCCATGCCCTCACCCCATTTTCGCGGACCCGTGCCCCAGCCAGTCCCAGCCCCGCGTGCATCCCCCGCCGTCCTCCCCCTCCTCGCCGTGGCCATGATGCTCGCGCTCTCCGCGTGCGCCTCCGCGTCCGCAAGGGTTCCGGCGGCGGCGGAGGATTCCTCCGCCCTCGGGGCCCGTGCGCCCACGGCGGCCGCGGCGGATGACCCCCGCTCCGCCCCGCTTCCGACGGTGCACGTGATCGCCACCGGCGGCACCATCTCGAACACCGACGACGAAGGTCGGCTCACCGGCGAGCAGATCCTCGCCTCGGTGTCGGGGCTGGAGGACGTGGCCGCGCTGACCGTGGAGCAGTTCTCGAACATCGCCTCCGGCCGCATGACGCCGTCCCTCTGGCTGGCGCTGGCGCGGCGGGTGGACGAGGTGTTCGCCGGGCGGCCGGAGGTGAGCGGCGTCGTCGTTACACACGGCACGGATACCATGGAGGAGACCGCGTACTTTCTCGACCTGGTGATCGGCGACGACCGTCCCGTCCTCCTCACCGGCGCCATGCGCAACGCGTCGCGCCTGTCCAACGACGGCCCGGCCAATCTCTACAACGCGGCGCGGGTGGCCGTCGACCCGCGGGCGCGGGGGCTCGGAGCGATGGTCGTCCTCAATGATGTCGCGCTCCCCGCCAGGGAGGCCACGAAGCTCAACACGATCCGCGTCGAGGCATTCGAGGCGCCCGGCCGGGGCCCGCTGGCCGTGACCGATCCCGACACCGTCGTCTTCCTCGAGAACCGCGGCGACCGATCGCCGCCGCTGATCGACCCGGCCCACCACGACGACCTGCCGCGCGTGGACATCATCTTCACCTACGCCGGCGCGGATGGCGCGCTGGTGGACGCGGCCGTGGCGGCCGGGGCGCGGGGGCTGGTCATGGCCTCCGTGGGCCGTGGCGGGCTGACCCCCGGGCAGTCCGACGCGGTGGAGCGGGCGCTCGAGGCGGGCGTGGTCGTGGTGGTCAGCAGCCGCACCCTCAGCGGTCGCGTCCCCGTCGGCGACGAGGAGCGACGGCTCGCGGACTGGCGGCCGGGGCGCGGGATCCGCCTCGGGGCGGCGGACCTCACGCCCCAGAAGGCGCGCATCCTCCTGATGCTCGCGCTCGCCCGCGACCCCGACCCCCGTCGCGTGCTGGACGTCTTCCGGACCTATTGAACAACAGAACTGCAGAACTGCAGAACAACCTTGCCGCTGCGCGGGGTGCGGGAGAACACGAAGCGCCTGCGTCGGGGACTGGTCCCACGCAGGCGCTTCGGCTGGTGCTGTTCGCAGTTCTGCAGTTCTGAGATTCTGCAGTCTACTCGCGGAGCTCGACCGTGCTGCCCTGGTAGTAATGGCTCAGGATCTCCTCGTACGTGCGGCCGCGCTCCGCCATCCCCACGGCGCCCGTCTGGGACATGCCGACCCCGTGGCCCCAGCCGCCCCCATAGGCTTTCCAGCCGATGACCTCGCCCGTTCGCCGGTCGTGCTCCGGCTGGATGAAGAAGAGGGTGCTGCGGAGAGAGACCTGGTTGCGGAGCAGGTCGAAGTACTGCAGCCTCCACCGGATCGCATCCTTCTGCGCGTGGAAGGTCCCGGCGTCGGTCACGAACTCGATGCGCCGCACCCTGCCCTGGTCGGCGCGGTCGACGACCCGGACCTCGTGGACCTCCGTGATCGGCTCGCCGAGCGTCGACGCGAGGATCGTCGCCATGTCCTGCCGGGTCCAATCGACCATCCAGCGGTGGTACTTCGACCAGTCGGACTCGAAGTCACCCTCGGCGTG
Source organism: Gemmatimonadota bacterium (assembly GCA_019347975.1). GTDB lineage: Bacteria > Gemmatimonadota > Gemmatimonadetes > Longimicrobiales > RSA9 > JAHWKI01. The sequence continues at coordinate 14,397 of JAHWKI010000079.1, forward strand.
CGCACGCAGGTTGACGGGATTGGCGTGCCGCATGAACACCTCCAGCGTCGGAACCCTCTCGAGCGCCTCGCCGCGCTTTCGGCTGAACGTGAGGATGGCGCCCTCGAGCATGACGTCGCCCTTCTCGA
>JAHWKI010000080.1 GCA_019347975.1 Gemmatimonadota bacterium
CGCTGATCTTCCTCTACGTCCGGCTGATGAACCGGCTGGACCGGGAGTTCGACGTCGACGAGGGCGGGGACGCGTGAACGTCCAGGCGTGGACCTTCCTGCTGGTCGCCGCGTCGTTCGCGCTCTACATCGGCATCGCGATCTGGTCCCGGGCGAGGTCCACGAAGGACTTCTACGTGGCGGGCACGGGCGTCTCCCCGCTGGCCAACGGCATGGCCACGGCGGCGGACTGGATGAGCGCCGCCTCGTTCATCTCGATGGCGGGGCTGATCTCGTTCATGGGATACGACGGGTCGGTCTACCTCATGGGGTGGACGGGCGGGTACGTCCTGCTGGCGCTGCTCCTCGCGCCGTACCTGCGGAAGTACGGCGCGTTCACGGTGCCGGATTTCGTCGGCGACCGGTATTACTCGCAGACGGCGCGGATCGTGGCGGTGGTGTGCGCGATCTTCGTGTCGTTCACGTACGTCGCGGGGCAGATGCGAGGGGTGGGGATCGTCTTCAGCCGCTTCCTCGAGGTGGACGTGAACACCGGGGTCTATATCGGCATGGCGATCGTCTTCTTCTATGCCGTCCTCGGCGGGATGAAGGGGATCACGTACACGCAGGTCGCGCAGTACTGCGTGCTGATCTTCGCCTACATGGTGCCGGCGATCTTCCTGTCGCTGATGATCACGGGGAACCCGATCCCGCAGCTCGGGCTGGGCGGGGTGGACCAGGGCTCGGGGATGCCGCTCCTGGAGCGCCTCAACGGCCTCCACGAGGAGCTCGGGTTCGCGTCCTACACCGCCGGGACCAAGTCGAAGCTGGACGTCTTCTTCATCACCGCCGCGCTCATGGTCGGGACGGCGGGGCTGCCCCACGTGATCATCCGGTTCTACACGGTGCCTCGCGTGCGGGACGCCCGCATCTCCGTCGGCTGGGCGCTGGTGTTCATCGCGCTGCTCTACACCACCGCGCCGGCCGTGGCGGTCTTCGCGCGCACGAACCTGATCGCCAGCGTATCCGAGCGGCCGTACTCGGAGGTGCCCGAGTGGTTCACCAACTGGGAAGCCACCGGGCTGCTGAGCTTCCAGGACCTGAACGGCGATAGCCGGATCCAGCTCACCGGTCCGGACGCGGCCGTCGCCAACGAGCTGACGGTCGATCCCGACATCATGGTGCTCGCGAATCCGGAGATCGCGGGGCTCCCGGACTGGGTGGTGGGGCTCGTCGCCGCGGGCGGTCTGGCGGCCGCGCTGTCGACGGCGGCGGGGCTGCTGCTCGTCGTCTCCTCGGCCGTCAGCCACGACCTGCTGAAGCGCGCGCTCCGGCCGAAGATCACCGAGCGCGGCGAGCTCATCGCAGCGCGCGTGGCCGCCGGCGCCGCCGTGCTGGTCGCCGGCTACCTGGGCATCAATCCGCCCGGCTTCGTGGCCCAGGTCGTGGCGTTCGCGTTCGGGCTGGCGGCGTCCTCGTTCTTCCCCGTCATCATCCTGGGGATCTTCTCGAAGCGGACGACGCGCGAGGGCGCCATCGCGGGGATGATCGCGGGGATCACGTTCACGGCGGCGTACATCGTCTACTTCAAGCTCGTGCACCCGGAGCTGAACACGGCCGACAACTGGTGGTTCGGGATCAGCCCGGAGGGCATCGGGACGGTGGGGATGCTGCTGAACTTCACGCTCACCCTCACCGTGTCCCGCTTCACCCCGGAGCCGCCGGAGGAGATCCGCACGATGGTGGAGCTGGTCCGGGTGCCGAGGGGCGCCGGGGCCGCCCACGAGATCAATGCGTAGAAGGTAAGGGCGAGGCGCCCCCGCGTCTTCACCCGCTGCACGGTTGGCAGGAGGATTGCACGGACCCGCAGCACACGGCCGGGCCGCGGAGCAGCGATCCGCGGCCCGCTGCGTTAAGCGAAAGGGAGGACCGATGGCAGGCGAGCGGTTCATGCCGGAGGAGGAGCGGCAGGCGCGGCAGCGCGCGGCGGCAGCGCTGGAAACCGACGATCCGGCGGAGTCCCTGCGGGGCGACCTGTTCACGGGGCTGGACCGGCTGGCGTTCGCACTCGAGTGGGAAGGCGCCGAAGCCGTCCGCAGGGGCGACGAGGCGGCCGCGGCCCGGCTGGAAGAGCGGCGGCTGGGCGTGCGGCTGGCCCAGCGGTTCGTCGCCGGCGTCCACGCCGACGAGGTGGACCTCCGGATCGAGGCGACGCGCCGGGAATACGACGCGCGAACCGGGGCGGCGGCGGACGCTACCGGGTGAGCTGCGGGACCGGCTCGGCCGCGTACCGCTCGGCCACCCGCGCGGCGAACTCCTCGAACACCTCCATATCGCGCGGCGGGCTCGTGTGGTGGTGGCGGACGCCGATGCTCGGGGGTGTGAAGCAGAGGGTCGCGCAGACGTCGAACGGCTCCAGCGCCGCCATGATCGTGTCGAACCACTCCCACGCGCCCGGGATGTGGCTCTCCGCCCAGCTCAGCCCCGTCCGGATCTCCCGCACTCCCAGCCGCTCCATCCACCGCACCGCAAGCTCCAGGGAGCGCTCATCCTGGAACTGGAACCACTGGCAGATCCCCAGCGACGCGTCGTACTCGCGGAGCGTCGGCTTCGGGGCACCGTCGTGGGTCAGGAGCCCGAAGTGGAAATGACGCCAGTAGCCGCTGCCCTCCGCCTGCTTGTGCCGCGTCGTCGCCTCCGCCGCCGGCTCCAGGTCCAGGAGCGTGTACCAGTAGACCTTCTCTCCCGCCAGGGCTTCCTTCAGCCGCCGCATTCCCCACGCGGCCTTCGCCCCGGTGGCGAACGTGGAGACGCCCGTTTCCGTCACCCACACGGGTCGCCCGAACTCCGATCGGATCCGCGTGATCTGCTCCGGCCATTCCTCGACCGGCCAGAGGTTCCAGTCCAGCGGGAATCCGTGCACGGCGAGCACATCCACCGCGTCCAGCGCACCGAGCCCGTCCAGAACGCGGAGGAAGCGGGCGTCGATGGGCGACATCCCGCCCAGCACGACGGGGAGGTCGGAATGCCGTCGGATGCCCTGGACGCCGCTCCGCAGAAGATCCGAGAACAGCGTCCAGCCGGGGTCCAGATCCAGGTCCCAGTGCGAGTCGTTGTTCGGCTCGTTCCAGATCTTTATGGACGTCAGCATACGCGGCCGCTTCGCGGATGGATGAACGGACCGACGCGCGCATCGGTCCGAGCCGCCCGAAGGGGGGGCGCAAGGATTGTTCCTGTGACCACGTTTCCGTGACAAGGCTTCTCCTGGTCCGTCACGCCGCGGCCGACCACGTCGGCCGTACCCTGGCCGGGCGGACGGCGGGGCTCCACCTGAACGAGGCCGGCATCGCCCAGGCGCGCCGGCTCGCCGAGGTGCTCGCCCGCACGCCTCTCGCGGCGGTGTATACGAGCCCGCTGGAGCGGTGTCGCGAGACGGCGGGTGTGGTCGCCGGGCGCCAGGGGATCGAGCCGAGGATCAGCGAAGCCTTCCACGAGGTGGACTTCGGCGGGTGGACGGGGCTCTCGATGCGCGAGCTGGAGGGGCGGGCGGACTGGCGGGAGTGGAACGAGGCGCGGAGCGCAGCGCGGCCGCCGGGCGGCGAGTCCATGGCGGAGGTGGTGGAGCGAGCGCTCGGCGGTGTGGCGGACGCGGCCGCGCGACACCAGCGTGAGCGGGTGGCGGTCATCAGCCATTGCGACGTGATCCGGCCACTGCTCGCGCATTATCTGGGCTTCTCGATCGACCGGTTCTTCCGCCTCGAGATCGATCCGGCGTCGGTGAGCGCCGTGGAGGTGCACGCGTGGGGCGCGCGGGTGCTCGGTGTGAACTGGCGCCCCGCGCCGCCCGGGAGCGATTGAGGTCCGGGCCCGCCGACTGGCGTGGAAGGTGCAACGCCGCGGCGCCACCGGATCGCTCAGACGAGAGGTGCCGTTGAAGATCGTGCTGTTCGTCCACTCCATCGTCAGCGACTGGAGCCACGGGAACGCCCATTTCCTGCGCGGGCTCATGCGGGCGCTTACCGCACGCGGGCACGAGGTGACGGCGTGCGAGCGGTGGAGCAACTGGTCCACCGAGAGCCTGATGGAGGATCACGGGCACGGCCCGATTGTCGAGTTCGCGCGTCTCTTCCCGGACCTGGATCTCCGGATCTACGGTGACTGGGAGGGGATCCTCGGGGAGGTGGACGAGCTGACCCGGGGCGCCGACCTGGTCCTGGTCCACGAGTTCAACGACCCGGAGCTGGTGGGCGCGATCGGGCACATCAGGCGGCGCCGGGACGATTTCACGCTCCTCTTCCACGACACGCACCACCGGGCGGCCAGCGTGCCGCACCAGATGGCGCGCTTCAACCTGGAGCATTACGACGGGGTGCTCGCCTTCGGCGACTCGCTGGCGGACCTGTGGCGGACGGCGTACGGGAAGGAGCGGGTCTGGACGTTCCACGAGGCCGCGGACACGACGGTGTTCTTCCCGCGGGACGCCGAAAAGGTCGAGGACGTGGTCTGGATCGGGAACTGGGGAGACGACGAGCGGACCCGGGAATTCCAGGAGTACCTGCTGGACTCGGCGCTGGCCATGCCGGACCTCCGCTTCGCGGTGCACGGGGTGCGCTATCCGGAGGAGGCGCGAGCGGCGCTGGAGGCGGCCGGCATCGATTTTCGCGGGTGGATCGCCAACTACAGAGTGCCCGAGGCGTTCGCGCGGGCCCGCATGACGCTCCACATCCCGCGCGGCCCCTACGTCGACCGGCTCCCGGGCATCCCGACGATCCGTACCTTCGAGGCGCTGGCCAGCGGCATCCCGCTGATCTCCACGCCGTGGCCGGACGTGGAGGGGCTGTTCCGGCCGGGGCAGGATTACCTGTCGGTGCGGACGCCGGAGGAGATGCGTGGCGCGATCCGCCGTCTGGCCGATGACCCCGAGGAGCGTCAGAGGATCGCCGCGAACGGGCTGGAGACGATCCGCGCCCGCCACACGTGCGGCCATCGGGCGGTGCAGCTCGAGGAGATCTACGCCGAGATCGCGGGGGTGCCGGGTGCCGCTCCCCTCCTGACCTGACGCCCGTCAGCGTACCGGCGCCCGGTGCTGCCGCGGCCCGGCGCGCGGACGCCAGGCGACGGAGAAGATGATGCTCGCGCGCTACCGAACTGCGGCTCGCTGCTTCCGAACCCGCACCTCCGGCAGCGCCCGAGTCCGATCGACGGCCGTAGCACGTAGTGCCGGGTCGGCGGCCACCGCGGTGGTGACGCTCAGCGTGTAGACCCCGTCGGCCCCCGGATGGTGGTTGGCGATAATGAAGTACGTGCCCGGGTCGAGGGTGGCCAGGACGCGGGCGTCGGTGCCGGTCCCGCTGTTGTCGTCCTCGCCGACGTTCACGAGCACGTCGTTCTCGAGCTTGTCGACCCAGAGGTACGCGTCGAAGTCGGCGCTGGACAGGTCCACCGTCACGTCCGACCGCTGGGTGAGCTCGAAGAACCACAGGTCCACGAAGCTGCCATCGTCGACGATCTCAACGCAGTCACCGGCCTGGAGGCTGGCGCGGACCGATTCGCCCAGTCCGATGTGGAGGGCTTCCGCGCAAGGGTCGTCGAACCGAACGATGAAGAGAGAGACCTCGTCGCTGACCGACCCCGCCGTCGCGCTGATGGTGACGTCCCCCTCCCCCGTCCCGGTGACCACTCCCGAGCCGTCGACCGTGGCGATGGCGTTGTTGCTCGAACCGAACTGGACGTCGGCATCCGGGATCGGGTTGCCGCTCGCATCCTCCACCACAGTCTCCAGCGGGAAGGTCTGCCCTGCGGGCAGGATATCGATGCGTGCGGTGAGGTCGATCGAGGCCGGGACCGGCCCCGGCTCGGTCCCCGAGTCGCAGGCGACCGGGAAGGCCAGGACGGTCAGGAGCGCGGCGGTCTTGACGGCGGTGCGGAACATGTTCCCTCTCGTGCTGCGGTCTCATCGGCCGGGCTGTGGGCACCCCGGAGGTACCGGGCATCGCACGGGGTGTTCCACGGTCAGCCTTCGGGGGTGCCGCCGATCTCGCGGCGGACGACCGGGGCGACCTCCGTCGCCAGCAGCTCGATGGCGCGGAGCACCTTCTGGTGCGGGGTGGGCCCGACGGTGAGCTGGAGGAGGAACCGGTCGTGTCGGAAGAGATCGTGCTGATAGAGGATCTTCTCCACGATCTGGTCGGGCGCGCCGAGAAAGAGGGCGCCCGGCAGGGTGGCCTCGCCTTCGAACCGCTGGCGGGTCGGCGGCGGCCAGCCCCGCTCGCGGCCGATGCGGCCCATGGTGTCGGCGTAGGGCGGGAATGCGGTGTCGGCGGCCGCTCTCGCGTCGTCCGCGATGAAGCCGTGTGAGTTGATGCTGATGGGCAGCGAAGCGGGGTCGTGACCGGCGCGGGCGGCGGCGTCCCGGTACAGCTCCACCACGGGCCGGAACCGCTCCGCGGCCCCGCCGATGATGGCGAGCGCCATGGGGAGGCCCAGCGTGGCGGCCCGGACTACGGACGCGGGCGTGCCTCCGACGGCGATCCAGACGGGGATCGGGCTCTGGAGCGGCCGCGGGTATACGCCCCGGTCGGCGATGGACGGACGGTGTCGTCCGGACCACGTGATCCGCTCGGCCTCCCGGAGGCGCAGCAGGAGGTCGAGCTTCTCGGAAAACAGCTCGTCGTAGTCGGCGAGATCCTGTCCGAACAGGGGGAAGGACTCGGTGAAGGACCCGCGGCCCGCCATGATCTCCGCGCGGCCGCCGGAGAGCAGGTCCAGCGTCGCGAAGTCCTGGAAGACGCGCACGGGGTCATCGGAGCTGAGGACGGAGACGGCGCTGGTGAGGCGGATCCGCTCCGTCCGTCCGGCGGCCGCCGCGAGGACGACGGCGGGCGTCGAAACGGCGTAATCCGGCCGGTGGTGCTCGCCGACGCCGAAGACATCGAGCCCCAGGCGGTCGGCCAGCTCGATCTCCTCGAGGAGGTCGCGCAGCCGCTCGCCGGCGCCGAGCTGCCGGCCGGTCTCCGGATCGAGGCGCGTCTCGGCGAAGGTGTAGAGGCCGATCTCCATCAGCGGTCCATCAGCGACTCGGCCGGTGCACGTATCGACACGCGTCCTCGGCTCCGGTCCGCTGCAGGCTTCCCGGCGCCCATTCCGCCGGGATGTTGCGCACGCACTCGGCGTACGTGGCGTGATCCTCCGCGCGGAAGGTGGGGCCGGCCGCGGCCTCCACCAGGAGCGCGGCGATGATGGCGATGACGATGGCGGTGAGGACGAGGGCGGTGATGTAGGTCGATCGGGTCAGGAGCCGCTCTCCTCCAGGTGCTCACCCTCGGGTGTGACCAGGTACCACTCGCCCCACTGGTCCGTCAGATCCTGTCCGGACGTCTGACCCGGGCCCCGGTCCTCGTGGTAGTAGTAGAGCGCGTGGCCGCCGTAGGTCACCTGCGTTCGGCCGTCGCGGCGCTGGATGGTTCCGATGAGCCCCTGCCGCACGGGCGCGGCGCCCGCTCGCGGCGACCCGGCTTCCGGGATGAGCGGCGGCCACTCCTCGGCGCACGCGTCGTAGCACGTGCTGCTGTCGGAAGGCTCCCCCTCCAGCATGTACAGCGCGCGCCCCTCTCCGTCCGTCAGGTACGCCCCCGCCCCCTCGAGGGTGTCGACGCCGAGCGTGACCCCGTCGGTCGCCACCTGCTCGGCGGGCACCGGCGCGAGCCCCGGCGCCGTGCCGGCCGTGTCTCCCAGCGCGCCCGCGTCCTCCACGTCCGTGTCCGCGCACGCCGCGGCCGCCATGGCTACGAAGACGCCCAGGGCGAGCCTCATGATCCGATCCATCGCTGTCCTCCTCTCGCGCGAGTGTATCGGCTCAGGGGTGGCCGCAAAAGCCATACGCGCGCGGGCTTCGCTTGCCACCGCGCCTGGAGGCGTCGACGTTGGGTGCGGCCGCACCGGGATTCCAGGGAGGACATGTCGTCATCGGAGCCAGTCGGATGGAGGACCGCCGCGATCACGCTGTGGGCGGTGCTCGGTGTGGCCGGGATCCTGGGGCGGGCGGTCTACGCGCTGGGAGGCCGCGGCCTGGCGACGCTCCGGCAGGGGCTCGGCCCGCTCGAGCTGACGCTCCTTCTGGTCCTGACGGCGGCGCTCGTATACGGCGAGGGGGTGGGTGCGCTGCAGGAGCGGTGGGTTCCCGCGGTGGTCCGCCGGGTCGGGGAGCTCCGGCGCGGAGCCCGCCGCCGGGACGTGGTCCTGGCCCCGCTCTACGGCATGGGCCTGGTGGGAGGATCACGGCGGACGACGCTGCGGTCGTGGGCGGGGGTCGCCGCCATCGTGGTGGCGGTGCTCGTCGTCCGCTCGTTCCCGGAGCCGTGGCGTAGCATCGTGGACCTCGGAGTGGCCGCGGCGCTCGCGTGGGGAACGGTGGCGCTCCTCGTCCAGGCGGCGCGGGCGTTCCGCTAGCGCGGGCTGCTTGCGACGTCGCGGCACCGGGTAGAGGTTTCCGGCGCGATTCACCCGAGCCGAGCGACGCATCGATCATGTCCGAGCTACCTCCGGCCAGCCTCGAAGGCTGGTACGCCCTGCACCAGATGTTCTCGATGGACTGGTCCGCCATGGGCGCGGCGCCCGCGGCGGAGCGGGAGCTGGTGGGCGCAGAGGCCGACGCCCTCCTCGGGGCGCTGGCGAAGCCGTCGGCCGGCGGCTGGTCCGCGGCGTTCCGGCTCGTCGGTGGCGGCGCGGACTTCATGCTGATCCACTTCCGCACGACCCTGGACGAGCTGGCCGATGCCTCGCTGCGGATCCGCCGCTCGCCGCTGGGCCCGCTCCTGCGCCTGGAGTACGACTACACGTCGGTCACCGAGACGGGGCTGTATTCGGCCACGGCCCAGGCGGCGGAGGAGGAGGAGCCGGGGTCGAAGGAGCACGAGGAGCTTCTGGAGCAGCTGATGGAGGCGGAGCGCGGGAGCGCCCACATACGGACGCGCCTGTACCCTGAGGTCCCCGAGGGGATGCGCTACGTCAGCTTCTATCCCATGACGAAGCGGCGCGTGCATCCGGACAACTGGTATGCCCTGCCGGTCGCCGAGCGGAACCTCCTCATGCGGGAGCACGGTATGTCCGGACGGCGGTTCGCCGGCCGCATCTTCCAGATCATCACCGGCTCGGTGGGCTTCGACGACTGGGAGTGGGGAGTCACGCTGTTCGCGCGCGATCCGCTGGAGATCAAGCGGATCGTCACCGAGCTGCGGTACGACGAGGCCAGCGCGCGGTACGGTGAGTTCGGGGAGTTCTTCGTGGGAATCGAGATGCCTTCGTTCCGGGAGATGCTGCGGTAGGGAAAGGTGCTCTCGCCGCGGGCCGAGTGGGGGTGATACGCGGGCGCCTCCCGGCCCGTGACTTCTTCTTCCGTCATCCTTCGGCTGGAGACGTGGGGGACCGGGTGTGCGCCGCGTAGCGGCGCTCCTCGCGAAGCGAGATCACTCCCACGTCCCCCATTCCCCCGCGTGGCGGAAGAGCTGGAAGTGAACGCCCGGTATCCCGAAAGGTCCGCGAATCACCCCCACTCGAGCACCATGCCCGCGAGGAAGGACTCCCCCAGCGACGGTACCGCTCCACGCGCCCTAGAGCTCACAAACGAGTCTGCTCCACGCGGGCGGCGCGCCGCGTCCCCCTTCGCTGGTGAGCCAGACGCCGCCCTCGTCGTCCATCACCAGGCCCTCGCCCTGCACCTCCGCGAGCGGCGCGAGGTCGTAGCGACGCGCCGGCCCGGGAGCGCCGGCGAGGAGCGGGGCGGCCTCGAGGACGAGGAGCTCGCGATAGGTCCGCATGGCGATCCAGCGGCCATCGGGAGTCGCCGTGGCCGCGGTCACGTAGTCCGCGGACGTGCCCGGTCGGGGTGAGATATCGGCGACTGCCTCCAGCGTCGCCGTCGCCCCCGGCGTCACGCCCTCGGGAACGCGGTAGAGGCGGATCGGCCCCTCACGGCCCTTCGTGACCAGGTGGATCCGGCCGTCGACGAGGAACAGCCCCTCGGCATCCCGGGGCCCCTCGGGATAGCGGAGGTGGATCGCCGAGGCGGTGACGGAGCCCGCGCCGGCATCAGGCTCGGGGGCGACGTAGACGGCGACCCGGTCGCGCTCGGCGGCGTTGTCGCCGGTGTCACTGATGTAGAGGCACGGCTCACCGGTGCCGGGGCAGGGGGCCGACTCGATATCCTCCCAGTCCCGCGCCTCGGCTCCCTCGACCGCCACGGAGCCCGCCAGCCGGCCGCCCTCGGCGATGGCGTAGAGGACGGGGTCGTCGCCGGAATCGTTGTGGGTCCAGAACAGCGCGGGGTCGCGGACGCCTCGCGCGAGCCCGCTGCTCTCCCCGGCGACGTTCGGGAGCGCGGCGCCGCCGGTGAGGACATGGCACACCAGCCGCTCGCTCTGCTCGGCGACCGGGTCGGTGGTGCCGTTCCCGAGCACCAGGACGAGGAGCGCGATCAGCGCGAAGCCGGCGAGGATGATGCCTCCGCCCGCGAGCGCTCCCCGGGTGGCCCCGGCCCTCATGTCAGGGCTCCCGCCGGCTCGGCGGACAGCGCCGTTCCATTCCTCCGACCACGAGCTCCGGGAGGAAGTCCGGCCGGGCCGGGCGGGGGAGGAGGCGGGGGAGGACGCGGCGGAGCGCCAGCGTCGTGGCGATGGTGCCGGTGATCCCGGCGAAGAGGCCCTTGAGGGGCGCGGCGAAGTCGAGTTGCACGGGTGTCCGCTGTTCGGGTTCGGCTCGAGGAGCGGGAATGGAAGACGTGTGCCATCAGGCGGTCTGGACCGATCCTTGACGACCCGGGCAGCGGGATACCCGGGAAACGCCATGAACAGGACGAATGACCGCAATACTCTGGTACATCGTGGTTGGTGTTCTGCTGGTGGCCATGGCGCTCTCCGATTCGGTGCTGCGCCGGCTGCCCCTCAGCACGGCCATGCTGTACCTGGCCGGAGGGGTGACGCTCGGTCCGCTGGGGCTGGGGCTCCTTGCCCTCGACCCCGTCGAGCAGGCCGAGCTGCTGGAGCGGCTGACCGAGGTGGTCGTGATCGTCTCCCTCTTCGCCGCCGGGCTCAAGCTGCGGGCGCCGCTGACGGAGTGGCGATGGGTGTTGCCGGTGGCGCTGGCGTTCGGCTCGATGGCGCTGACCGTCGGCCTGATCACGCTGGTGGGATGGCTGGCGCTGGGTCTGCCGATCGGCGCCGCCGTGCTGCTGGGGGCGGTCCTGGCGCCCACGGACCCGGTCCTGGCGTCGGACGTCCAGGTGGACGAGCCCACGGACCACGACCGGCTCCGCTTCAGCCTCACGGGCGAGGCGGGGCTGAACGACGGGACCGCCTTCCCGTTCGTGATGCTCGGTCTGGGGCTGCTGGGGCTGCACGACCTGGGGGTCGGCGGCTGGCGCTGGTGGGCTGTGGACGTGGTCTGGGCCATCGGCGCCGGCATCGCGGTCGGCGCGCTGCTGGGAACGGCGGTGGGCAGGCTGGTGATCTACCTGCGCCGGGAGCACCGCGAGGCCCTCGGCCTGGACGACTTCCTCGCCCTCGGCCTGATCACGCTCTCGTACGGCGTGGCGCTCCTCATCCACTCCTACGGCTTCCTGGCCGTCTTCGCCGCGGGTCTGGCCGTGCGACGGATCGAGCGCCGGCACACGGGGGAGGCGGAGCCGCCGCCGTCGGTGCAGGCGGCCAGCGAGAGCGAGGAAGCGGAGGAGGACGCGACGGATCCCGATACCGCGCCGGCGTACATGGCGCAGGCGGTGCTCGGGTTCAGCGAGCAGCTCGAGCGGATCGGCACCGTCGGCGTGGTGCTCCTGGTGGGCGGCATGCTCCTGCCGGCCAGCCTCGTGTGGCCGCTGGTGTGGTTCGCGCCGCTCCTCTTCCTGGTCGTCCGGCCGCTGGCGGTGGTGCCGGTGGTGGTGGGGAGCGGGCTGACGGGGCTCCAGCGGAGTCTGGTGGGGTGGTTCGGCATCCGCGGCATCGGCTCGATCTACTACCTGTCCTTCGCCATCTCCCGCGGCGTCCCCGACGGCGTGGCCAGGCTGCTGATGGGCATCACCGTGGGCGTGGTCGCCGCGTCGATCGTGGTGCACGGGCTGTCGGTGAAGCCGCTGATGCGCGTCTACCTGCAGCGCCATCCTCCCGGGCTGGGGCCGCGCCGGTGAACGGTCCGACGAACGGGGAGGCCGCACACGTGCCGGACCCGCCGTGCCGACGCGGGGTACTCGAAAGCCTCGCGCACGCGCGCGATCGACGGATTCCCCGGTGACCCGAACCGTTCTGGACTTCCTCACACCCGCGACCCGCGACTGGCTCGACGCCGCGTTCGCCGCGCCCACCGAGGTGCAGGCCCGCGGCTGGGCGCGCATCCACGAGGGCGAGCACACGCTGTTGATCGCACCGACCGGGAGCGGGAAGACGCTGGCCGCCTTCCTCTATGCGCTCGACCGCCTGGGCCGTCTCGAAGCGGGCGCGGAGGAGGGTGTCCGCGTCGTCTACGTCTCCCCGCTGAAGGCGCTGGTCTACGACATCGAGCGGAACCTCCGGACGCCCCTCATCGGGATCGAGCGGACGGCCGCGCGGCTGGGAGAGCCCTTCCGGGCGCCGCGCGTGGACATCCGGACGGGCGACACCCCGCCGGCGGACCGGCGCCGGCAGGCCCGGAATCCCGGCGAGATCCTGGTGACCACACCCGAGTCCCTCTTCCTGCTTCTGGGGTCCCAGGCGCGGGAGACGTTCCGGACGGTGAAGTGGATCATCGTCGACGAGATCCACGCCATGGCGGCGACGAAGCGCGGGGCGCACCTGGCGCTGAGCCTGGAGCGGCTGGCGGGGCTGGCGGACGAGGACCCGCAGCGGATCGGCCTGTCGGCCACCGCCCGCCCGGCGGACGAGGTGGCGCGGTTCCTCGGCGGGGACCGCCCCGTGACGGTGGTGGACGCCCACGTCCCGCCGCTGCTGGACCTGGGCGTGGTGGTGCCGGTGGAGGACATGACCCGGCCGGTGGTCGAGACGGAGGACGGGGGGTACGCGGTGGTGCCCGAGGGGCAGGCGCCGAGCGGGTCGCTGATGCTCGTCGAGGAGGAGGAGACGACGCGGCAGTACGGGATCTGGCCGGCGGTCTACCCGGAGATCCTGAAGCTCGTGAGGGCGCACCGCAGCACGATCATCTTCGTGAACAGCCGCGGGCTGTGCGAGCGGCTGGCGCAGCGTCTGAACGAGCAGGCGGGGGAGGAGCTGGTTCGGGCGCACCACGGCAGCCTGGCCCACGAGCAGCGGCGGGAGATCGAGGAGTCGCTGAAGGCGGGGACGCTGCCGGCCATCGTCGCCACCAGCTCGCTGGAGCTCGGGATCGACATGGGCGCCGTGGACCTGGTCGTGCTCGTCGAGTCGCCGGGCTCCGTGGCGAGCGGGCTCCAGAGGGTGGGTCGGGCCGGGCACCAGGTGGGCGAGCCCAGCATTGGGCGCGTCTTCCCCAAGCACCGGGGTGACCTGCTCGAGGCGGCCGTCGTCGCGCGGCGGATGCGGGAGGGCGCCATCGAGTCGCTCCGGGTGCCCCGGAACCCGCTGGACGTGCTGGCGCAGCACATCGTGGCCATGACCGCGGTCCAGCCGTGGCCCGTCGCCGAGCTGGCGGCGACGGTGCGCCGGGCCGCCAACTTCCGCGACCTGCCGGACTCGGCGCTGACCGCCGTCCTGGACATGCTCTCCGGGCTCTACCCGTCCCACGACTTCGCCGACCTCCGGCCGCGCATCAACTGGGACCGCGAGCGTGACGTGATCGAGGGGCGACGGGGCGCCCGCATGCTCGCCGCCGTGAACGCGGGGACCATCCCCGATCGCGGCCTCTACGCCGTGTACCTGGGCGAGGAGGGCCCGCGGGTGGGGGAGCTGGACGAGGAGATGGTCCACGAGTCCCAGCCGGGGCAGACGTTCACGCTGGGCGCGAGCACGTGGCGGATCCGCGAGATCACCCGCGACCGGGTGATCGTGGACCCGGCGCCGGGCGAGCCGGGACGGCTGCCGTTCTGGAAGGGGGAAGGACCCGGTCGTCCGCTGGAGCTGGGGCGGGCGCTTGGGGCGTTCGCGAGGGAGGTGGAGATGATGCTGCGCGAGGGCGGTACAGACGCCCCGGCGGGGCGTCTGTACCTCTCCGAGCGATACGGCCTGGACGAGAAAGCCGCGGCGAACCTGCTCGCGTACGTGGCGGAGCAGCGCGAGGTCAGCGTGGTGCCGACGGACCGGGATGCCGTCATCGAGCGGTTCCGCGACGAGCTGGGCGACTGGCGCGTGTGCATCCTCACCCCGTTCGGCGCCCGGGTCCACGCGCCGTGGGCGCTGGCGCTGCGGGGGTTGGTCTCGGCCCGGGTCGGCTACGACGGCCACGCCGTCTGGAGCGACGATGGCATCGTGCTGACCATCGCGGACGGGGATGAC
>JAHWKI010000081.1:0-12932 GCA_019347975.1 Gemmatimonadota bacterium
CATGATGATCTTCGAATTCGAGGAAGCGGCGGCGCAGAACGCGCGCATGAAGGTCGTCGGTGTGGGCGGAGGCGGCGGGAACGCCGTGAACCGGATGATCGACGAGGACCTGGAGGGCGTGGAGTTCATCAGCGTCAACACGGATGCGCAGGCTCTGAAGCAGAGCAAGTCGCAGCTGAAGATCCAGATCGGGAAGAAGCTGACCCGGGGGCTGGGCGCGGGAGCCCGGCCGGAGATCGGGCGGCAGGCCATAGAGGAGAGCCGGGATGAGGTGCGCCGCGCGCTGGACGGGGCGGACCTGGTATTCGTGACCGCCGGGATGGGCGGCGGCACGGGCACAGGCGCGGCGCCGATGATCGCGGAGATGGCGCGGGAGATGGGCGCGCTGACCATCGGGGTGGTGACGCGGCCGTTCCTCTTCGAGGGGAAGAAGCGGATGCGTCAGGCGGAGCAGGGGCTCGGGGAGCTCAAGCGGACCGCCGACACGGTCATCGTCGTTCCGAACGAGCGTCTGCTGAGCGTGGTGGGGAAGGGCACGTCCTTCCGGGACGCGCTCAAGAAGGCCGACGAGGTGCTCCTGCACGCGACGCGGGGGATCAGCGACCTGATCCACGTCACCGGCGAGGTGAACGTGGACTTCGCGGACGTCCGTACCGTCATGGCGAGCCGGGGACCGGCGCTCATGGGCACGGGCTATGGCGAGGGCGAGAACCGGGCGGTGGACGCGGCGCAGGAGGCCATCTCGAGTCCGCTGCTGGACAACGTCTCGATCTGCGGCGCGCAGGGCGTCCTGATCAACATCACCGGCGGAATGGACCTGACCATCGACGAGGTGACGACGATCGCGTCGATCATCCAGGAGGCGGCCGGCGACGACGCCGAGATCATCTTCGGCGCCGTCCACGACGCGAACCTTCAGGGTGAGGTGCGGGTCACGGTGATCGCCACCGGGCTGGTCCAGGAGGACGAGCGGGGCGGGCAGATCCTCCGGCCCACGTTCGCCCGCCAGGAGCGGGTCATGGTCGCCGCGGGCAGCGGCAGCGGCCACGGGAATGCTCACGGCAATGCCCACGGGAACGGTGGAAATGGTTACATTACCGAGCCGCGTGTCGCGCCGCCCGTGGAGCGTGTCGAGCCGGTGGTGGACGCGATGCCGTTTCCCCGGCCTCCGCAGCGTCCCCTTGCGAGGCACCAGCTGACGGACCTAGATATTCCGACATTCATCCGTCGGCAAATGGACTGACGCCAGTCCCTCAGGGAGGATCGATGAAGATCCGTTTGCGTGTGCTGGGGCTCGCGTTCCTCGGCGTCTGGGTGGCCGGGTTCGCGGTGGCGAACCCGAAGCCGGCGCCCGACCCCGCGGTCCGCGCTCCCGTCCTCGAGGCGCAGTACGCCCCGCCGGCCGAGGCGGTGGAGGCGCACGTGCTCGGGCGTGGGGAGACGCTCTCGGAAGTCCTGACGCGCGCGGCGCTCGGGGGGCCGGACCTGAGTAGTCTGGTGCTGGCGGTGCGGGAGCAGGTCGACCCGCGGCGTCTGCTGCCGAACACGTCGATCCTCGTGCGCCGGTGGACGGAGTCGGGCTCGCCGCGGACGGTGGAGGTGTCGCTGAACGCGGACAGCACCGTGCGGCTGAGTCGGAACTCGGTGGGGTGGACGGGGCAGATGGTGGTGACGCCGACGGTGGTCGACACGGTGTATCTGGCCGCGGTGCTGGGGGAGGGCGGCAGCATCTACCAGGCGGTACTGGACCACCCGGGGGTGGAGCTGCCGCGGAAGGAGCGGGAGTCGCTGGTCTGGCAGCTGGCGCACATCTACGGATGGAAGCTGGATTTCTCCCGAGACATCCGCTCGGGGGACAGCTTCCGCGTGGTGTACCAGCGGGAGGCGCGGCCCGACGGCACGTCCCGGGCCTCCCGTGTGCTGGTGGCCGAGATCGTGAACCAGAACACCTCGCTCCCGGCCGTCTTCTACGACGCCCATGGTGACGGCGGCGACTATTACGACGAAAAGGGCCGCTCGTTGCGGCTCCAGTTCCGTCGCTATCCGGTGGCGTACCCGCGGATCACGTCGAACTTCAACTGGCGGCGCTATCACCCGGTGCTGAAGCGGACCCGGCCACATCTGGGGACCGATTACGGCACGGGATACGGGGCCCCCATCCTGACGACGGCGGACGGCGTCGTCTCGTTCGCCGCGTGGGACGGCGGGTACGGCAACCTGGTGAAGATCGACCACGGAAACGGCTACGAGACCCGCTACGCCCACCTGAGCCGGTTCCAGAAGGGGCTCCGGCGGGGGACGCGGGTGAAGCAGGGGGAGACCATCGGGTACTCCGGCGCGACGGGGCTGGCGACCGCGCCGCACCTGCACTACGAGTTCCGGCGCTTCGGCGAGCCGGTGGACCCGCGGACCGTCCGCCTCCCGGCGGCGCCCCCCGTGCCGCGGTCGCAGATGGAGGATTTCCGTCTCCTGACGGAGCAGCGCGCGATCCTGCTGTCCGCGGCCAGCCTCCCACAGCCGGAAGGTCCCCTCCGAGCGGACGCTCTCCTCGCAGCGGACGCTCTCCTCGAAGCGGACGCTCTCTCCACGAACTGAGCCCGTCGCGGCGCCGGGGCCGCGCCCCGTCCCCGCGTACTGGCGACGCGGGGGCGGTTCCGCCACGTTCCGGCTCGCGGGGCCACGGTGCCCGCCGCATCTGTCGACGCGTCGCATCCCGGCATCATCGGTTCGCACACAGCCATGGATCCAATCGCCTGGGCGCTTTACGCCTTCATCACGGCGGCCGCGGTGGCCGCGGTCGTCCTGCACTACCGCCTGCGTGAGCCGGCGGGGCGGGGGCGGGGGCTACTCGTGGCGCTCCGTGCGGCGACGCTCGGGATTCTGATCCTCCTCCTGTTCGACCCGGTGCTCCCGGCGGCCGCGGGAGCGGCGGGGCGTGCCGGGACGGTGGTCCTCCTGGACGCGTCGCTCAGCATGAGGATGGCGGAGCAGGACGGCGGCACACGGTGGGAGGCGGCTCGCCAGGTCACGGCGGCCATCGACGCCGACGGCGTCCTGCGGTTCGGAGACGACGACGTGGAGGCGGGACCCGGCGAAAGCGAGCCGGACGCGGTGTCCACGCGGCTGGGGCCGGCGGTCCGCGCGGCGGCGGAGACGGGGGCACGGCGCGTCGTCGTGGTCACCGACGGCGGTGTGGAGGACGCGGCGGAGGCGCTGGGGCTGGCCGCGCGGGCCGGGCTGGCGGTGGATGTCCGCACGGTCGGCGAGAGCGTGGAGCCGAACGCCGGCATCGTGGAGGTTGAGGCGCCGGGGTGGATGGAAGTGGGGGAGGAATCGGGTGTGAGCGTGTCGGTGGCGGCGATGGGTGCCGTGGAGGACTCGCTCACCGTGGTCCTGCGGCAGGGCGCGCGGGAGCTGGCGAGGGCGCGCGTCGAGGCGCCGACGGCGGGGCGCCTGGCCGCCACCACGCTGCGATTCACGCCCCGTGCGCCGGCCGCCGGGCCCGTCCGGCTGGAGGCGGCGCTGGAGGAGACGGACGGGGTGTCGGATGACGACGGCCGTAGCGTGTACGTGCGGATCGACGATGACCCGGCGGGGGTGGCGCTGGTGAGCTTCCGCCCCGACCAGGAGCCGCGCTTCCTGCTCCCGGTGCTGGAGCGCGCGCTGGGCGTGCCCGTGCGCGGGTGGATGGTGCTTCCGGAGGGGCGCTTCGTCCAGCTCGGCTCGGGAGCCGAGGCGGGGATGCGGGCGTCGGAGAACAGCGCGAGGCGAGCGGTCCAGGCGGCGGACCTCGTGGTGCTGCACGGGCTGGGTCCCGGCTCGCCCTCGTGGGCCCGCGATGCGGCCGGCCAGGCGTCGCGGGTGCTGGTGCTCCCCGCCGGCGCCACGGTGGAGGGGCTGCCGTTCGCACCGGGACCGGAGGGTGCGGGCGACTGGTATCCGGCGGCGGAGATCCCGTCGTCACCGGTCGCCCCGCTCATGGCGGGGCTCGAGCCCGGT
The DNA here is from genome assembly GCA_019347975.1 of Gemmatimonadota bacterium. Lineage (GTDB taxonomy): Bacteria > Gemmatimonadota > Gemmatimonadetes > Longimicrobiales > RSA9 > JAHWKI01. The sequence goes on from JAHWKI010000081.1 coordinate 4,000, forward strand.
GACGCGCCGCCTCTGCGGGCGCTCCGCACCCCGGAGCCGCCCCCCGGCTGGTGGGCGCCGATGGAGGCCAGGCTCGGGCGTCGTGGCCCGGCCCGGCCGGTCCTCCTGGCGGGGACTCGGGACGGGCGCAGGATCGCGGTGGCCCTCGGCGACGGGTACTGGCGGTGGGCTTTCGCGGGTGGTGCGGCCCGGGAAACCTATGATCGTTTCTGGTCGGCGGTCGCGGGGTGGCTGGTGGAGGAGAGCCGGGCCGGCGTGGGCGACGGCGTCGCACCGGTCGACCGGGTCGTGGCGAGAGGGGAGCCGGTGCGGTTCCGCGTGCCACCCGCGACCGACTCGGTGCGGCTGCGGCTCTCCCCGCCGGCGGGCGGGCGGTCGGCGCGGGACGCGGTCGTGCCGGTCCGGAACGCGGAAGCCGTGGCCGGGGTCTTTCCTCCCGGCCACTACCGGTACGAGGCGCGGGCGTACGGAGCCGACGGCGGGACCTCGGCGGCTGCCGGGGAGCTCACGGTCGAGAGCTTTTCCCGGGAGTTCACCCGGCCGGCCGTGTCGCTGGAGGGGGCGCAGGACGGGAGCGAGGGGGCGCGGCGCGCGGGTTCGGGTCGACCGCTGCGTGCGAGCGCGTGGCCGTACGCGCTGGTGGTGCTGCTGCTGTGCGTGGAGTGGGTGCTCCGTCGCAGGTGGGGGCTGAGGTAAGGGAAACGAACGGAAGGGATTGGCAGCACGGTGGCGAACAGACTGTACAGGACGGGCGAGGAGCGGAAGAGCCTCTGGCAGCGGGTGAAGGAGATCGCCCTCACGGATGTGGGGGTGGTCATGGAGGGTGGGCTGGACCAGGGGGCTCTCGAGCGGCTGGAGGAGCTGCTGCTGGCGAGCGACTTCGGCGTCGGAGCGACGCTGCGGCTGGTCGACCACGTGGAGGGGCTCACGCGGTCCGGAACGGTGCGGACCGAGAAGGAGTTCCGCGCCGCCGTGTCGGATGAGATCGAGCGGATCCTGCGCTCGGGCCGCTCGGACCCGTCGCTGAACCTCCCTCCGCGGGGCGAGCTCGCCGTGATCCTGGTGGTGGGAGTGAACGGCGTGGGGAAGACGACGACGATCGGGAAGCTGGCCGAGCGGCTGCGCCGCAGCCGCGACCGCGTCGTCCTCGCCGCCGGCGACACCTTTCGGGCCGGGGCCATCGACCAGCTCAGGATCTGGGCCGAACGGACGGGGAGCGAGTTCGTGGGCGCCCACCCGGGCGCGGACCCGGCCTCGGTGGCGTTCGACGCCCTGGACGCAGCGCGGAAGAGGGGGGCGGACACGGTGATCGTCGACACCGCCGGTCGCCTGCACACGCAGGGTGACCTTATGACGGAGCTGTCGAAGGTCGGCCGCGTGATCGAGCGGAAGGTCGAGGGTGCCCCCCACGAGACGCTCCTGGTGCTGGACGCGACCGTGGGGCAGAACGCGGTGCGGCAGGCGACGCGGTTCAACGCGGCGCTGGAGCTGTCGGGGCTGGCGCTGGCGAAGCTGGACAGCTCGGCGAAAGGGGGCGTGGTCGTGGCGCTGAAGCAGGAGCTGGATCTGCCCGTGAAGCTGGTGGGGACCGGAGAGGGGAAGGGCGACCTGGAGGAGTTCGACGCCCGGGCCTTCAGCCGGGACCTGCTGGCGGGGTGAGGGCGTGACGTGAACGCGAAGAGGTTCCTCCTGGACCGACCGGTCCAGTACCTCAAGGGGGTCGGACCCAGACGGGCGGAGCAGCTCGACCGCCTGGGGATCCGAAGCGCCCGCGACCTCCTCCTCCACGTTCCCCGCCGGTACGAGGACGCCAGCACCGTGACCGCCATCGCGACGCTCAAGGTGGGGATGGACGCCACCGTAATCGGTGAGGTGGTGAGCAAGGGAGTGCTGCCGACGCGCAAGGGGCTGCGGATCTTCCAGGCCGTGATCCGCGACGCCAGCGGCCTGATCGAGTGCTCCTGGCCCGGCCAGCCGTTCCTGGACCGCACGATTCAGAAGGGGGACCGTCTGCTCGTGGCCGGGCCCGTCCGCTTCTTCCACGGCCGCCAGATCCAGCCGCGGGAGTACGTGGTGCTGGATCGGGACGACGGGGCCGACGGCGGGAAGGTCCTGCCGATCTACCCGTCGACCGAAGGCCTCTCCCAGAAGCTCCTCCGGCAGATCATCGAGGAGAACCTGGACCCGATGCTGTCCGTGGCGAGGGAGGAGGAGCCCTTCACGGCGGAGCACCTGAAGCGGATCGGCATTCCGCCCCTCGGCGAGGCCCTCACGGTGCTGCACCGGCCGGATACGATCGCCGCGGCGGAGCAGGGCCGACGGCGGCTGGCATACGGCGAGCTGTTCTTCCTCCAGCTCCTCCACGCGCGGGCTCGCCTCGAGCACGCGCGCCAGCGGCCGGGGATCCCGTTCCGGCGCACGAACGCGCTGCTCCGCCCCTTCCACGAAGCGCTGCCGTTCACGCTGACGGAGGCCCAGACCCGGGCGGTCCGGGAGATCTTCGAGGACATGGCGGCACCACGGCGGATGAACCGGCTGCTGCAGGGGGACGTGGGGTCCGGGAAGACCGTGGTGGCGCTCCTCGCCATGCTGCTGGCGGCCGAGTCCGGGTTCCAGTCGGCGCTCATGGCACCGACCGAGCTCCTGGCGGAGCAGCACTACCGTACGCTGCGGGACCTCCTGGCCGGCGTTGACCTCGAGATCGCGCTGATGCTCGGCCGGCAGGGGAGGCGGGAGCGGGAGACGGCGCGCGGCGCCGCGGCGGGCGGCGCGGCGCGGGTCGTCGTCGGGACCCACGCGCTGATCCAGGAAGGGGTCGAGTTCGCGCGGCTTGGGCTGGCCATCATCGACGAGCAGCACCGGTTCGGGGTGCGGCAGCGGATGGTGCTGGCGGAGCGGGGCGAGGCGCCGGACGTCCTGGTGATGTCGGCGACGCCGATCCCCAGGTCGCTGGCCCTGACGCTGTACGGCGACCTGGACGTCAGCGTGCTGGACGAGCGGCCGCCCGGACGCAAGCCGATCCGCACCGGGCTGCGGCCGGAGTCCGCGCGTGGGAAGGTGTGGGACTTCGTGCGGGAGCAGGTCGCGGCGGGGCGGCAGGCCTACGTGGTCTACCCGCTGATCGAGGAGTCGGAGAAGGTCGACCTCAAGTCCGCGACGGCGGAGCACGAGTTGCTGTCCTCGCAGGTCTTCCCCGATCTGCGCGTGGGGCTGGTGCACGGCCAGATGGCGGCGGAGGAGAAGGACGCGGTCATGCGGGGGTTCGTCGCCGGCGAGATCCAGGTGCTGGTCTCGACGACAGTGATCGAGGTGGGCATCGACGTGCCGAACGCCACGGTCATGGTGATCGAGCACGCGGAGCGGTTCGGGCTCTCACAGCTGCACCAGCTGCGGGGCCGGATCGGGCGCGGCGCGGAGCAGAGCTGGTGCGTGCTGATCGCCACGGGCGGCCCCGATTCCATGGAGCGGCTCCGGATCCTGGCGGAGACCGATGACGGCTTCGAGATCGCGGCGGCGGACCTGCGACTGCGGGGGATGGGCGACCTGTTCGGCGCGAAGCAGCACGGGCTCCCGGACTTCCGCTTCTTCGACCACGAGAAGGACGAGGAGCTGCTCATCACCGCGCGGCGGGAAGCGCAGGCGGTGGTCGAGAGCGATCCGGAGCTCCGGCGTCCGGAGCACGCCGCCTACCGGCGGGAGCTGGAGACGCGCTACGGCGAGCGGGCGCGGATGCACGAGGTGGGATGATGGACGCTCCCGGCCGTGTGCCTCCGACCGCCTAGAACGGCGACTGCTGGAGGATCTGCTCCACCTTCCGCCACCCCTCGGGCGTCCACGCCGGCGGGTCGGCCTCCGTGGCGATGGCGTAGGCGAGATAGAAGCCGAGCCGGGCCACGCGGGCGGCCTTGTCGTTGTCGATCTTGGCCGCTTCGTCGCTGGGCTTGTGATAGTCCTCGTGCTCGCTCGTCGTGAAGAAGACCGCGGGGATCCCCATCTTGATGAACGCGAGCTGATCGCTCCGGAAGAAGAACATCTCCTCCGGGTTCGGATCCAGGATGACGGTCAGGCCGAGGTCGGGGTGGGCGGCGGTGATGCGCTGCACGACCTCCTCCAGGTCCGAGTACTCCTGGCCGATCCCGATGATCGTGTCCGGCGTGTTCCGCCCCACCATGTCCAGGTTGATGTTGGCGACGACCTGCTCGATGTCCACGGTGGGGCTCTCGACCCACGCCGACGCGCCCAGCAGCCCCTTCTCCTCGCCGCTGACCGCCAGGAAGATCACCGATCGGCCGGGGGCCTCGGGCAGCGACGCGAACGCCTCCGCCATCTCGAGAACCGCCGCGGTGCCGGACGCGTTGTCGTCCGCGCCGTTGTAGATGGAGTCGCCCGAGGCGTCCGGGTTCCCGACGCCTACGTGGTCGAAGTGGGCCGTGAGGACCACGTAGGTGTCGCGCAGGACCGGGTCCGAGCCCCGGAGCATGGCGACGACGTTGGGCGGCGTGTGCCGCTCCTCGACCCGGGCGCCCGCGATCTGGAGGGTGGCGCCGAGCTGGGCCGGGGCGCCGGCGGCGCGGAGGGCCGCCAGGTCTCCGCCCGCGGCGGAAACCAGCCGCCGCGCCGCCTCGTCCGTCATCCCGACCACCGGGATGGGCGCCTGCTGGGCGATCGTCGCCTCGGCGAGCTGCCCGACCAGGCTGCTCTCGAACGCCGGGTCGAGGATGACCACCACCCCGGCGGCGCCGCTCATCATCCCGCCCTGGACGGCCGCCAGCAGCCTCTGCTGCCACTCCGGCCCGAGCTCCGCGCCCCGGGCGTCGAAGATGAGGATCCGGTCCCGGGCCTCGGCCGGGATCGGACCGGTCTCGCCGGCGCGGCCCACGTAGAAGGCGCCGGTCGACGTGGACGGCTGGTTCCCGATGACCATGAAGAAGTCACGTCCGTAGATCGGAGAGAAGGACGCCCCGTCGACCCTGATAAAGGTCTGCTCCTCGTCGGCGCTGACGAGGTCGTAATCCCAGCGGTCGATGAACGTGCCCGCCTCTCCGGCCGGCTGGAGCCCCATGGCGCGAAACTGCTCCGCCAGGTACGTCGCGGCTTTCTCCAGCTCGGGGCTCGGCGTGTCGCGGCCCCGCGCGGAGTCATGGGCCAGGGCGTGGATCCGCCGGCCGATGTCCTGCGCGGTGATCGTCGCCGCGGCCGCCTCCGCAGCCGCCTCGGGCGTGGGCGCCACCGGTGCCGTCGCGGGGGCTCCGGGCCCGCCGCACGCGGCGAGGAGCGGGAGGAGAAGGACGGGGAGTCCCCGCCGCGGTGCGCACAGGCTCATGCTCATGGATCGTTTCGAATTGGGTGAGAAAGAAGCCCCGCACGGTAGCGACCGGGCGGGGTTCCGACAACTCGCTTCGTCCCTGATACGCCGGAAGGCGGGTGAAGGGTTCGCGCGGGACGCCCCTCACCGCGCTCTCGACGGCCCGTCGACGCGCGCGAAGCGGATCCCCCGGACCCGCCCGGCGTCGAGCAGAAATCCGGTAACGCGACCCGCCTCCCGCTGGAAGCGCAGCGTGAGCCCTCCGCGGCGGAAGAGGTCCTCGCCGATGCGCACCATCGGCCCGTCCAGCCAGTTGCCCACTTCCAGGCGCAGATCCGCTCCATCGGCGACGATCCGGTAGCGCGCGTCCAGCTCGTCCGAGTCGTAGGCGCCGGCGTACGATGCGGCGTCGCGCGCGGGCAGGGGGAGGGTGTCCGCTCGCGGAGGGGCCGGTCGGCTCCCACCCGACGCCGCGGTCGGCGGCGTCATCCGCCCGCCGAGCACCACCTCGCCCACGCGGCGCGCCAACTCCATGGGGTCGGCATCGGCGCGGTTGCAGAGCGTGTAGATCGAGACCCGCTCGTCCGGGTAGCGGAGGGAGGCGGCGCGGAAGCCCACGAACGAGCCCCCATGGGAGACGGTTCGGAGCCCCCGATGGGAGCCATGCGCGAGGCCCATCGCGTAATCCAGTGTGTCGCCGGAGCTCAGTATGCCGCGGCGGTGCAGCTCCGCGACGAAGTCCGGGCCGCCCACCGTCGCCCCATCATCGAGGTTCCGGTCCCAGAGAATGAGCTCCTCGATGGACGTGAAGATGCCCCCGTCGCCGACCATGGGCAGCGTGGTGGTGCTGATGCGATAGCCGCCGTCATCGAGCGAGGCGTGACCGACCGCGCGACGCGGCACGATGCGGGTGGGGTCGTCGTGGAAATGCGTGTCGCGCATGCCGAGCGGCCGGAACATGCGCTCGGCGGCGTACTCGGCGAGCGTCCTCCCCGAGGCCCGCTTCACGATCTGCGAGAGGAGGAAGTAGCCCGCGTTGCTGTACAGGTGGTCGGAGCCCGGCTCGAAGTTCGGCGCGGTCTGGCGGGCGAGGATGTCGACGACGTCCTGGTCCGAGTACCAGTCCTCGTCCCGCTTCCCGGCCAGGCTCATCAGCGTGAGGTAGTCGCGGACGCCGCTCGTGTGGTTCAGGAGGCGGCGGATGGTGAAGCGGGAGCCGAAGTCCGGCAGCTCGGGGATCCAGCGGCGGACCGGGTCGTCGAGGGAGATGGTCCCCTCCTGCGCCAGCAGGACCGTGGCCGCGGCGGCGAACTGCTTGGACACGGAGCCGATCCGGAACACCGACCGCTCCGATAGCGGAACGCCCTGCTCCAAGTCCGCCATCCCGTACCCGCGCGCGAACGCGAGCTCGCCGTCCCGGATCACGCCCAGCGCGCAGCCGGGGGAGCGGGTGTCGTCGTACGTGGCGAAAATGGAATCGATCCGCGCGGCGGGCACGTCCTGGGCGACCGCGAGAGCCTCGGCTCCTGTCCCGGCCGACGAGGACGCGCCCGCGGGCACGACGTGGACGTCCGCGCGGCGGAGCACCCGTCCCGGCCGCGCGGCTGTCGTCGCGCCGTCACGGTATACGACGTCGCCGTTCACCCACACGGCCCGGATGCCCTCGCTGGTGGCGCGAGGCGCGGCCGGCGTGGCCCGGTCGACCACGGACGCGGGATCGAAGAGCACCAGGTCCGCGGCGGCGCCGACGCGCAGGACGCCACGCCCGCCGAGCCCCACGTGCTCGGCCGAGAGGGCGGTCATCTTCCGCACCGCCTCCTCCAGCGACAGGTGCCCGTCACGCACCATCGGACCCAGCACCCGCGTGAAGGCGCCGAACCCGCGGGGATGGGCGCCGGCCAGAGCGCCGTCGGAGGACACGTTGGTATGGGGCCAGCGGAGGAGCCGCACCACGTCCTCTTCCCGCATGCTGGTGGCGATGATGCTCTCGGCCGCGTCCGCGGCGACGGCCCGCTGGACCAGCGCCATGTACGTGGTCACGGGGTCCTCGCCCCGCTCCCGCGCCACCTCGGCGAGGGTGCGGCCCTCGTACGCGGGCTCGGGCTCGTAGCGGGCGATCAGCATCCCTTCCGGGGGCGCCAACTCCCGCAGCGCGAACTCGGCCGCGGCCCGGTCGTGGAAGTCCCGCTCGGGGAACAGGACCGTCATGGTGGACTGCCAGTAGGTGTACGGGTACACGTCGGCGGTGATGTCCACGCCCGCGGCGCGCGCCCGATCGAGGCGGGCGATGAGCTCGTCCGCCCGCCCCCACAGCGACTTCATGGCCAGCTTCATGTGCGAGATCTGGACGGGGATGTCCGCCTCGCGGCCGATGCGGATCGTCTCGTCCACCGCTTCCCAGAGCGCGCGGTCCTCGCTCCGCATGTGGCTGATGTAGCGCCCTCCCGCGGCCGCGGCCTCACGGGCGAGAGCGATCACCTCGTCGGTGGAGGCGTAGATCCCGGGGTCGTATTCCAGACCCGTGGACAGCCCGAGGGCGCCGGCGTCCAGCTCACGCTTCAGCAGACGACGCATGGCGTCCACCTCGCCGGGCGTGGCCTCCCGCCGGAAATCGTCCCCCATCACGCGGCGCCGGATGGTCCCGTGCCCCGCATACGACGCGACGTTCACCGCCACGCCGCTATCCGCCACGCTCCGGAAGAAGTCGGCGAGAGGGAAGGGGGAGCCGCCGTCGTTGCCCGCGACGATCGTGGTGATCCCCTGGCTCACGGCGCCCAGCGCGTCGGGGATCTCCAGCAGCCCGCGGTCGTGGTGGCTGTGGGTGTCGATGAAGCCGGGGGCGAGGACGAGGCCGGTGCCATCCACGACCGCCTCGCCCGGCCGCGGCGGCGCGTCGCCGATGGCGGCGATCACCCCCTGCCCGACGCGGACGTTGGCCACCTGCCCGGGCGCTCCCGTGCCGTCGACGACGAGGGCGCCGACAATGACCGCGCTGCCCCGGAGCACCGCTGGCGCGGCACGTCGTTCCGTGGAGGCACGGTTCGGCGCGCAGGCGCCGACGGAGAGCAGGGTAGCAAGGCCGAGGATCAGGGCGCGGGCGCGCCCGGGGCGATAGGGTCGCATGCGAGGTCCGGTCGAGGGTGGGTCGTCACGGGAATCATAGCCCGACGGCCGCGCCGGGGCTATTCTGCGGCCGACCCGCAACGGATCGGTGAGCCATGGGGAGTCGGATGCTGCTGATGCTGATCGTGACCGCTGGCGCCGCGGGCGGCGGATCGACGGGGGACCCGGCGCCCGCGGCCGCCGCGCCCGACGGCTCCTGGCGGGAGATCGCCGAGCTCTTCCACCGCCGCCTGGACGAGGAGGGCGTCGTCGGCGGGAGCCTCTGGATGGTGCAGCGGGGCGACGTCGTCCACCGGGAGCTCCACGGGTGGGCCGACCTCGAGACGCGCCGCCGCGTCGATGATGCGACGATCTACCACTGGGCCTCGATCACGAAGACGGTCACCGCCATCGCCGTCCTCCAGCTCCGCGACCGCGGCCTGCTGTCGCTGGACGACCCGGCCGTCCGCCACGTGCCGGAGCTGCGCGAGGTCCACAGCCCCTGGGGTCCGATCGAGGACGTCAC
>JAHWKI010000081.1:13032-14371 GCA_019347975.1 Gemmatimonadota bacterium
ACCGGCATCACCACGTCGAACGGCGGGCTGAACGCGCCGCTCACCGACATGAGCCGCTACCTGGCCTTCCTCACCGGCGACTGCCCCGACGACGCGTGTCGCGGCGTGCTCGCGCGGGAGTCGCTCCGGGAGATGTGGCGGCCCGTCGTGCCCGTGGAGCCCGGATCGGCCGAGGCGGCGGAACGCCTGTCCGCCGACTGGAAGGAGTCCATGGGCCTGGGCTTCTTCGTCTACGAGCGCGGCGAAGACCTCGTCATCGGACACACCGGCAGCCAGAAGTCGTTCCGCGCCTTCTTCTACCTCGCCCCGGCGACCGGCAGCGCGGTGATCGGCGTCACGAACACCACAGGCGAAGCGGACGCGGAAGCGATCCGGGCGGAGCTGCGGAGCCGGGTGCTCGAGCTGGTGGCGCGGCCGCCGACGCGGCCGCCGCCCCCGTAGCCGCGCCAGCCCGCCGGGGCCGGCCTCCCGCTCACCGGCAGAGCAGGACCGCGAACAGATCCCGTCTCCACAGCACCTCGGGACTGAATCCGGCCTCGCCGAGCCACTCCAGCTCCTCGACGAGTCGGAAATAGGTATCCTCCTGCGCCCAGGCCTTCAGGAAGCTCTCCGACTCGGAGGGTGAGTAGAATTGCTCCAGGTGCCTGTGCCACTTCCGCATGCCTTCCGCCGCGATCTGTTCCGAGGACGGCAGATAACAGTCGGCCAGGACCATCGCGCCGCCGGGCGATACCGCTTCGCGGCAGCGGCGATAAAGCGCTCTCTTCGCGCCGGGCGCCGCGATATGGTGGAGCGAGAGCGACGCGACGATCAGCTGACACGCCGGCAAGGCCACCTCGGCGAAGCTGCCGACCCGCAATTCGACGGGTTCGGCCCTGACCAATCGAGCGCGAGCGATCGACAGCATGCCGGGATCCGCGTCGATTCCGATCAGCGAACCTCCGGGCGCGGCCTCGAGACACCGCGCGGCGAGCGCACCGGTGCCGGTGCCGAGGTCGACGATCACGGGGGCCGCGAATCCCAGCGTGCGCACCGCACCAGCAGCCTCGTCGAGCATCTCCTCGTAGTGCGGCACGAACGTGCGAATTCGTCCGTCGTACTCGTGCAGTGGAATCTGAAGATGTGCGGAAACTCCGGACCCATCGGTCATGTTGTCACCGCTCACCCCTTCTCCGCGAACGATCCGTAAACCATTCGCCTCCGGTAGACCCCCCTTGCCCTGCAGATCGCCGTCCCGGGCAGCTCACGAGGGGAAGCAATCCGGCTCCGTCCGGGCTGACTCCCGGACGCTCATGGAGCAAGTCCAGTTCTCGTAGCGAGCGACAGCCTCGTAACCATC
>JAHWKI010000082.1 GCA_019347975.1 Gemmatimonadota bacterium
GTCCCGCTCCCGGTCCTGGACGATGCGGGCGGCCACGGCCGGGCCGACGCGGGGCAGCCGGTCCAGCTCCGTCGCGTCCGCGGTGTTCGGGTCCACCCGCTCACCCGCGGCGAGCGGCCTCGCGGCCCGTTCCACGGCGGAGACCGCGGCGCGGGTCGCCTCGATGTGCGCGGCCAGATCCAGCCCGCCGCCGGCCGGGATCTCCACCGGCTCCCTCGCCGCGCCCACCCGTACGGCGGCGCTCAGGAGGAGCAGACCGGCGATGAAGGCGAGAGCGCGTGATTCGTCGTCGGTCAGCTTCACGGGCAATCCTCCTTTCCGGGCGACCTTTCGTTGCCGGGCTTCTTTCGGGCGAGTGGGGGTGGGTCACCGGCCGTTCTGGTTGCGGGGCTGTCTTCCGGCTCCTCCGTCCCCGCTTCGAGACGTGGGGGAGTGGGAGTGACGCGGGCGGAGCCCGCGGAGCGGCCGCTGGCGCGGCCGGGGGTCCACTCCTCGGCGGTGGCGATCATGCGGACGAGCTGGCGCGTCAGGCGTTCGTACCGGCGGTCCAGCTGCAACCAGGCGGGGCGGTCAATGTACCCGCACCCCAGCGCGAAATCCAGGTGGGCTCGCGTCTCGGCGGCCTCGGCTTCGGCGTCGCTGAGCTTCGCGATGAAGGCGGCGGGATAGCGGCGCTTCCGCCACGCCTCGGCGATGTTCGCCGCGGCCGATCTGGAGCAGCGCCGGATCTGTGAGGTGAGCGAGAATCGTTCGTCGTCGGGGAACCCTCGAGAGAGCTCGAAGATGCGCATGGCCGCGTCGTACGCCGCCCGATAGACGCGCAGCTCCCGGAAGTCTCGCGCGCGCGGCATTCAGACGACACGCTGCCGGAGGAGGAGCGCCGCGGAAGGGAAGCGGTCCGGCCACCGGAGGAGCGCCGGCGCCGGAGAGCTGCCGCGTCGCAGGAGGAGCCCCGGGGAGAGAAAGGCGCCCGCGCAGCCGGAAGGATGGGAGATCGAACAACGCCCCACCCCCACCTCCCCCATGTCCCCGGCGTGGCGAGGGTGCCAGGAAGGAGCCCGGTACGTGAACGGCCCGCGAACCACCCCCACTCGCCCAGCACGCCCGGAAACGAAGTCCCCGCGACGAACGAAGACCGCGAGAAAACTATCCCCCGCGATAAATGAGCTCGGCCACCACGGTCCCGGTCGCCTCGAGCCCGTCCACCGCCACGTGCTCGAGCGTGTCCTCGAGCGTGTGCCAGTACGCGTTTCCGGGGCCGTACTCGAAGTCGATGATGTCGATGGTGCGGATCCCCGCCTCGTTGAGGGGGACGTGGTCGTCCTTGATGGGGATGCCGTGCGTTCGGGGGAACATGTGGCTGTAGCCGAGCCGCTCGGCCATGCGCCAGACTCGGTCGACGACCTCGGGGGCGTAGCGGACGGAGTAGCCCTCCTGGAGGAACACGGGGTTCTCGTCCCCGACCATGTCGAGCAGGATGCCGTAGTAGGGCTCGTAGCCCGGCGGCTTGTTCTCGGCGAAGTAGGTCGCCCCGAGGTACATGTGGTCCGGCGCATAGTCCTCCCCGTCGACCAACAGTAGGTCCACGCCGATGGGAGGCGAATGGCTGGACAGGACGTTCGCCAGTTCCAACAGGACGGCCGTGCCGCTGGCGCCGTCGTTGGCGCCCTGGATCGGCATGGCCCGCCGCTCCGGGGTGGCCTCGGAGTCCGCGGTGGGCCGCGTGTCCCAGTGGGCCACGAGGAGGACGCGCTCGGGCATGTCCGGGCGGAAGCGGGCGAACACGTTGGTCATCTCCAGCCGCTCGTCCGCCGGCCCCGTATGCGTGAACGGCTGGAGGACCACCGTGTCGGCGCGGTCGCGCAGGTAGGAGGTCATCCACTCGAGCTGCGCCCGGTGCCCCGCCGTCCCGGGCACCCGCGGCCCGAACTCCACCTGCCGCCGCACCAGGGCCATGGCCGTATCCCCGCGGAAGTCCGGCGCCGCCCGGTCGGCCTCCGCGATCGACGACGACGCCCGCCCCCCGCCCTCCGCCCCTCCCTCCGCGCACCCGGCCACGGCGACAAGCACGACCAGGACGGCCAGCCCCGGGGACCTGCGCGGCGAAGGAGTCCCGAAGAAGCCCGGAATCGAGAACCACCCGGCACCCCCACGTACCCCGAGGCGCGCAGCGCCGAGATCCCCCCGGCGCGGAGCGCCGGATCCCGAGGCCGCGAAGCGGCCGACATCGGTCGATGCGTACAATTCCCTCTCCTGTCGAAGGCCCTTCAGGTGCGCTCCCAAGCCGGACAGGCCGCTAGAACGTCCCCGCCTGGATGTTGAACTGGCCGAAGAGCCCCAGCTGGAACTGGCTGGAGCCGGCCTGCAGCCCGATGAAGTTGCGCCGGTCCACGTAGCTGACCTGGAGGCCGAGGTCGATCTGCGATACCAGGGTGGACAGGGTAAGGTTCATCCGTCGATTGAGGAAGTCGACGAACGGCGTGCAGGGCGACTTCGACGAGGGTCCGCCAGCCTTCCGGCACTGGGCCTGGGCCTGGTAATCGTACGCGACCGTCACCCGGAACGGGTCGGGGAATCGCGTGCGGAGCACCGCCGGCGCCCGGAACCGTCCGGACAGATCCACGCCGTGGGTCAGCGCGTTCTGTGCGGTCCGCCCCGTCGGGTCCCGCCCGTCCCCGTCGGTGAACGCGCCGATATAGGAGAGTCCGATGTCGCCGGGGAAGGACAGGCGGAGCTCGAGGGGGATCGTCGCCTCCTCCTGGGATCGCACCCGCGGGTCGAAGGCGCCCAGGGTGGTGCTCCGGATGGTGTGGACGTAGCCGGTGGAGAAGGACCAGCGCTCGAGCACGGAGCCGAACGCCTGCGGGACGGGGATCTCCTGCCACGAGACCTGCACGTCCGGCCAGGAGCGCTCCAGCTGGTCCCGGCGCCCGGACGCCCGGTCGAACGCGTCGAGATCGCTCTCCCCGTACGCCACGTCCAACGACGCGGTCGGCCCCAGCCGCAGCCCGGACCGGGCTCTGAACGCGTCCCGCGCCAGCGCGGTCGCCGCGGTATCGGAGCCGATGCGCCGGAATCGGTGGAGGTCGCCCCACCCGAGCTGGTAGTCCCAGGCCGGGGCAACGTCGTCGCGGTCGAAGCGGGAGCCCAGCTCGTCGGTCCACGTCAGCTCGAACGGCTTCACCGGGCGCAGCATCCAGAGCAGCGCCCCGCCCACCAGCCCCCGCTCCCACGGGCTCACGTCTGCCGGGGCGCCCATCAGTGAGCGCGCCCCGAGGGCGGGATCCATGATCAGCCCGCGCGTGATGCGCCGGTCCGCGTTGAAGGTCCGGAGCAGCGACGCGCTCTGGCCGTCCAGGTCCTCCGTGAGGCCCAGGTACCCGGGGTCCCGCCGCTGCCCGAAGCGGCTGTTCCACGCCAGCGACGGCCGCAGCCAGTCGGCCACCACCGGCCGGTAGGCGATGTCGGTGCTCACCACCCGGTCCCGCTCCCACCCCATGGAGATCCCGGCGAGCCGCGTCTCCGCCTCGCGGATGGCCTGCCTCTCCAGTGCCAGCGAGGTGGCCCGGTTCGCCTCCAGCAGGTCCCGGCCGGAGACCAGTCCGAGCTGCGCGGTGAGCGACTCGAACGGCCGCAGCGTCACCCGCGCCGTCCCCTCCGCCCCGCGCCGCGGCGAGAGGAGCGGCGCCACCAGCTGGTCGCCCGTCGAGTTCAGCGGGCGCTCGTAGCGCCAGACCCGCTCGTCCTGGCTGCTGTACGACACCGACAGCCCCACCCGCTCGGGCGTCAGCCGGAGCCGCGCGCCCGAAAGCCGCCGGAAGAACTCGCTCCCCTCCAGACGACCCGGGGCCAGCCAGCGGAGCGCGCGCTCCAGGATTGCGGGCACCACGTCCAGCTCCACGGCCGCGACCCGCCGGTCCACGTCCAGCCCCGCGTCCACTCCGCTCAGTCGGCTCTCCGTGGTGACCGTGGCGTCGTGGGCGGTCACGTAGCCCAGGCGCAGCGAAGTGCCGTCGATCAGCGCCGAAACCAGTGGGTTCGAAGACGGCGTGGTCTTCCGCAGCGCCAGCCCCACGCGGCGCCGGGACGACCCCGCGTCCCGCAGGCCTTCCAGCCGCTCCGCGCGCACATCCGTCCCCTGGAGGAAGAGCGGGTCGAGGGAGCGGCGCAGGTAGCTGGCCGTGAGCGGCATGGAAAGCCCCCAGGCGGCGGGGGCGAAGCGGCCCAGCTCCGCGGTGGCGTTCACCACCAGCTCGTCGTTGGCCTGGTACGTGGCTACGTCATCCAGCTGGCGGAACCGCCCGCCTCGGCCGCCGAACGACAGCCCCGCCGAGAGGAACCCGCCGGCCGCCAGATCCACGTCCACGCGACCGGCGAACCCCGCCTCCCGCGCGCCCGCGTCCAGCCGCAGGTCGTCCAGCCACACCTCGCCCGCGCCGTCCCCCGCGCCCGCGTTGTAGACGGCGAAGCCCAGCTCCCGGACGGACGCCAGGTTCGGCGCCCGCGCGCGGTCCTGCATCACCACCGCATACGTGCTGTCCGCGTTCCACACCACGAGGGGCGCGGCCGACCCCGCGCCGCCGTTTTCGATCAGGATCCGCTCCGCCTCCGCCTTCAGCCCCAGCCAGACCTCGAAATCGACGACCCGCTCCGGGAGCCAGTCCGCCCCCGTCACGTCCCCGCCCGTTGCCGGGTTCAACGGCGTCTGGTACAGGTAGTAGTTGCGCTCGTCGGTCCCGAGCCGGAGCTGGAGCCGATGGTCGCCCGCGTCCCCCCAGCTCCCCCTCCGCGCCACCGCCCACAGACGCAGCGACCGGTACTCCAGAAAGCTCCGCGACTGCTGCGGATAGCGGAAATAGACTTCCGCCCGCTCACCACCGGGGAGGTCGTCCCAGCGAAGCCGCAGCGATTTCTCGTTGAACTCCACGCCGCTCGCGCCGATCGCCGCCTTGGGGTCCTGAGCCTCGTCCAGCACGCCCGGCGGGGACCCGTACGCATCCCCCTCCGTCAGCTTGCTCACGGGACCCACCCGCAGCTGGGCCGTCCCCGATCCCGCGCCCGGCTGGTCGCCCACCGCTCCCGCCATGATCCCGTGGATCTGCCGCTTGGTCCAGCGCGAGCCTCCGATCCGGAACCTTGCGATGGCGAGGGTCCCCGCGCCGGTCGTGGGCTTCACGACCGTCAGACGGATGTGCTTCGCGAATCGCCACGTGGCGTCGCTCGCGTTCTGCACCGCCAGGCCGCCAGGGCCCCGGAGCGGGATCCTGAACAGGCGGAAGGGCTGCCCCGTCTCGTCCTGGTCGCGGACCAGGTAGGGAGAGGAGCCGTCCAGGCGCACGACGTAGCGGAAATGGGGGCCATCCAGGTCGTCCAGAACGCCGTTGGCGTTCAGGTCCTCGCTGTCCGGCCGCCCGTTGTTGACGGTGCAGTTCGCCCTGGGGTCGCCCCGCGGGACCGGGCGACGGTCGGCCTCGCACCGCTGGTCCCACAGCCCCCGTGCGTCCTGGAGCGGCCCCCACACCTCGCGGAGCGCGAGGCGCGCTTCCTCATCCAGCACGCCCCGACCCCAGGGCCGGTTCGTACCGGTGACGCCTTCCAGCGCGCCGGACGCGTCGAAGTAGAACGCGTCCTCGCTCACCGACCCGATATCGATGATCAGGGTCGCTCGCTGCAGGCTGGAGCCCAGCGGTGCGGCGTAGAACTCCAGGTACTCGGCGCGCGACAGGTCCCGTCCGGTGGTGGAGAGCACCGTGGTGATGGACCGCCACTGCGGCGGCGGGACCGCCGCGCCGTCCTGACCCACGCTCATGTAGAGCACGCGCTCGGCGAGCTGGGTTCCTGCCAGCGCGATCTGCTTGTCGATCTCGGTGGCCGTGAGGAACCCCACGTCCCTGCCATCCTCCAGATAGCGGTCCTGCCAGACCAGCGGAACGGCGTTTTCCACGGTGAACGGCCAGCCGAGGGCGGAGAGGCCGTCCGCGTTCTGGGGCGCGCTGCCCAGCCGCCAGTCGACGGCGTCCAGCGACAGCGGCGTCTGGTCCGTCGCCTCGAAATCATCCAGGTACGTCGCCCCCTTCCGGTTCGGCTCCGGCGCCGAGAGGGCCAGCTCGCCCGTCATGTCGAGCCTCGCCGTCGAGTCGACCGCGAGGCCGGGGATCGCCTGCAGGGCGCGCGTGATCCAGTCCGCCTGGACCGCGAGCCTGCCGCTCGCGCCGCCCAGGAGCACCGCCCCGGGCTCCATCCCGAGCTGCGGCCGACGTACCATCGCCTGCTCCGCCTGGTACATGCCCACCAGCGCCAGCTCACCGTAGGGGCCGAGCCTCGTGCGCGAGCTCAGCCCCACGACCGTGGTCGGGGCGATCTCGAAGAGCGCGTTCTGCTCCCACGTCGCCCGGATCTCCGCCTCCGGGTTCGACCCCAGGGCGGCCACCGGGTCCAGCAGCGTCACCAGCCCGAGGTCGTAGTCGACGACGTAGTCGATCCCCCGCGTCAGCAGACGGTCGTCCACCGTGATCCGCTCGCTCCCGTCCCGGATGCCGAACGCCCCCAGATTGAAGCTGGACAGCAGCCCCTCCAGCCGGACGCGGTAGCGGAAGTTCAGCCGGAACCGCGAACCGCCCTTCCGGATCACCGGATCGCGCTCTTCGTAGATCGCGGGGTTCGCGTCCGTCCCCAGCGCCGCAGCCGCCTCCACCGCGCTCATCCCCTCGCTCGGCACCGGTGGCGGGCGGCCGAACGGCTCCAGCGTCGGGAATACGATGAAGGTGCCGCGGAGAGCGTCGCTGCCGAACCCGTCGAGCTCGGTGCCGGGGCGGAACACGTGGGCGGCGTCGATGCGGTCGGCCGGAGCGTCGTCGTCGAGGCCGAACAGGCGGAGCAGCGGGATCTGGCGCCCCCCGTGCTGCTTGAAGGTGGCCCCGGCGGCCAGGTGTCCCAGCGAGATCGCCAGCTCCAGCGTGCTGGTCTCCACGTCCGCCGAGCTGTCCAGGCGGTAGACCTGGTGCATCTCCAGCGGCCACGTGGCCTGGCCGGGCTGGTGGACGGTCACGGGTCCTCGGATCAGCCGCAGCTCCGGCTTCTGCCCCATCGGCGCGTCTTCCGCCGCCAGGTCGCCGACGCTGTCCCCCGACTCCGTCACGTACGCCACCGCCACCGCTTCATCGTCCCGCAGCGGCGCGCGCAGCGCGATCCACAGCCCGCTCGAGTGGACGTAGTAGTCCTGCCCCGGCACCAGCAGCGTGAACAGCCCGCTGTGCCGCACCGTCCCGTCGCCGCTCACCGCGTCCGCCAGGAACTTTCCGGTCTGCGCCTGGTCACGGTACTGCGCCGATGTCGCCCCCTCGTCGCGGTAGACCACCAGCCCGTCCGCCCGCGGGCGGAGGTCGAACGGCGCCGCCGACCGGTCCAGCGTCAGCACGTCCACGTGGGGGTGGTCGACCAGCTGCGACGGGTCCAGGAGGAAGAAGAACTGGCCCACCGCGTAGTCCGCGTCGTCGATCACCAGCTCCTGGTCCTGCACCAGACCGCCCTGCGCCCCGCCGCCGAGCCGGAACTCGCGGGACGCGATCGCCCCCTTCTGCTGCGCCCACACCGCTTCCACGTCCGTCTCCCCCAGACGCGCCGCCGCCTTGAAGCCGAAGTTCCCCGATGGGATCCCCTGCGTCAGGTACCGGGACGCCGGCAGCTCGATGGACACGTCGCCCATCTCCATCCGCTGCAGGACCTCGGTCGACTCACCCTGATAATAGACGTTGATGTTGTTCGCGGCATCGAACTCCCGCCGCTGATCGTAATCCACGTCCACGTGGATCCGCTCGGAGATCGTTCCCCCGACCTGCACCCCGAACGCGATCTCCGGCTGCAGCCGCGGAAAGATGTCCGGGCTGCAGTTCAGCCGCAGGCCCGCCTCGCACGGCCGGTATCGGTTCCACGCGCCTCCCAGCTCCCCGCGCCCCTCCACCCGCAGCGCCAGGTCCGCGTACTGGGAGACCACGCCCGGCAGCTCCAGATCGCGGAACAGCCCCCCCGGCGCCTCGGGCGCCGGCGCCGTCAGGGCCGACGGGGTGTCCGGCCCCACCACCGCGTCCGCGGCGGGAGCGAGCAGGACCAGGGGCACCGGCGCGAGAACATCGGTGAGGACGCCGGAGCGGAACGGGTCGAAGTGGGGTATGCTACCCAGCAGCGCGCGCACCTCGGCGGGGCGCAGGGGCCGGAGCCCCAGACGGAGCACCGGCCCCGTCGGTGTCAACGCTTCCGACACCGTCCAGGTCAGAGCCGACCCACTGGGCACCACCGGCTCCTGCGCCTGCGCGCGCGCGGAAAACAGCAGCGCGATGACCGGCAGGAGCTTCGGCAGCCGCATTGATATCAGTTCCGCCCGGTGACGTTGCGGGCTCGCCGCATCCGGGCGGCAAACTCGGTTGTAAGGGTGGAAATGTCGAAGTATTATAACGACTTACGTCACATCGGTACAACGGCCGGCGAATGCGGATCCTGACGCGCTACATTCTGAAGGCGCACCTCGCGCCCTTCCTCTTCTCGCTCAGCGTGCTGACCGGGATCCTCATGATCAACACGGTCGCCCGGCGCCTCGAGACGCTCGCCGGGAAGGGCCTCTCCTGGTCGGTCATGGCGGAAGTCTTCGTCCTGTCGCTCCCCCACATCCTGGCCCTCACGCTCCCCATGGCGGTGCTGGTCTCCACGCTGCACGCGTTCAGCTCCCTCGCCGCCGAGAACGAGGTCACCGCGCTGAAGGCCAGCGGGATCAACCTGAATCGACTCCTCTTCCCCCTCGTCATCGCCGCCGCCCTGTTCGCCGGCGGGATGGTCTGGTTCAACGACGTCCTGCTGCCCGAGACGAACCACGCCCTCAAGCTGCTCCTGGTGGACATCCAGCGGAAGTCGCCGACGCTCCAGCTGAAGGAGCAGACGATCAACCCCATCAGCACGGGGGGCAGCTCGCGGGCCAAGTACTACCTCCAGGCGGCGGAGATCCGGAGCGCCACCAGCGAGCTGAAGGACGTGGTGATCTACGACCTGAGCGACCCCGGTCGCGTGCGGACGATCTACGCCGACAGCGGCGAGATGGCGTTCAACCAGAACCAGACCGACCTCTTCCTGATCCTCCACGACGGCTGGATCAATCAGATCGACGACGACAACCCCGAGCGGTTCGTCCGCAGCTTCTTCGAGCAGTACCGGATCCAGATGCGCGGCGTGGGCAACCAGCTGACCCGCACCGACTCCAGCGCCAGCCGCTCGGACCGCGAGATGTCCCTGGCCATGCTCCACCATGAGGCCGAGGAGTCCCGCAGCCAGATCGACTCCCTCCGCGCCGAGGCCCTCCTGAACACCTCCGGCTCCATCGACCGGATCCTGGCCGGGCCGGCCCAGGGCTTCTCCGGCGACTCGCCCCGGCGCCGGCTCAGCTTCGAGCGCTCTCCCGTCCGCGCCTTCGGCGACTCCATCTACGACGACCTGACGCGCCGCGCCTACGTCGACGCGTCTTCCCTCAGCGGCCGCGCCCGCTCCCTCGAGCGCCGCGCCTCCATGTACCTCGTCGAGTACCACAAGAAGTACGCGATCTCCTGGGCCGTCATCGTCTTCGTCCTCATCGGCGCGCCCATCGCCGTCCGCTTCCCCCGCGGAGGCGTCGGCCTGGTCATCGCCGCTTCCATCGGCATCTTCGCCGTCTACTACGCCGGCCTCATCGGCGGCGAGAGCCTCGCCGATGAGACCAGCTTCAGCCCCTGGATCGCCATGTGGGCTCCCAATATCATCTTCCTCTTCCTCGCCCTCTGGGGTCTCGTGCGCATCGGCCGGGAGACGGCCTCCGCCCGCGGCGGCGGCTGGGACGACATGCTCCACTCCATCCGCACCCTCCTCACCCGACCATTCCGCAGGGCGCCGAAGCCCGGTGAGGCCGCGTGAACCTCCTCGACCGCCTCGTGATGAAGGAGTTCTTCCGCCTCTTCTTCACCTTCATCTTCGCTTCCCCGATGCTGTTCATCCTCGGGGACCTCACCGATAACCTCGACACCTATCTCGACCGCGGCCTCTCCACCCAACAGGTCCTCATGGGCTACGTCTACCAGATGCCCCTGTTCATCTCCTGGGGCCTCCCCATCGCCGCCCTCATCGCCACCATCTTCACCGTCAGCACCATGACCCGCCACTCCGAGGTCGCCGCCGCCAAGGCCGGCGGGATCAGCTTCTATCGCCTCTACGCCGCGCTCCCGCTCATCGGGATCCTCCTCACCGTCTCCGGCCTCGCTCTCACGGAGCTCGTCCCCATCGGGAATCGACTCCGCGCCCAGAGCCTCGGCGAGGGGACGGCCACGACCCGCATCCGCTCCGACTTCATCTACCGTGACCTCGACGGCCGCATCTTCGGCATCCGCCGGCTCGATGTGCAGGGCGCCGAGATCTCGGGGATCACGGTGGAGCGGGAGGGTGACGAGCCGGCCGTGCCCAGTGTGCACGTGTTCGCTGCGCGGGCGACGTACGCCGACTCCACCGGCTGGACGTTCGAGAACGGATTCCTCCGCCTGATGGCGGGTCCGGACATGGAGCGGGCGGTGAAGTTCGGGGGGCTGCGGACGCGCGGCTTCACGGAGTCGCCGGAAGAGCTCCTGGACCGCCAGAAGGACCCGGACCAGATGCGCTACGTGGAGATGGGCCGACTGATCCAGATCCTGCAGCGCTCCGGGGGTCAGCCGAGGGAGCTGATGGTGGAGCGGGCGCAGAAGATCGCGATTCCCGTGGCGGCGCTGGTGATCGTGCTGTTCGGGGCGCCACTGGCCACCGCGGCGCCGCGGAGCGGGGCGGCGTACGGCGTGGGGGTCTCCCTCGGGATCACCATTCTCTATCTAATGCTCTTCAAGGTGGCGGGGGCGGCGGGGAGCAGCGGAGCCCTTCCGCCGCTTGCGGCGGCGTGGATCCCGAACGTGGTCTTCTTCATCGCCGCCGTGGTGCTGATCTCGCGGGTGCGGACGTAGAATCGTGGCCTGCTAGCCGCCCCAGCCCCTGAGAACCTCATCGCGGACGTGACCCTCGAGGACGATCCCGGCCTCGCCGCGGAGGCGCACGTCGTAGTCCGCCGAGAGGGCGACCTCGACGTCCCCACCGGGCATTTCCACGACGAACGCGTCTCCCTCCGCGCGTCCGGACCTTCGTGCGGCGGCGGCGACCGCGCAGGCGCTGGAGCCGCTGGCCAGCGTCTCCCCCGCGCCGCGCTCCCAGATCAGGGCCTCGATCCGGCCGGGGCCCAGCACGTGGGCGAGCTGGACGTTGACGCCGGCCGGAAAGGCGGGGTGGGCCTGGATGAGGGGCCCCAGGCGCCGGAGCTCGGCCGGCTCGACGCGGTCGGGGAACACGACGCAGTGCGGGTTGCCCATGCTCACGAGGTGGATCGGGACCTCCTCGCCCTGCCCGGCCGCGAGCCTCAGCGGGGTGCCCATGACCTCCGCGTCCGCGTCCACCACGGTGAACCCCACGTCGCCGGCCCGGAAGGAGGCGCGGCCCATGGCCACGTCGACGACGAGGAACCCGGGCGCGCCCTCCCCTTCGATCCGCATCTCCACCACCTCGCCCGGGAGCTGGACCCGGAAGGGGGCGTCGTCGACGCGGCCGGCCAGGTGCAGCCAGGCGGCGAAGATCCGGAGGCCGTTCCCGCTCTTCTCGGCCTCGGTGCCGTCGGGGTTGAAGATCCTCAGGGTGGCCACCGCGTCCTTGCCGGGCGTCACGCCTCCGACCAGCACGCCATCCGCGCCGACGCCACGGTGCCGGTCACAGAGCGCGCGCACGACCGCGGGCGGCGGCGGCGGCGACGCTCCCTCCACTACCAGGTAGTCGTTGCCGAGGCCGTGTCCCTTCCAGACCCGCATGCTCGTCCTCCCAGATCCGACGTTGATCCCTCCGGGTGTGTCGCTCGTCACCTTCGCGAAACACCGGCCCGGCCGCCGGCGTAGAGAGAGCCGGACCCGAGGGATGAACGGGTGCAACGCTTTCGCCGCCCGTCGTATCTAATCGGGCGAACGGGCAGGGAGAGGGAAAGTCTGTGGAATGTCACGTGATGGCAACGCCGACGCCCGCCTCGACGAGACGAAGCTTCGTTTATTGACATAGATGGGCGCGCGGGGACGGCTCTGAAGCTGACAAAAAACCTCCTTGGCAGGGTGGAACAGGGCACTTCAACCGTTTCCGCCGCCCGCACTCACCACCCCTCGCGGGTGGACGCCCCGTTGCGCGAATTCAGGTCTCCGCGCGCAGCGGGGCGGTTTGTTGGGGATCGGCAGGGTCCTCGGCCGCCCCGAAAGGCGGGGCTTTTCGACGGCTTCTGAGCCCGTCCCGGCGAGTGGGGGTGGGCTCGCGGATCGTTGTCGATTCCGGGCTCTTCGTCAGGCTCCTTCGCGGGGGCCGGGGACGTGGGGGAGTGGGGGTGACACACGGGCGGATGCCGGCTGCCGGGTTGGCGCCGCTCCCTTCGCCGTTCCCATTGCGGCGGTACGCGCCTCGCGAACCCGAATCGGCGGGTCGGCGGAAAGCGCGTGGAAGCTCAGCTACCGCCCCCGGCGACCACTCTCTCGACCAACCCATCGAACACCCGGAGGGCGAACGGGACCTTTCCGAACGGGGCGCTCACCTGGAGGCCCCGCACCTCGGCGCGGATCTCCTGGAACAGATCCCGTGCAATGGCGATCCCCTCCTCCATCGCGTGCTCCTTCCCCTTCGCCTGCGCGCGACGCATCCGTTCCAGCACCGTCTCCGGCACCGTCACCCCGGGGACCTCGTTCGCCAGGAACTCGGCGTTCCGGGCGCTCACCAGCGGCCAGATCCCTGCCACGAGCGGGATGCGGATGCCCCGGTCGTCCAGCTCCCGGGCGAAGGACAGGAACTGCTCGGCATCGAAGACCGGCTGCGTGATGGCGTATTCCGCTCCCGCCTCCACCTTCCAGTAGAAGCGCTTGAGCTCGTGGTCGCGATCCACCGACCCGGGGTTCACGCCCACTCCGATGGTGAACGTGGTGGGCGCGCCCACGGCGTTGCCGCCGGGGTCCAGCCCGTGATTCAGCCTGGCGACCAGGTTGGTGAGCCCGATGGCGTCGATGTCGAACACCGCCGTCGCGTCCGGGTACGGCCCCATCTTGGGCGGGTCGCCGGTGATCAGGAGCAGGTTCCTCAGCCCGAGCGCGTGGGCGCCCAGCAGGTCGCTCAGCATCCCCAAGAGGTTCCGGTCCCGGCAGGCGTAGTGGACCACCGCCTCCAGCCCCACCCGCTCCTGGATCAGGACGCTGGTCGCGATCACTCCCATGCGCATCTGCGCCCGCGGGCCATCCGGCACATTGACGGCGTCGATCCCCGCCTCCTTCAGTAGCCGGACGCCCTCCAGCATCGACGATGGGTCCACGCCGCGCGGCGGGACGATCTCCACGCTCGTGACCAGCTCCCCCGCCGCGAGCCTGGCGCCCAGCCGCGACCGCTGGCCGAGCGGGAGCGGCTCCACGGCGCCCTCGTCCGCCGCGGTGACCCGCTCCACCTCCACGCGCGGCCGGCTCCGGCCCGGCGACATGGCGTGCACCGATGCCGCCATCGCATGAATGTGCTCGGGCGTCGTGCCGCAGCAGCCGCCGACGAACCGGGCGCCCGAGCGGATCATCCGCTGCGCGTACTTCGCCATGTACTCGGGAGAGGCCATGTAGATCTTGCGCCCCTCGAGCTCCCGCGGCATCCCGGCGTTCGGCTGGGCCGAGAGCGGGCGGTTCGTCACCTTCGCCATCCGCTCGATCCCGGAGAGCAGCCCGTGCGGCCCGACCGAGCAGTTGAGCCCGATCACGTCCGCGCCCCACTCCTCCAGCCGCTCGGCGCAGGTCTCCGCCGTCGTTCCGTAGAGCGTGGTCCCGTCCTCCCGGACCGTCATCTGCGCCACCACCGGCAGGTCACAGGCCTCCCGCACCGCCAGCATGGCCTGCCGGATCTCCGCGAGGTCCGCGAACGTCTCCAGGACGAAGAAGTCCACGCCTCCCTCGAGCAGCCCGTCCACCTGCTCCCGGAAGTGCCTCTTCGCCTCGTCCAGCGACGTCGGACCGTACGGCTCGATCCGGATCCCCAGCGGCCCAACGGACCCGCCCACGAGCGCGCGCCCGCCCGCCTCCTCCCGCGCCAGCTCCGCCGCCCGCGCGTTGATCTCGATCACCCTCCGCTCCAGCCCGTGCTGCTCCAGCTTGACCGGATTCGCGCCGAACGTGTTCGTCTCGAGCA
>JAHWKI010000292.1 GCA_019347975.1 Gemmatimonadota bacterium
GAGATGGCGACGCAGGAGCACGTCTCCGAGACGCTCCGCTCCGCTGTCGCCAGGGACCGCGTCGCCCACGCCTACCTCTTCAGCGGTCCGCGGGGCGTCGGAAAGACGACAGCCGCCCGCGTCCTGGCAATGGCGCTGAACTGCCCCCACCGGGGCGAGGACGGCGAGCCGTGCGGGACCTGCGAGTCGTGCGAGCGGATCTGGGCGGGACGTACCTCGCTGGACGTCGTCGAGATCGACGCCGCCTCCAACCGCGGTGTCGATGACGCCCGGGACCTCCGCGAGCGCGCCATGTACGCGCCCACGGAGGAAGGGCGCTTCAAGGTCTACATCATCGACGAGGCGCACATGCTCACGCGTGAGGCGTGGAACGCGCTCCTCAAGATCCTGGAAGAGCCGCCGCCCCGGGTCATCTTCGTGTTCGCCACTACCGAGCCGCAGAAGATCCAGCAGGTGGCGCCGCCGATCCTCTCCCGCTGCCAGCGCTTCGATTTCCGTCGGATCGGCGTGCCCGCGATCGTGGACCGCCTCCGGGAGGTCCTCGCGGAAGAGGGGGTGGAGACCGACGACCAGGCCCTCCTCCTCATGGCGCGAAGAGCCGAGGGAGGGATGCGCGACGCGCTGTCACTGCTGGACCAGGCGCTCTCGTTCTCCGGCGGTCGCCTCACGGTCGAGGACATCCAGCGGATCCTCGGGCTCGTCGCCGACGAGGTCTACCTCGAGCTGTTCCACATCATCGCCGAGGGGCGGGTCGCGGACGTCTTCCGCTTCGTCCAGGACGTCGTCGAGGGCGGCTACGATCTCAGCGAGTTCTACCGCGGAATGACGGACGCGCTCCGGACGCTGCTCGTGGTCCGCTTCGATGGGCCGGATGCCGCCGAGGTCCGGGACGAGCTCCGCCCCCTCTGGAAAGAGCGGGCGGACGCGTTCTCCACCGGCGACCTGCTCCGCATGCTCGGCCAGGTCGCAGAGCTCGACGCGGACGGGCGCTTCCGCAAGAGCGTCAACCCCCGCATCATGCTGGAGGCGCTCCTGCTGCGGCTCGCCCACCTTCCCAGGACCATCGAGATCGAGGCGCTGATTCGCGCGGCCGGCGGGGCCGAGCCCGTCCGTGCTCCGGAGGACACCAGACCGATGAGCCCCGCCCCGCCCGCCCCCAGGGTCGGGTCCACGCCTCCCCCCCGTCCCGAGCCCGCCGGCCCCCCGGCTGCCGAGGATCACGGGCCAGTCGCGGTCGCCTCGACCGTGGAGCCGGAGGCGCCCGCCGCCTCCACACCCCCGATCGCCGCGTCGGCATCGACGGTGGAGGACGCGCTCCGCGGCATCGTCCAGGACGGCGGCGCCGGGCTCCCACCCGGTCTCGGCCTCTTCCTTCGCAGCGGTCGCATCACCGAGGCGCGGGAGGGCGTTGTGACGCTGGAGATCCCGGCGGGCCCTGGAATGGAGATGCTGGCGGATCCCCGCGCGCAGAAGTCTCTCGAGGACGCGCTTTCGACGCGCGTGGGACGGCCGATCACGCTGGAGGTCCGGTCGGCGGGCGCGGAACGTGCTCCCACTCGCCTCACACCCGAGCGCGTCCGGGAGGACCAGGTGCGCAAGCTTTCCCGTGAGGAACCGGCGCTCGACCGGGCGGTAAGAGAGTGGGACCTTGAATTGCTCGATTGAGCACGCCTATCTTAGCCCCGTTTTTCTCGGCGATCGATGACGAATTTTCAGCAGATACTACAGATGGGCCAGCAGATGCAGGCCCGTCTCTCGGAGCTTCAGACGGAGCTCGGGAACCAGAGCGTCTCCTGCAGCAGCGGAGGCGGGATGGTCTCGGTGACGGCGGATGGACGGGGCCGGGTCCGCGAGATCCGGATCGACCCTACCGTCGTCGATGCTTCGGACGTCGAGATGCTCGAGGACCTGGTCCTCGCAGCGGTCTCGGAGGCTCAGCAGCGCGCGCAGCAGCTCTACGAAGAAGAGATGAAGAAGCTGACCGGGGGGATGGCGCTGCCGTTCCAGCTGCCGAATCTGCCCTGACGGGGAATGGGCGCGATCGATGATCTGACGACGGAGCTGGCCCGCCTTCCGGGGATCGGCCGGAAGACGGCGCTGCGTCTTACCTATTTCCTTCTGAAACGCACGCCCGAGGAGAGCCGCCGGCTGGCCCGGGCCATCGAGACCGTGGTCGAGCGCGTGCGCGAGTGCTCGCGATGCGGTAACCTCACGGAGTCGGATCCCTGCGGGCTGTGCCAGGATCAGCGGCGAGACCCCCGCATCATCTGTGTGGTGGAGGATCCTGCGGACATCGGCGCCATCGAGCGCACGGGAGAGTACCGCGGGCAGTACCACGTACTCGGCGGGCACCTGTCCCCCCTGGATGGGGTCGGCCCCGACGAGCTGAACATTGATGCCCTTCTCCGGCGCCTCGGCGGCTCCGGCGGCGGGGGCCAGGTGGATGAGCTGATCATCGCGACGAACCCGAGCGTGGAAGGCGAAGCCACCGCGCTCTATCTGCAAAAGCTGGTGCGGCCCCAGGGCGTCCGCGTGACGCGGCTCGCCCGGGGCCTGCCCGTGGGTGGCGACCTCGAGTACGCCGACGGCGTGACCATCGCCGAGGCGCTCTCCGGCCGCCGGGAGCTTTGACGGATGAACACCAGACAGGTCCTGCGCATCACCGCCGTCGGGCTGCTTGCGGCGGCGTCCGCCGCGGTGCTCGGCGTCGTGTTCGTGCGCGACCAGATGTCGCGCCATCGGCGCGACCTGTTCAGCACCCGGCCGCTGAGACGACTCGCCGCCCTCGGCTACATCGCCGGCGCATCTCCGACGGTGGACTCCGTCCGCCTCCTCAGAGACTACATCGCCTGGGAGCAGCAGCCCCTGATTCGCCGACAGGCCACCCAGGTCCTTTCCAAGATGGAGAGGACGCTGCGCGAGAACGCCCTCGCCTCCGGCGGGGTCGCAGGATGAACCGCGACGCTCTGGGACAGCTGGGTCCGGACGATCTGGAGCGCATCAACGGAATCCTCGAATCGTTCGTGGCCGACGCGGGTGCCCGCTGCGCGCTCCTCCTCGACCGGGCCGGTCGGGCCGTGAGCGCGTTCGGTGAGACCAGCCAGATCGACGAGACCAGCTTCGCCTCCCTCGCTGCGGCCGATTTCGAGGCGAGCGATCAGCTGGCGGGGCTGCTCGGCGAAGATGAGTTCACCGCCCTCTACCACCAGGGGGTGGAAGCGTCGATGTACCTGTCGGACATCGCCGGTGCCGCGATCCTCGCGGCCCTCTTCGACCGCCGCACGACGCTGGGGATGGTGCGGCTCAAGACCCGCACGGTGGTGCCGCAGCTCGTGAACCTCCTCGAGGAGATGGGGCGTCGCTCCTCCGGCAGAGGGCAGAAGCTCGAGCCGGGGTGGCTGGACGACGCGGGGGACGAGATCGACCGCCGGTTCGCCGGTTGAGGGGGGCGGACCATGTCGATGATCAACTACGCCAGCCGCGAGATCAACTGCAAGATCGTTTATTACGGTCCCGGGCTGTGTGGCAAGACGACGAACCTCGAATACGTCTACAAGAAGGTGAATCCGGAGACTCGGGGGAAGATGATCTCGCTGGCCA
>JAHWKI010000083.1 GCA_019347975.1 Gemmatimonadota bacterium
CCGGTGAAGAGCTGCCGGCCCTGGTCGAACTGCTCCTGGGTCACGCCCTGAGCCAGCGCGGCCTGCTGCTGCTGCGACTGCGCCACCGGAGCGGGCTCCGCCGCCGGAGCGTCCGCCGGTGCCCCTCCGTCCGCGCCCTCCCCGCCACCGCAGGCCCCGAGCACCAGGCCGGACACAGTGAGAAGGGTCACGGTATTCCACTTCATGCCACGCATGGTGGTCCTCTCCTCTTGCAGAAGAACGGTGGGCCGGACGCGCTGCCGCCCAGGGGTTTCATCATGTGCGGCGAAACTAGACCGGCCCCGGAAAAGGGTCAAGCGACCCGGTGCGCCCCCGATGCAAGCGGCGAGCCGCCTCCGGTCAGTCCCGGGCCACCTCGTGGCCGCAGCTGATGCAGTAGCGCCATTCCCGCTCCAGGACGGCGTCACAGCGAACGCACGGGCGCAGCCGCTGGTCCCCTCCGCACTGGGGGCAGAAGCGGATCCGCCGGCCGGTGGGCAGGTCCTCTCCGCAGAAGACGCAGTCGGAGCCGGCGTGGGTCAGGCGGTCCGCCGGATCCGCCTCCGCGTCCTCGCGGTGGAGGTGCACCGGGGCGGGGGCGCGTGCGGGCAGGGGCCCGCCACGGCGGGTGCCGCTCGGGGGAGCGCCGTCCGCCTCGGCCGCGATCCGGACGGGAGGCGAATCGGAGGCGGTCGGTGCTGCGGATGCCCCGGCACGGCCTCTCTCGAGGCCGATCTGAGGCACGGGCGCGGCGTCGGCGGGAGCGTCGCCCCCGGCCGCCTCGGCGTCCGTGGCTCCGATCCGCTGGTCTGCCTCCGCCGGCGACACCCACACATCGGATGTGGAGAACTTCCGGAACAGGCCGACGAAGGGGTACGAAGCTTCCACCTCGCGCCGCAACTCGTCCCGGGCCTGCTGGGGCTCGAGCCGCAGAAGGTCGCGCTCCCCGGAGAGGAGCCGGAGCAGGGCGTGCTCGTAGTCGGCGTTCAGCTCGACGCCGAGCGCCGACCGCACGGCACGGTACGGGACGAGGTCCTGGTACAGCTCGGACACCTTGATGGGGTGCTCCGGGGAGTGGCCGCGGCTCCGCAGCTCCTCCACCAGACACCGGTACAGCCGGGTGACGATTTCGTCCGTCATGACCAGATTCCCTTTCCCGGATGAGACCGGCAACGTGCCGGCCGCCTCAGGACCCGCTATGGCCCAGCAGCGCCTGGACCTCCGCGGGCGCATCGGCCAGCAGCCGCTCCGCCCTCGGATCACCGGCCGCTCTCAGCGCACTGATGAGCGCCGCCCATGTCCTGGGCTCCTCGGGGTCCGCCTCCAGCGCTCGTTCGTACTGCGCGACGGCCGCCCGTGGCTGCCGCAGGTCCATGAACAGGTGACCGAGCTCGCGGCGGATGTCCGGGTCCGCCGGCGCGATCCGCGCCGCCTGCCGCAGCGCCTCCGCCGATTCGGCCGCCCGGCCCTGCCGGCGGCGGATCCGGGCGAGGTACAGCAGCGCGTTGGCGTCCGCGGGTCGGTCCTCGAGCACCCGCTCGAAGCCGACCGCCGCCGAATCCAGCCGACCGGCCCTGAAGGCCGCCACGGCCGCATCGTATTCGGCGGTGCCACCCCATGTCAGCACCAGCGCCGACAGCGCCAGGAACAGGGCTGCCAGCGCCGCCGCGAGCCACGCCATCCAGCGGCCGCGCCGCTCCGGCGGGGTCTGCCTGGCCGTGTCCGGCGGTGACTCCCGCGACGGCGCGGGCTCCGGAGAAACGGACGCGCGGTCACCGGTCTCGA
Source organism: Gemmatimonadota bacterium (assembly GCA_019347975.1). Classification (GTDB taxonomy): domain Bacteria; phylum Gemmatimonadota; class Gemmatimonadetes; order Longimicrobiales; family RSA9; genus JAHWKI01. The sequence goes on from JAHWKI010000083.1 coordinate 1,786, forward strand.
GCTCCTTCCTGAGACGGGCGACAGCGCGAAGCGCGACATCGGCGTCGGCAGCGCGCGGCCCGCTCACGCGTGCGCGCGCGGCCGCGGCTTCCAACTGGTGAACGGTACCCGCGGTGTCCAGGGAGATCAAGTCTCTCGTACGGAGACTCTTCACGACCTCGTCGAGGGGCAGGTCGGTCGCGGAGAGGGCGGCGAGGCGATCGCGCTCGGGAGCGGATTCGTCGGCGCGAAGGCGCAGGCGGAGCGCCCGCTCGACTGCGGCCCGGACCGACTCGAGCGCGGGTCCGAGGTCCGCGGCCGACTCGTACTCTCGGAGCCGGTCGATGGCGGAGGAGGCGTCGTCCAGCGGCCGCAATGCGGCGGCCGAGTCGTCCATGCGCTAGCGCTCGATGTGCAGGAGTCCCGCGCGCGCGTGTGCGAGGAGGAACGCCTCCGCGTCATCGGTGGGCACACCGACGCCGATGCGTACGCGCGCGTCTTCAGCCCAGCGACGCATGAACTGTGCGATGGTCTCGTCCGAGCGGCCGGACTGGTCCCGGAGCTGGCGGACGATCTCGAGCCAGGTGCCCTCGAACGCGGTGCCATCCGGGAGCAGGACCCGGTGCCACTTCTCGTCCGGCTGAGAGACGGCCGGCGTCCATTCCGGCGCCGATTCGACCACGCGCGCCCCGGTCTGGCCGACCCCCGCCTCGATCTCCGCGAGGAGCTCGTCGATGGGATCGACGTCGGCCTCCAGGTCGTCCAGACGGCCCTCCCAGACGACGAGCTCCGGGTCGGTCGCCTCCAGCCCGCCGACGGTCCGCTTCAGCTCGATGAGCCGCCACACCGCCAGAGGATCCCAGTGCTGCGCGGGCGTGAGGACCGCGAAGCCTTCCAGCGCACCCTTCCAGTCGCCTCGGTCGTACAGGAGGTGCGCCAGGTAGATCCGCGCCTCGTGGTGCTCCGGGTTCAGCGCCAGCGCGCCGCGCAGCTCGCGCATCGCCGCCTTCTCCTTGCCGAGGCGGTGCAGCGTGAACGCGAGAGCGGCCGTGGCCTCCGCGTCTTCCGGGTGGTTCTTCAGGACGGTGTTGAAGAAGCTCCGCGCCTCCTCGAAGCGCTGCTCGCGGTAGAGCGCGCGGCCCATGGAGAGCAGGAGCTCGGCGTCCTCTCCCGACGGGCCGTTGCGGACGGTGCGGAAGAGATCGAGCGCCTCGTCGGAGCGGCCGAAGCGCAGGAGCGTCTCGCCGAGTCCGACCATGCCGTCGTCGTGCTCCGGATCGAGGACCAGCGCCTTCTCGAACGACTGCTTCGCCCAGGCGAACTCCTCCCGGGCGAGGCGGGTGTAGCCGATTCCCACGTAGAGCTCGACGGAGTGGGGGTAGAGCCTGAGACCTTCCTTCAGCGTCTCGAGTGCACCTTCGTAATCACCGCGGTCGTACAGCTTGTGCGCACGTTCATCATACTCCTCGGAGCTGAGGAACGAGTCAGGCATAAGCGTCGCCTCCGGGTCAGGTTGTCGGTCTGGAACGGGGCTTTTCGGGGAGGACCGCCGCGGCGGTCGTGTTAATCTAACCGATCGGGAAATCGGTTGCTACCCCCGTGTTTTGGGATCATAGGAGCGACGGAACGGAAGAGCCGGTCCACGGTGGATGGCTCACGTCAGATGGCGCATGTCCCCCTCTCGCGCGCCCGTGGACCATGTCCGATCCGGTGCTTCCCCTCGCAGTCAGTCCTGGTCGTTGCCGTAGCCGTAGACGGGGAGGTCCGGGATCTGGCGAACCAGGATCGAGTTGTCGAACGGCACGCCGTGGCGGAATTTCTCGCGCGGGGTGGGGTAGCGGTCGAACGGAATGCCGTGCCGGCGGTCCATGTAGAAGTTGATGGCGTTCATGGCCGGACCGGAGGCGGCCTGAGAGCCGCTCTCGCCGAAATAGAGGAGAAGCGCGGCGACGATCTCGGGCTCCTCGCCGTGAGGCGCCGCCCACCCGACGAACCAGGCATGGTCAGCCCCGTGGGAGTTCTGCGCCGTACCCGTCTTTCCACCGACGTCCCAGCGGATGAGGGTGCTCAGGCCGGCAGTGCCGCCGGGCCCGAGGACCAGGCGCATGCCTTTGCGGATGGCTGCGATCTGCTCCTTGTCGAGGCCGTAGTCGCCGGTGAGCTGGGGCGGCTGGGTGGTCTGGGCGAGCCGCGGCACGACCTGCTTGCCATCCGGGCGAGCGAAGGCGGTGACGGTCTGGGCCAGCTTGAGCGGGGTCATGGTCACGGCCCCCTGGCCGATGGCGAGGGACATGATCTCGGGCGGCTGGGGGACGTACCCGTAGCGGCGAAACCACCAGTCGCGGTCCTCCGGGAAGATGGACGCGATCTCGGAGGGCAGGTCGACGCCGGTCCTGCCGCCGAAGCCGAGGCGGGAGCCCAGGTCGAAGAAGCGATCGAAGCCGAGCCGGATGCCGACCTGGTAGAAGTAAACGTCGCAGGAATGCCTGAGCCCGAGCGGGAGATTCATGCGGATGCCGTGGCTGGTCCAGCAGCGCTGATACCGCCCCGCGTACGTCATGCCTCCCGTGCACGCGATGGGCATGAACTCGTCCGCCGTGATCACGCCCGCCTCGAGGGCCATGGCCCCGACGGACATCTTGAACGTGGAGCCCGGCGGTTGCGCCGCGCCCGTGGCGCGGTCGAGAAGCGGCTTCGTGGGATCGTCGCGGAGCTCATTCCAGATCTCGGTCGTGATCCCGCCGGTGAAGAGGTTCGGGTCGTAGCTGGGATTGCTGTAGATGGCCAGCACGCCCCCGGTGCGCGGGTCCATGGCGACGAAGGCGCCCTGCGCGCGGTCCATCCCGAGGGTCGTGGCGGCCTCCTGGAGCAGGAACGCCCCATAGCGCTGGAGGTCGAGGTCGATGTTGAGGTGGATGTCCTTCCCCGGAACGGGGGGGACGCCCATGCTCTCGGGCAGCCACCGCTTGATGCCGCCGCGGGCATCGACCTCGAGGTAGCGCATGCCCGGCTCCCCGCCGAGCACCCGCTCGTACTGCCGCTCCATGCCGGCCTTCCCGATCCAGCGGCCCTGGCGGTAGTCGGCGAACTGGGGCTGCTTCAGCTCCTCCTCGCTGATCTCGGCCACGTATCCGATGAGATGCGCGACCGCGGCGCCCGCAGGGTAGTAGCGCTTCGGGTACTCGTGGATCAGGACGTGAGTGAAGTCCCGGCGCCGCTCCTCCAGCCGGGCCACCTGGTCCGGCGTCGCGTCGGAGACCACCGCCATGGGGCGGTTCGGTGACGCGCGGTAGCGGCGGAAGGCGGTCTCGATCCCCTCGTCGGTGAGCCCCAGCACCGGGCGGAGCGCCTCCACCTGCTTGCGGAGTGAATCCTCGCGGGCCGGCATGAGCTGGATGGAATAGGCGACGCGGTTCTCCGCGATCACCCGGCCATGGCGGTCGTAGATGGTGCCACGCGGGGCGCGGACGGTGACCGGTCGGAGCATGTTCTCGCGGGCGACGGTGGCGAACTCCTCGGCCCGTACGACCTGGATCCGGACCAGGGAGTAGATCAGCGAAAGGACCACCACGCCGAGCAGGACCCTCGCCCACATCGCCCGCTTCTCCCGCGCCCAGCGCGGAGTCTCCAGCCTGCCCCTGTTGGTGACCACGTACGACCTTTCTGTGCCGAGTGCCCCGTCCCTGTTCTATACCCGAGTTGCCGGCAAGTGCCAGGCCATGCCCGGGCGGCGCGTCACCCCTGGAAGACCGCGGCCGAATCCCGGACTTCCGCGCCGGACGGGGTGGCGACGGCGAAGCGGCTGGGATAGAGGGCCGCGGCACCGAATTCTCCGCGCTTGTTCACCGCGTAGTAGTTCACGTTGAAAGCGGGGCGGCCGTCGTCGCGGCGGAGGCGTGGCTGGGCCTCGGTCCAGCGGGCGATCCGCCGCAGCGCCTCGAGGCAGGCGTCGGTGGGGCTGCTCCCCTGGCGCATCAGCTCGACGACCGTGTGGCTCCCGCACGTCTTGATGACCGCCTCGCCGCGCCCGGTCGACCCCGCCGCGCCGACGTCGTTGTCGACGTAGAGCCCGGCGCCGATGATCGGCGAGTCGCCGACGCGGCCGGGTATCTTCCACGCCAGCCCGCTCGTGGTGGTCACGCCGGACAGGTCACCATTGGCGTCCACGGCGCAGCAGTTGATGGTGCCCCAGGGCCGGACGCCGTCGGCGGAGTCCAGCATGCCCATCCGACTCTCGACTCGCCGCGCATCGGGGACCAGCTCCCGGAGGAACTCGGACTCGCCGAGCCCGGTCTCGTCGGGCTCGAGCCAGTCGTCCCGATCGGAAATGGACGCCTTCCACCGAAGCCAGCGCTCCCGGGCCTCGGGGGTGAGCAGCGTGTCAAGGATCTCGAACCCCATCTGCCGCGCGAAGCGCTGTGCCCCCTCGCCCACCAGCAGGACGTGGTCGGTATAGCGCATGACGGCCACCGCGACGCGGGACGGCGTCTTCACCCCTTCCAGCGCCGCGACCGCGCCGGCGCCCCGGGACGGCCCGTGCATGACGGAGGAGTCGAGCTGGACGACGCCCTCGTCGTTGGGGAGGCCGCCATAGCCCACGCTCATGTCGGCTGGATCCAGCTCGACGATGTTGACCCCCTCGATGACCGCCTCCAGGGTGTCGCCGCCGGCCTGGAGGGTGGCCAGCGCGTGGCGGACCGCCTCCAGCCCGTTGGCGCTGGCGATGACGACCGGACCGGCCGCCGGGTTGGTGTGGATGGCGGGCGCGCCCGCGAGAGCCGAGGGGAGGGTGCCGCCGAGGGCCGCGGCGCCCAGACCGGCGCCGGCGCTGACGAGGAAATCGCGTCGAGTGGTCATGGCCTGTCTCCGGAAGGGGGAAAGGCCAGAATAGGGTGGGCCCGGAGGGCGGGCCAGTCGGTCAGCGCCCGACGGTGCGAAACCCGTAGCGGTCGAGCTTCTCGTAGAGCGTCGCGCGGGAGATGCCGAGGACGCGCGCGCTGCGGGAGCGGTTCCCGCCGTTGGCCTCCAGGACCCGGAGGATGTGACGCCGCTCGACTTCGGCGAGCGTGAGCGGCTCTCCCCTGTCTTCCAGCGTCTCGCCCCTTCGCATCTCCGGCGGCAGGTGGTGGGCGCGGATCTCGGTGGTCCCATCGGCGAGGATGGCGATCCGCTCCAGCACGTTGCGCAGCTCACGGATGTTCCCCGGCCACGCGTGCTGCACCAGGACGTGGAGTGCGTCGTCGGCAATGCCGACGGGGGCGGTCTCGACCTCCCGGCGGAGCTGCGCGAGGATCCCGTAGGCGAGAGCGGCGATGTCTTCGGGGGCGCGCTCGCGGAGCGCGGGGAGGCTGAGGGGGAGCACGGCCAGACGGTAGTAGAGGTCCTCGCGAAACCGACCGGCCGCCACCTCCACCTTGAGCTCCCGGTTCGTGGCCGCGATGAGGCGAACGTCGACGGAGAGCTCCCGGGTCCCGCCGATCCTGCGGAAGCGGCGGCTCTCGAGCACCTTCAGCAGCTTGGGCTGGAGCTCCGGGGCGAGGTCGCCGATCTCGTCCAGGAAGATGGTGCCACCGTCCGCGACCTCGAAGAGCCCCGGCTTGGCGGAGCGCGCGTCCGTGAAGGCGCCCTTCTCGTGGCCGAACAGCTCCGAGTCCAGGAACGTGGCGGTCAGACCCCCGCAGTTGACCTCGACGAAGGGCCGCCCCGCGCGGGCGGAGCGCTCGTGGATCAGGCGGGCCACCCACCCCTTGCCCGTGCCGGTCTCCCCCTCGAGAAGGACGGTCGCTCCGCCCGCGGCGATCCGCTCCACCCGCTCGTCCAGCTTCCGCATGCCCGGAGAGGTTCCGAGAGCGTCTCGCTGACGCGCCGTCGCGGGGGCGGCGGCGAGCAGGCGGTTCCGGCGGCGCAGCTCCACCTTCTCGGCCGCGCGGTCCATCGCGGCGGCGAGGTGGTCGAGCTCGACGGGCTTGGAGAGGAAGTTCTCGGCTCCCAGGCGCATGGCCTCGACCGCCGTTTCGACGTCCCCGTGGCCGGTCAGCATCACGACCGCGAGATCGGGGTCCCGCTCCTGGAGCCGCTGGAGGACCGGGAGCCCGGAGGTGTCCGGGAGGTCGAGGTCGAGCAGGACGAGGCCGGTCCGGTCCCGGTCGTACTGCTCGAGGGCGCCGGCGCCCGTCACCGCGCGGGAGACGGCCCACCCCCGCTTCTCGAAGAAGCGGGTGAGGAGGTCGAGCACGGCGGTGTCGTCGTCGACGAGGAGGATGGAGCGGCTCACGACGCGCACCCTGCCCTTCCCGGATCCTCGGCCCAGCTCGGCATCATCGCTCCACCGTCATCCATAATGGCTCTCGAATTTGAGGATCGGCGGCGCGCGCCGCACCTTTAGCGGGAGCACTGCAAACGAAAGCGCCGACACCCGAGGTGCCGGCGCGATCCTTCCTTCGGACAGGACGACGCTAGGCCGCGCTCGTCGTCTCCGGCTGCCACTCCGAGTCGGCGTTGTGCTCCTTGCCGTGGCGGATCACCGGCTTGCAATAGCGCATCCCGAGCTGCTCCAGCTGCTTCAGCTCCGTGGGGTCCAGATCGGGATAACGCTCCTCCAGGAACTTCATCGTGTCGTCCATCCATTCCTGCTGCTGGTCCTCCGAAGCGTCCAGCACGCCGCAGCGGTTGATGTGGCTGAACAGCTCGTCTCGGGCCCGGTCCAGGGCCGTTCGCTCGTGCTTACCCAATCGTACCTCCGTATCTTCAAATAGACTCGAATTCTTCATCAGCACAGTGCAGGCTACACTGCATGGGAAGATTGGTGCCAGCCGAAGGTAAGGGCGCCGCCGAATGATGGAAACCCCGCTCGCGCTCCGCGATCCGATCCGTCTCGAGATCTTCCGTCACCTCCTCTCGGCGCTGGCCGGGGAGATGGGCGCGACGCTCCGCCGGGCGGCCTATTCGCCCAACATCAAGGAGCGAAGGGACTACTCCTGCGCGCTGTTCGACCAGGCCGGTCGACCGGTCGCCATGGGCGACCACATGCCCGTCCATCTGGGGGCGATGCCCATGAGCGTTCGGGCTGCGCTGGACGAGCTCGGGCCACTCGGTCCGGGGGACGTCGCGGCGCTCAACGACCCGTTCCGCGGCGGGACCCACCTGCCCGACATCACCCTCGTGGCCCCCGTTCACGTGGAGGGGGAGCCGGGCGCACTGGCGTACGTGGCCGCGCGCGCCCACCACGCCGATGTGGGAGGGATGGCACCGGGCTCGATGCCGCTGGCGACGGAGATCTTCCAGGAGGGCCTCCGGATCCCACCGGTGCTGCTCGTGAGGGGCGGGGAGCGGGTCCGTGACGTGTGGCGGCTCATCCTGTCGAACGTACGGACGCCGGGCGAGCGGGAGGGCGACCTGGACGCGCAGCTCGCCGCGCTGGAAGCCGGGCGTCGTCGTCTGCTCGAGCTGGTGGGCCGCCGGGGGATCGCCGAGGTGGCCGGGGCGATGGCCGGCCTGCTGGAGTACGCCGACCGGCTGGTCCGGGCCGGGATCCGTCTCATCCCCGGGGGCGTCTACGAGGCTGCGGACGCGCTGGAGGACGACGGATTCGGCGACGAGCCGTTGCCGATCCGCGTCCGGCTGACCGTTCGGCAAGACGAGGTCGAGGCGGACTTCAGCGGCTCGGCGCCCCAGGCGCGCGGCGGTGTGAACGCTGTGGAGGCGATCACCGCTTCGGCGACCCGGTACGCGCTGCGGATCGTGATCGAGCGGCTGCTGGGGCAGGCGCTGCCGGCGGGTGGCGGGGACATGAGCGCGCTCCGGGTGGTCGCTCCGGCGGGCACGGTCGTGGCGGCGCGCCTGCCGGCGAGCGTGGCCGCGGGGAACGTGGAGACCTCCCAGCGCATCACGGACGTCCTGCTCATGGCGCTGGCCCAGGCGGTCCCGGAGGCCGCCGCCGCCCAGTCCCAGGGCACGATGAACAACCTGACGGTCGGGGGCGTCGACCCGCGCTCCGGCGAGCCGTTCGCGTATTACGAGACCATGGGAGGCGGGATGGGCGGCGGCGCGGATGGGCCGGGGCTGTCCGGCGTTCACGTGCACATGAGCAACTCGCTCAACACGCCGATCGAGGCGCTCGAGCACGCGTATCCGGTGCGGGTCGAGCGCTACGCCCTCCTGCGCGGCACCGGCGGCCAGGGGCGGCATGCAGGGGGCGAGGGGCTCCGCCGGGATGTCCGGCTGCTGGTCGACACGGACGTGAGCGTCCTGTCCGAGCGTCGGCGGGCCGGCCCGGCCGGTCTGGCCGGCGGCGGGTCCGGCGCGCCGGGCCGAAACGTTCTGATCCGCGACGGGGCCGAGTCCGACCTTCCCTCCAAGGGGACCTTCCCCCTCCGCGCCGGCGACATCCTCAGCCTGCGCAGCCCGGGCGGCGGCGGCTGGGGACCAACCGCGTAAACGCCGCCACCTCTCCCGCCATCCCAGGGACGTGAACGCCCTGGCGACGACTCCGAAGCGACAGGAACGCGTGACCCGACGGAGCTCCGAGGAAGAGCGGCTGGTGGCCCGGGCGGCCGCGGGTGACGAGCCGGCCTTCTCGGCCCTCGTCGGCCGCATGCTCCCGCGCCTGCGCCGATGGGCGCTGGCCCGGACCGGCGACCCGGACGAAGCCGACGAGGTCGTCCAGGAGACGCTGATCCGGATGCACCGCGGGCTGCCCGGCTTCACTAGTGGGTCCCGCCTGTCTTCCTGGCTGTACCGGATCCTGGCGAACACCGCGAACCAGCGGGATCGGCGACGGGGACGGCGGCCGACCGTCCCGGTGGACACCATCGGCGACGACGCTGTCGCTACGGGAGAGCGGCCGGACCCGCCGGACGCAGTCGCCTCTCTGCACGCGCGGCGGATGGCGGCGGTGGTTCGCGAGTACTTCTACACGCTCCCCGCGGGACAGCGGCAGGTGCTGGAGCTGGTGGACCACGAGGGAATGCGGCCGGTCGACGTGGCCGAAGCGCTCGAGATGAACCCGGTGACGGTACGGGCGCACCTGTTCAGGGCGCGACGCTCACTGCGGAGCAGGATCCTGGAGCGGTACCCGGAGCTGATGGAGGGATACGAACGATGACCTGTCGGGATGCGCTGGAGCGGATGATGGAGGCCGAGCCCGCGGTTCTAGAAGGCGCCGCCTCCGCGGACGCGGCTCTCGCGGAGCACCTCAGGGGATGCGGCCGCTGCCGCGCCGTGGCCGATGTCCTGGCCCGGGAGCTGGCGGCGCTGGACGCAGGGCTGGGGGAGCTGGCGAGTCCCGGCGCCGACCCTCGGGAGCAGCTTCGCCCCCGCTTCGCCGTGTCCGGGACCAGGGTGTGGAAGTGGATCCCGCTGGCAGCCGCCGCCCTGGCCGCGGTGCTCCTGCTGGGACGCTCGGGGCCTCCTCCCGGTGGCGGACCGGGCCCCGCGGAGCTGACGGCCGAGGACCGGGAGCCACGGGCGACGACCTTGGCCGTGACGCTTCCGGAGAACCGCGGCGCCGCGGTGATGAGCACGAGGAACCCGAAGATCACGGTGGTATGGCTCTACGAGAGGAGCGAACGATGAAGGGAATCGGACGGATGGTGACGCTGCTCGCGGCCGCGATGGGACTCGGGGCGTGCGGCGGGGACGACCTGGATACGCGGACGTTCGAGCTCATGTACCTGCAGGCGCGGCAGGCGCGGCAACTCGTGGCCCCCTACGTCTACACCGACCGGGAGGGCGCGCCCGGGACCTTCGAGATCTCGGACGCCGCGGTGACGGTGCGCGAGACGCCGGACAATCTCGCGAAGATCGAGCGCATGCTGGCGGAGTTCGATCGGCCGCGACCGCTGACGATGCTGCACTTTCAGATCATCCGGGCCAATGGTGCCACGGATCCCGATCCGGCGATCGCGGAGGTGGAACGAGAGCTCCGGCGCCTGTTCCGCTTCGAGGGCTACGACCTTCTCGCGGAGGCAAGGATCGGCGTGATGGAGGGAGCGAGCTTCCGGCAGCTCGCGCGAGGCGAGGGGCAGGCCTTTCACATCGTCGGTGGTGTCCTCGAGGTCCGAACCAGGGGCGAGTCCGCCACCATGAACGTCGAGGTGCAGATCTGGGCCGGAGATTCCGAGAAGGTTCTCGAGACCCAGGTCACCATCCCCATGGGTCACGCCATCGTGCTCGGGACCGCCGAGACCGAGTCGGCGGGGGCGCTGATCCTGGTGGTGCGGGCGGAGGTCGCCGGGGCGGAGTCGCCGCCCCGGCCGGCCTCCGCGGACACGGCCGCTAGCCCCGGCTGAGGATCTCCTCGAAGAGCGCGATGGCGCGGGGGTGGTCCATCTCGGCCAGCCAGAAGAGGGCGCGGCTCCTCACCCGTGCGTCGGGGACGGTGCGGACCACGTCGATGAGGAGGTCCACGGCCTTCTCGCGGGGCAGCTGCGAGACGGCGAAGACCGCCGCCTCGCGGATCTCGTCCGCCTCGGTCCGGTCGCGGACCAGGCCCCCGAGCTCCCGTGCGGTCTCGGCCGCGGCCTCGCGCCCGAGCCAGTGCACGGCCGCCTTCCGGGTTCCGGACGGCAGCCGCCGGTCCTTCGCCAGGCGCAGCAGCCCGGGCCAGCGCACCGCGTCCCCGGCCAGCGCGGAGGCGAGGATCAGGGCCCGCGCGTCGCGTTCGGCGGCGGTCTCCGCGGCGGCCAGCAGGTAGTCGGCGGCCGCCTGCCCGGTGACCAGGCCCAGCAACGCCACGCCGGCCGTGGCGTCCGGTCGGCCGACCCGGACCCGGACGTCCGTGAGCGTCCCGCCCGTCCGGATCGCCTCGACGACGACATCGCCCACTTCGCACGGGTGGTCTTCATCCCTCCACCGCCGCCAGTCTCCGCGGGACATCCGGCCCGAGAGGAACATGGAGGACCCGTCCGGCTCGCGGATCAGGATGGCGTCGCCGGCGCCGCAGACGCCGGGTCGCGCGGGGAAGCCGAAGACGATGGGATCGCGCTCGGCGCTGCGGACCAGCGAGGCGAGGTCCTGGGCCGCGGCGGGCCCCGCCGCCGCGGCCAGGAGGAGCGCGCCCGCCACGGCTCTCATCCGCCGCCTCTCGGCCCGGAAATGAGCTCCATCAGGACCTCGGCGGCGCGCTCGTCGTTGGAGTGACCCAGCCAGAAGATGGCGCGCTTGCGCAGCTCCGGGTCCTGTTCGGTGCGGGCGATCCGGATGAGCCGATCCAGCGCCGCGGGCTCGTCGCTCTCGGAGAGCGCGAACAGGATCCGCTCCTTCATCTGCCGGTCCCGGAACCGGTCGTACAGCGCCCCCAGCTCACCCGCGGACACGCCCGCTTCCGCCGCCCAGAACACGGCCTTCTTCCGCAGCTCCATGTTCACCTGCTCGTTGGCCGCGATCGCCAGGAGCCACTGCGCGTTGTCCTGGCCGCCGGCCTGGGAGACGCCGAAGATGATCTTCTCGTCCAGCTCGGCGGAGCCGGTCCTGCCGAACAGGCCGCGGAGGAACGCCACATCTTCGCGACTCCCCTCCTCGCCCAGCCAGAAGATGGCCCGGCCGCGCACGTTCACAGGGGCGCTGGCGTCCTGGACCACGCGCCGGAGGATCTGCCGCGCGCGGGGATCGTCGTGCTGGGAAAGCGCGAAGACCGCGCGCTCGCGCAGATTTTCGTCATCGCCCTGGAGGGCGAACTGCTCCAGCGCCGGCACCGCGCGCGGGTCATCCACCTCGGACAGCCAGAACACCGCCTGGCGCCGGACCTCCAGGTCCGGGTCGTTCCGCGCGGCGGCCAGGAGCAGGTCCACGCTCTCGGCCGACTCCTTCTCGGCGATCAGGAACACCGCCCGGCGCCGGAGCGGCGGCGAGCACTCGTCCCGGCGCGCCATGACCTGCTCGAGGATGGGCATGGCCCGGTCGGCGTTCATGTGGAGCAGCGCGTTGAGCGCGGCGCTCTGAAGCTCGACCTCCTCCCGGCACTGGGCCGGGACCTGGCCGGCTCCGCCCCGACCGCCTGCCATGGCCATGCCCGCCGCCGCCAGCCCTTCCTGCGCCGCGGCCATGGCCTGCTGCGCGATCCCGTGCATGTCCATGGCGGCCATGGCTTCCTGGGCCGCCATTAGCGCCGGACCCACCGCGCTGCCGGCGGCCTCACCCGCCACGACCATGACTTCCCGCGCCGCCTGCTCGTCTCCGCGCCGCGCCAGCTGACCGCGGATCCGGGCGGCCAGCGCGTCCGCATCCCCGCTCTCCCGGGTCGCCGCGCGGGCGTACCGCTGGCGCTGGATCTCGAGCGACCGCAGCGCCCGCTGGAGATCCGCGCTGTCGCCGGTCCGATAGCGATTGAACGCCTCCCAGTAGGGCGCGTCAGGAGCGTAGGTCGAGCGCGCGTGCCGCTCCCAGATCCGCCGGAACAGGTCCGCCGCGCGGGCGTGCTCCCCGCGGTTCATGGACTCCCGGGCGGCACGGTAGAGGGAGTCCGCCGGGTCCTGCC
>JAHWKI010000293.1 GCA_019347975.1 Gemmatimonadota bacterium
ACCGCCTCGCGGTGCTCGGCCGGAATGGTGTTGCGGATGGCGCTCTCCACGTCGGATTCCAGCGCGATGATGCTGTCCTTCGGCCCGCCGGCGGCGGCGAAGGCCAGCAGCGCGTCGGCCGTGGCACTCAGGGCTCTCGAGACGTGCGCCGGCCATTCCCGAGGGACCGCGGCCGCGCGGGCGTGGGGCCCCGCGGCCTCCGGCCGACCCACCAGCACCGCGAGCGCCGCCAGACCGTCGTGATCCGCGGCGCCCCCGAACGAGCCGGCCAGGACCGAGTCGGCGATCTCCCGCGCAGCCGCCAGATCGCCGGGAGCGCGGGGAACGCCGAACTTGACGCGGGCCCAGATCTCGCCCCGGGCGAGGCGGAGACGCTGAGCGGGATCGTCGGCTTCGATCCTGGCCCGGCGGTAGGCGTCTGCGCCCTCGCGGTCGCCGACCATGTCGAGGGAGATGGCGAGGGCCTCGAGCGCGTCCGGGCTGTCGGGGAACGCGGCCGCCCACCGCTGTGCGAGCTCGTGCACGATGCGGCGCTGGTGGAACAGGGCCGCGGCGGTGGCAGGGTCCTTCCGCTGACTCCCCCACCCGGGTGACTGGAAGGAGGAATCGGGTACGAAGCCGAGCGTATCCCCCTGGAGCACGGGGAACGCGGCGAAGTTGAGATCGCTCCCTCTACCGGGCCTGTACTTGCTCGACCGGGTATAGAACACCTCCAGCAGCCGGTCGAAGGTCCCGCCGCGGTGCGTGAGCGGCAGCGTCTCGAACGCACGCCGGTACGCTTGCACAGCCTGGTGATAGCTGCTGCGGAACCGCCAACCGGACGGGCTCTCCCGATCGGGAACGACAGCGTTGTCCAGGCGCCGGCACTCCCCGAGACCGTACCACGCGGCGAAGTCGCTTTCGTCGCGTTGTCGAAGCTCGTCGTACACCTCGCAGGCCTGCGGGAAGTCCCCGGCCGCCAGGAGCGCGAGCCCGCGCGCGAGCGCCTGCTCGTAGCCGCTCAGCGCCTCGATATCGCGCGCCGCCCTCTCCGCCTGGGCGCGCCATGCGGGGGGATCCTGGCCATCCCAGTGGCGGACCTGCGCCAGCCACAGATGCGCCCTCACGAAGGCCGGGTCGTGGCGGGCGGCCGCATCGAACAGGGAATCGGCCAGGGGAAGGTCCCACCGCCGCGCCGCCGCATGGGCATCCCCGTAGGAGCGGCGGGCGAGGATGGAGTTGGTTCCGCCTGCCGACGTGCCGCCGCCGCTGAAGCGCCCGAAGAGGAGCAGGCCGGCCAGATTCACCGCCTCGTGGGTGGGCAGGACCTGACGTAGCGGGACCCGGACGCTGGCCCGGCTGAGCTCGCGGCCCTCGTCCGCGGTATCATGGAGGTAGGCGTCGAGCCGGACCGAGTCCCCGACGGCGGCGGCGGAGCCGAACACATACCGGCCGGCGCCCAGGTCGCGTGCGATGGCCAGGGCCCGCGCGGCCGTCATTTCTCCGCCGCCCGTGCGCTGCACCGCATCGCCGATCTGGAGGCGCGAGACGAGCTTCAGCTCGCGCCAGCCCTCGAACGCCTCGTGCAGCTGGAGGTCTTCCCTGAGCACACCGGGGACGCCCGGCTCCCGCTGAAAGGGCAGGATCGCGAACCTCGTCGTGTCCAGCTCCACCCCGCCGAACAGCGGTCCGACAGGGGAATAGCTCCGGAGCGCGACGAAGGTCGAGGCGGCGAGGAGCATGGCCACCAGCGTCGCGCGGATCCAGGAGCGCCGCGGCCGCGCCGCGGGGCGTGCGCGCGCCGGGCCGGCCGCCGGATCGGGGGCACCGGCCTCCAGCGCCCTTCCGAACGCCTCCGCCGTGGGATGGCGCTCGGCCGGATCCTTGGCGAGGGCGGTTCGCACGGCCTGATCCAACGGCGGCGGAACGTCCGCTCTCCGCGACCGGAGGGAAGGTGGCGGCGCGGTGAGGTGGAGAAGCAGCACCTCACGGACGCTCTCGGCGTGGAACGGCGGCTCGCCCGAGAGCATCTCGTAGAGGACGCAGCCGAGAGAGTAGACGTCGCTGCGAGCATCCACGTCGGCGCGCCCAGCGGCCTGCTCGGGGCTCATGTAGAGAGGCGATCCGAGGGCGATGCCGGCGGCCGTCCGGCGCGTGCTGCTGACGCTGTTCAGCGCGAGCGCGAGGCCGAAATCCGCGATGTAGACGTGGCCGGTCCGGTCGACCAGGATGTTGCCGGGCTTGATGTCGCGGTGGACGACCCCGTGCGCGTGGGCGTACGCCATCCCGGCTCCCACCTGACACGCGATATCCACGGCCCGCGCGACGGAGAGCCGCCCCTCGCGGTCGAGGAGGTCCCGCAGCGACTCCCCCTCGATGCGCGGCATCACGTAATACAGCGTGCCGTCCTCCTCGCCGCTGTCGTGCAGGGCGAGGATGTGGGGGTGGTTGAGCGCGGCGGCGGTACGGACCTCGGAGAGGAAGCGCTCGGCATCGAGGGCGTGGGTGGCCTCGGGCGCGAGCACCTTGACCGCCACCTCCCGGCCGTGCTTCAGGTCCCGGGCGAGATACACCACGCCCATGGCGCCGCGGCCGAGCTGCCGCTCGAGCCGGTAGCGCCCGGACAACGTGAGCGGGGTGTGCAGTACTCCGGGCACGGGGATCACCTCCAGCCCTAGGAACCGATGTCCTGCGCAGCGGGGAGCGCCGAGCATACAGCGGTCGCCGGAAATATTGTACGCCCCCGCGCGAAATGCGAGCGCCGCGTGGGCCTCCGAGGCCTTGTCTTATCCACGGACAATCACCAACCTGCCGGGGGCTTGGGGCGGGCGAACTGCACTGGAGACGCGAAATGAGACGGATCATGACGGGAACGCTGGCGCTGGCGGTGCTGGCGTCATGCTCCGTGGAGCGGAACCCGGCACGGCCTCTGCCGGTGGCCGCGGGGGTGACAATGGAAGAGCTGCAGGCGCGTGTGTCCGCATTCGCTCCCGCCGAGATCGGGTTCGACGCCGGAGCGCTCGACGACTGGGAGAAGGCCGTGCTGGCCCGGCTGGTCGAGGCCTCGGACGTGATGCACGAGCTCTTCGCCCGCCAGGTGTCGCCCCGGAACCCGGAATGGGCGGAGCGTGTGGCCTCCCGCGGAGCGGGGGACCCCGCGGCGATCTACTACGACATCATGGTCGGGCCGTGGGACCGGCAGGCGGAGCACGCGCCGTTCCTCGCGGCGGGCCCGAAGCCGGCGGGCGCGGGCTACTACCCGGAGGACCTGAGGGCTGGCGAGCTCGAAGCGTGGATGGCGGCGAATCCGGGGGACCGGGAATCGTTCGAGAGCCCCTTCACGCTGATCCAGCGCCGGGGTGATACGCTCGTGGCGGTGCCGTACTCCGAAGCGTTCGGGCCGGAGCTGGAGCGGGCGGCGAGGCTGCTCCGGGAAGCCGCGTCGCTGTCCGAGAACGAGACGCTCTCCGCCTATCTTGAGTCGCGGGCGGCGTCGTTCCTGTCGAACGACTACTACCCGAGCGACATGGCCTGGATGGACATCGAGGGGACGCGGATCGAGCCGACGATCGGGCCCTACGAGGTGTACGAGGACAACCTG
>JAHWKI010000294.1:0-1260 GCA_019347975.1 Gemmatimonadota bacterium
ATCCGCGCCGCCGTGCCCCGCCGCGCCCGCAGGTAGTAGAGCTTCGCGCGCCGGACCCGGCCGCGACGCACCACCTTGATGGACTCGAGCATGGGCGAGTGCAGCGGGAACACCCGCTCCACGCCGATCCCCGAGGACACCTTCCGGACCGTGAACGTCTCGCTCACGCCCCCGCCCTGCTTGCCGATGCAGACGCCCTCGAAGGCCTGCGTCCGCTCCTTCTCGCCCTCCCGGACCCGCACGTTCACCCGGAGCGTGTCACCCGCGTCGAAGGACGGCAGCTCCGCCTGCAGCTGCTCTCGCTCGATCTCTTTCAGCATGTCCATTGGCTTACCCTCTTTCGCGTACGTCCCACAGGTCCGGCCGACGCGCACGCGTCAGCTCCTCCGCCTTCTCCCGCCGCCACGCCTCGATCCGCGCGTGGTCCCCCGTCAACAGCACCTCCGGGACTCCCATGCCCCGGTACTCCGCCGGCCTCGTATACGACGGCGGGCTCAGAAGCCCCTCCTCGTAGAAGCTGTCGCTCGCCGCCGACTCGTGCGTCCCCAGCGCGCCCGGCAACAGCCGCACCACCGCGTCCGTGATCGCCAGCGCGGCGAACTCCCCGCCGCTCAGCACGAAGTCGCCCAGCGACACTTCTTCCGTCGCCAGCCCCTCCGCCACCCGCTGGTCCACGTCCTTGTAGTGCCCGCACAGCAGCGTCAGCTCCGGCTCCAGCGACAGCCGCACCGCGTCCCCGTGCTCGAACCGCCGGCCCCGGGCGCTCATCAGCACGATCGGCCCCCGCGGCCCCGGCTCGCGCCCATCGCCGCCCGCGCCCATACCCAGCGACTCCACCGCCTCGAAGAACGGCCCCGGCTTCATCACCATCCCGGTCCCGCCCCCGTACGGCGCATCGTCCACCGTCCGGTGCCGGTCGTGAGTGAACGCCCGCAGGTCCACCACATTGTACTCCACCAGCCCCGCCTCCGCCGCCCGCGCCGGGATGCTCAGCGAGAGCGGCCCCTCGAAGAAGCCCGGAAAAATCGTGACAATGTTGATTCGCAACGGGCTCACTTCGTTCGCATCACGCTCGCTCCGCTCGCATCACGCGTCGCTGCCGCTCCGCATCAGGGCGGCGCCTGCGGCGCCACCATCAGGCTCGCTGCGCTCGCACGAGGCGGCGTGTCAGCCGCCCGTTGCGGCGAAGCCGCCTGATGCGGCAAAGCCGCCTGATGCGGCGCCAGCCGCCTGATGCGCCCGCCAACGGCGGGCGCGCCC
>JAHWKI010000294.1:1360-3566 GCA_019347975.1 Gemmatimonadota bacterium
AGCCGCCTGATGCGGCGCCAGCCGCCTGATGCGCCCGCCAACGGCGGGCGCGCCCCCCGCTACAGCTCGAGAAGGCCTTCGGGCGGGTCGATCACGAGACGGCCGCCCTCCCGGTCTACTTCCTTCACCACCCGGCTCACGTACGGCACCAGGTGGGTCTTGCCCTCGCCCTTCACTTCCAGCAGGTGCGCCGGCTCCGTCTCGAACACCTCATGGACCCGCCCCACCTCGCGTCCGTCCACCGTCTCGACCCTCAGCCCCAGCAGCTCATGGTAGAAGAGCGCGTCCTCCTCCTCTTCCGCCGACAGCTCGCCGGCCGGGACCAGCAGGTACCGCGTCGTCAGCTCCGCCGCGCCGTTCCGGTCGTCCACCCCCCGGAACTTCACCAGGTAGCCCTTCCGGTACGGCCGCGACTCCTCGACCACCAGCGTCAGCGGCACGTCGCCGGGCTCGCCCTCCTCGTCCCCCGCCGTCACGTCGCGCCCCGGGGCGAACACCTCCGCCGGCCGGTCCGTCAGCGGCCAGACCATGATCTCGCCCTTCGTGCCGTGAGGCTTGCTCAGGTGGCCGACGACCAGGAACTCCGGGTCCGGGACCTGGCCTTCCACCTACTCCTCCGCGGGCTCTTCGGCCTTCTTCTTCTTCTTCTTCGACGCCTTCTTCTTCGGCTTGGCCGCCCGCTCCTCGGCCTCCTCGGCCTCCGCGGCCTCCTCGGCCTCCTCGGCCTCCGCGGCCGGAGCGGCCTCCGCCTTCACTTCGGCAGCCTCCTCGACCACGGCGTCGGCCGGTGCCTCTTCCGCTGCCGCCGCCTCGACCGCGGGCTCGGCTGCCGCCGCCTCGACCGCGGGCTCCTCGACCGCGGGCTCCTCGACTGCGGGCTCCTCGACCTGAGCCTCGGGTTGCTCGACCTGAGCCTCGGCCTCCTCGACCTGAGCCTCGGGCTGCTCGACCTCGGCCTCCGCCGCCGACGCATCCGCGACCGCCGCGGCTACCGGCTCATCGGACTGGGTGGTCGCCTCGGCGGGCTCCGCTTTCTCCTCGTTTTCGGGCGTGGCGACGACGCCCGATTCCACCTCGACCTCGGGCTCGGCGCTGGCATCGACCTGCGGCTCCGCCCGGGCGATGGTCTCTGCGCTGGGCTCGGCCGCGCCCTTCGAGGACTCCGGCTCCGCTTCGGCGGCGGGGCTGGCCGCCGGACGGCGCTCCGGCACGTGCGCCGTCTTCGCCGCCTCCTCGCCCGCCTGGACCAGGCGGATCGTCGAATCGCCACCGTTGCGCGCCTTGCGGATCAGCGACGCCGCGCTGTCCGTCAGCTCCGCGCCCTGGGACAGCCACTGGTCCACCTTCTCCAGGTCCATCCTCAGCGATGCCGGCTGCGTGCGCGGGTTGTAGAAGCCCACGTCATCGATGTAGGCGCTGTCCCGCGAGGCGGTGCTGTTCATCACCACCACACGGTAGTACGGCTGCTTCTTCCGGCCCACGCGCCGGAGTCGGATCCTCACGGACATTCTGTACCTCGGTGTCTTTCGATTCTCCGCCCGGCACCCTGCCGGACTCGTTCTTCGACTTCGACTTCGACCTTGAGCCTACCGCAGACCGGGCATGCCGCCACCCATGCCGAGCTTGCCCAGCCCGCCTCCCATCATCCCGCCCAGCCCCATCTTCTTCATCTGCTTCATCATGGCTTCCATCTGCTTGAACTGCTTCAGCAGCTGGTTGACTTCCTGCACGCTCCGCCCGGAGCCCCGGGCGATCCGCGAGCGACGCGTCCCGTTCAGGATCCGCGGCGTCCGCCGCTCCTCGGGCGTCATCGACAGGATGATCGCCTCGATGTGCTTCAGCTTCTTCGGGTCCACCTTCGCGTTCTTCAGCGCCTTCTTGTTCACGCCGGGCATCATCCCCAGCAGACCCTCCAGCGGACCCAGCTTCTGCATCTGCCGCAGCGCCCCCAGGAAATCCTGGAGGTCGAACTTCCCGTCCTCCGCGACCCGCTTCTGCAGCCGCTCGGCCTCTTCCACGTCGAACGACTGCTGGGCTCGCTCCACGAGCCCCACCACATCCCCTCGCTGGAGGATCCGGTCCGCCATCCGCACGGGATCGAACACGTCCAGCGCGTCCACCCGCTCGCCGATCCCCACGAACTTGATCGGCACCGCCGTCATCCCCTTGATGGAGAGCGCCGCGCCGCCTCGCGCGTCCCCGTCCA
>JAHWKI010000295.1 GCA_019347975.1 Gemmatimonadota bacterium
GTGTGGGCGGCCGTCCTCGATGGCGACCTGGAGGATCTGGGCAACCTCTTCGCCCTCCTCTCCGGGGTCGCCGATCGGGTGGTGGAGGAGCTGCACGTCGCCGTGGAGGGCCCCGAGCGTGTCCCGGTGGCGGCCCCGACCACCAGCCTCGAGGCGTACGACGCCTACCTGCGCGGCCGCGAGTTCAAGATGCGCAGCTGGAGCCCCGCGGATACCCGCGCCTCGATCGAGCTGCTGGAGCGGGCCGTGGCCCTGGACCCGGGGTTCGCTCTCGCCCACGCGTGGCTGGCCTTCGCCCACACCGAGGCGTTCTGGCTGAACGGCTTCCCCGCCGACCACCTGGACCGGGCGCGGGAGGCGGCGGAGCTCGCGCTGCGCCTCGACCCCGCCCTCCCCGACGCCCACAAGGCGATGGGCCACCTGCTATACGTCTGCTGTGAGGACTACGACCGCGCCCTCGCGCACCTGAAACAGAGCCACTCGGGGCGGCCCGGGGATGCGCAGGTGGTCATGTTCATCGGCAACCTCCACAAGCGGCAGGGCCGCTGGGACGACGCCCTCGCCTACTACGAACGCGCGTCCGGCCTCGATCCCGGCTGGCCCGCCCCGTTCTTCAACATCGCCCAGATGGAGCTCTGGCGGCGCCGCTACGACCGCGTCGAGCGGGCGATCGACCGCGCCCTCGCCCTGGATCCGCAGGCCGCCTTCGCATTCAGCATGGGGGCGTGGGTGCCGCTGCTCCGGGACGGGGACTCCGACGGGGCGCGCCGCGTACTCCATCGGGCCGCACAGACCTCCGAGGCCTTCGAAAGCATCCGGCTGCCGTTCTATCTGGCGCTGCTGGACCGCGACTATGCGGCGGCGGCGAGGGTGGCGGAGCGCGGCAGCCATTCCGGTGAGGCGTTCGACGAGTGGCTGGACAGCGATCATCTCCGCCGGGGCGTGCTCTCGCGGCTGATCGGCGACGAGGCCGCTGCCACCCTCCACTTCGACTCGGCCCGGCTCGCGATCGAGCAGGGGCTGAGGGACGCGCTTCCCCGCTCCCGCCGCACACAGGCCGTTCTGCGGAGCGCCCTCGCCGTTAGCTACGCCGCGATGGGCCGCCGGTCCGAAGCCATGGGCGAGGCGGATCGCGTCCGAACGCTCGATCCAGTCGCCATCGACGCGATCAGCGGCCCCATCTCGCTCCAGAACATCGCACTGGCGTACGTCTTCCTGGACGAGCACGACGCCGCGCTCGATGTCCTCGAGCAGCTGGTGCGGATCCCCGCCCGCCTCTCGCCCGCCCTGCTGCGGGTGGATCCGCTATGGGATCCGCTGCGCCCACACCCCCGGTTCACACGGCTGGTGGCGCCGTGATCAACTGTCGCCCTCCCGCTCCTCCCACCTCTCCACGATCCGCGGCAGGCTGACCTCGATCCAGTCGGCGAGCCCGCGCACCTTCTCCGCGGCCTCCCGGCCCAGCGGCGTCAGGCTGTACTCCACGTGCGGCGGAACCACTTCGTAGGCGACGCGGTCCACCAGCCCGTCCCCCTCCAGCCACTGGAGCGTCTGCGCCAGCATCCGCTCGCTCACGCCGCCGATCGCCCGCCGCAGCTCGCTGAAGCGGTGCGTCCCGCCCCGCAGCGCGAGCAGGACCAGCACCCCCCACCGGCTCGTGATGTGCTTGAGCACCTCGCGCGACGGGCACGCCTTCGCCATCAGGTCGCCGCGCGCGAGCCGCTCCGAGAGCGGCACCCCGCCGCCTTCCGCTGTCATGGTCCTCTCCTCGGTTTACACTTACTTATATGTAAGTACTTACGGAAAGTAAGTAAAGGGCCTAGCTTCCTCCGTGCATCTCAACGAGAGGAAAAGGAAATGATCATCGGAGTCACGGGAAGCACGGGACAGTCGGCCGGCTCGTCGTCGGTCAGCTCAGGGATAAGGGGTCCGCCGTCGAGACGGTCGCCCTCGCGCGGTCGCCGGAGAAGGCGGCCGACCTCGGCGTCGAGGTCCGGGAGTTCGACTACGACAGGCCGGAGACGCTGGCGCCGGCCCTGGCGGGGATCGACACCCTCCTGCTCATCTCGGCCAGCGAGGTGGGGAAGCGGGCGACGCAGCACCGGAACGTGATCGAGGCCGCGAAGGAGGCCGGCGTGCAGCGGATCCTCTACACCTCATTGCTGCATGCCGATCGTTCGCTGCTGGACCTCGCGCAGGAGCATCTTGCGACGGAATCCGCGCTGAAGCGGTCGGGGATCCCGTTCACGATCCTGCGCAACGGCTGGTACACGGAGAACTACACCGGCTCGATCCCGGGCGCGCTCGCCGGGGGCGCGCTGCTTGGAAGCGCCGGCGACGGGAGGATCTCGTCCGCGACCCGCGCCGACTACGCCGAGGCGGCGGTCGCGGTGCTGAGCGAGCCCGGGCACGAGGGGAAGACGTACGAGCTGGCCGGCGACGACGCCTGGGCGCTCCGCGACCTGGCCGCCGAGATCTCCCGCCAGGCCGATCGCGACATGCCGTACCGGGACCTTCCCGAGTCGGAGTACGCGGCCACGCTCGCGGAGTTCGGCCTGCCCGAGGGGCTGGCGCAGGCGATCGCCGGGTGGGATGCGGCGGCGTCGCGGGGCGCCCTGTTCGACGACTCGCGCCAGCTGTCGAAGCTGATCGGCCGGCCCACGACCCCGCTCACGGTGGCCGTGGCCGATGCCCTCAAGCAGGTCGACTCATCGGTCCAGACAGGGAGCAGGCGATAACGAAGCGATCACGGCGAGCCGCCGGTCAGCGCACTGATCTCGTACAGGCCGCGCTCGCCGCTGGAGCCGAGAATGGAGAGGCGTAAACCCGGATGGATTGGCCCGGGCGGGCGCGGCTTTCCGGTTCGACGTCGCCAGGAGGCGTCAAGTCGGAAGGCGATCCGGGAAAACGGAATCGAGTGCTGACTTTACGCCGCCAGGAGACGTGAAGCCGGAACGCCACTCGGGAAACTGAATCGAGTGCTGACTTTACGCCGCCAGGAGGCATCCAGCCGAACGCGTGCCTGGAACTCCGGCGCCGATCAGGGTTGACGCCTCACTCGGGCGATCCAGCGGCGCGCTCATGGCGCATGAGCGCCCGACACGAGCTCCACACGCCGTTCCAGCGCCCTCCTTCTCACCACGGCCGACGACCCTGACCACCCCCTTGACATGCAGGACACATGCGCACATGCTGCGCGCATGGGAATGATCCAGATCCGCAACGTGCCCGACCCGCTGCACCGGGAGCTGAAGGCGCGCGCGGCGCGGGCGGGGAAGAGCCTTTCCGAGTACCTGCTCGATGTCGTGCGCCAGACGGCGTCGCGCCCGGAGCCGCAGGAGCTGCTCGCCCGCATCCGGGAGCGGAGTCCCGTTTACCTCGACGAGTCTCCGGCCGACGCGGTCCGGAGCGAGCGGGAATCGCGGTGATCGTGGTGGACGCCTCGGCGGCCCTGGACGTCCTGCTCCAGACATCCCGGGCCCGGCCGCTGGAAGCGCTCCTGTTCGGGGGCAGGCCGCTCAACGCGCCGCACCTCCTGGACCTGGAGGTGGCGC
>JAHWKI010000084.1 GCA_019347975.1 Gemmatimonadota bacterium
ACCGCCGGCCAGGTCGCGGGCGTCTACCGCACCAGTGACCTGCGGTTCCACG
Organism: Gemmatimonadota bacterium; assembly: GCA_019347975.1. Taxonomy (GTDB): domain Bacteria; phylum Gemmatimonadota; class Gemmatimonadetes; order Longimicrobiales; family RSA9; genus JAHWKI01. Next base: position 53 of record JAHWKI010000084.1, read on the forward strand.
GCTTCGTTCGCACCGGTGACGAGTACGCCACCATCGATGTACCCGGAGCAACGGCGACGCGGGCGTTCGGCATCAATGCGCGCGGAGACGTGGTGGGCCACTTCATCGCAGGTGGAACGGTCTACGGCTTCATCGCGACCCGTGGGAGCGCATCCAGCCGTTGAGAACTCCGGCATTCGCGCGGCCAGAAGGCGCGCGTGCCGTATCTGCACAGGGCCCTGTGGAGGAGATCACAGACACCCGGAAGATCTGCGCCGCAGGAGCCGCTGCCGATCGAGTACCGTAGCCGAGCCCGCAAATTACGATCGGTCGCCGGCGACGACAGGGTGCCAAGAAGTCGGTGCAGGTCCCGGTGTCGAGGGGGCGGGGAGGTCCGCCGCGGCGGCCTCCCCTTTCCTCTTGCCTTTCCCCACGAGACGGTTGCGCGACCAGGGCCGGTGATCGGCCGTCCTCCCGGCCTCTACGTGATGGGGCGCCCCTTCCTCCACTCGATCAGCTCGGCGCTGCTGGGAGGCGTCGGCCGGGACGCCGGGTACATCGCCGACCACATAGCGGGACGCCGCCGTGACGGCCTGATCGCGGCCAGGTCGGCTGCGTTCGTCCCTGCCGCGGCAGTGAGGAGGGCTCCGGATCAATGGTGAGTCGGGAGCGGCAGATTATCGTCAGGAAGTCTCGAACCGTACTCGCCGGTAACCAGGCATCGCGACGATCGCGAAGCCCGCCGTCTTCGCCTCAGAGGACGACCGGCGAGGCGACTGCGCCGGACCTCCCTGCTCATGCTCCCGGCAGCAAATCGCCGCTAGTTCGCTTCAGCGTCAATCACGCCCCGCCGGATGTGCTCGACGATTCTGGCGGCATCATGCTTCACACCGAGCAGAATGCCGCTGCTGCGCTTCGAGAGCCACGGATGACCGATGAAATAGAGACCCCGTGACTCCGTGATCCCGCCCTGGTGTCGCGGTCGACCGTTCTGGTCGAACACGTCGGCGTGCACCCAGCTCCAGTCGGCATCGAAGCCCGTGCACCAGATGATACAGCCGACGCCGGCACCTCGGAGATCCAGCTCCCGGCGTTGGTCCGAGCCGTCCAGGTCCGGCAGCGACGGCTCGCCCGCATCCGCGCTTGGCGGCTCGGCATCGATGCCGCGGCTGTCGATCCATTTGTCGATCGCGGCCTTGAAGGATCGGGACTTCTCATCGCCAAAGGCTATGGCTCCAAGGAGATCGCCCGCGAGGGCGATCCTGTTTCCACGGACGTCGCTCAGGCGGCCGAGCAACGTGGCCCCGTCACGAGCAAGAGACTGCAGGCTGACGGTATGACCTCCGTTCGTCCCGGAGACCTGTGGCTGGGTAGCGGAAAGGGCGGACGGGTCTTCCAGTTCCTCCACTCCGACATCCAGGAACCCCATGTCATGCCACCAGGCCACGATGTCACGGCCGCGGTAGACGCGTGGAACCCGGCCGACCCGGCTGGCACACAGGAAGACTCTCCGTCCTGCCGCGAGGAGATCTTCAGCGATCTGGGACCCGGATTGACCACTCCCGACCACCACCACCGCACCAACCGGAAGGACATCCGCGTTTCTGAACTCCCCCGCGGAGATGCTCAGGATGTCACTCGGCAGGCGGCCTGCCATATCCGGGACCCGGGGTCGGCTCATGCTCCCGGTCGCGAGCACGATCGCCCTGGCTCCGATGCTTCCGTGGTCGGTGCGCACCTCATAGGCCCCCGTCGGAAGATTCTCCACGGCCCTCACGGGAGTATGCGGCTCTACAGGAAGGTCGAAGCGGCGAACGTATCGTTCGAAGTACGAGACCAGTGCGTCGCGATGGCCGAATCCGTCGAGATCCTCGGGGTCGAATTCCAGACCGGGCAGGCTGTTGCACCAGTTCGGCGTGTTGAGGCAGAACGAATCCCAACGCTGGGATCGCCACGATTCCCCAACGGCACCACGCTCCAACACCACGTGGTGCACCTCAGCTTCCTGGAGCAGCCAGCTTACGGCCAGACCTCCCTGACCCGCACCGATCACCGCTACTTCGACGGTCCGATCCATAGCCCCAGCTTTCTCCCCCTGATCATCGGGGCGGTCGGGAAGCCCTCTCGCGAACTGGCGCTCAGCAGCGACGCGCGGAGCGGGCAGTCAGCTGCAACGCTTCGTCCGAATGTACCTGACGGTGGCAGCGAACGGGCATTTCATCGGCGATTCCTTCAGCGGCCCCGGGTTTCGTTGGTCCCTTGCCATACCTCATAGCGCTATGTATAATGGTCCTATGCATAACGGTACGAGGGTTCCCTGCGGCGCGCCTGGGGCGGGCCGGTACTCCGGGCGACGGGAGCCGTGGAGGGCGCGCCGCGGATGAGCATCAACAAGGATCTCGTCGCGGCGTCGTCTACGCCCCTGGTCCTCGCCATCCTGGGCGAGGGGGACAGCTACGGCTACGCGATCCTGCAGCGGGTTCGCGAGCTCTCCGGGGGCGAGCTGGAGTGGACCGACGGGATGCTCTACCCGGTGCTCCATCGCCTCGAGCGGTCCGGATTGATCGAGTCGCGGTGGGAGAAGGCGGAGACCGGGCGGAAGCGGAAGTACTACGGTGTGACGGACGCGGGGCGGGAGCAGCTGGCGGAGGAGCGTCGCCAGTGGCGGACCGTGGACGAGACGCTGCGGAAGATCTGGTCGTCGGTGGCCGAGTTCGCGAGAAGTGGAATGCCTGTTTACCTCCCTCAGCGGAGCTGAGTTCATGGACCCGAAGCACCCGCGAGACCTCGTGGAGGACTCCCTCGAAATGCAAATCGATGCCTGGCGCGCCCACCTCCGTCGGAGCCGGGCGATCACGGCCCCGGACGTGGAGGAGCTGGAGGACCACCTCCGGGAGCGGATCGCCTCGCTCGAGGATCAGGGGCTCTCGGAGGACGAAGCGTTCCTCGTGGCGGTGAAGCGGATCGGAGCGATCGACGCGCTGACGCGCGAGTTCGCCCGGGAGCACTCCGAGCGGCTCTGGAAGCAGCTCGTCCTCTCCGGGGACGCCGGATACGATGGCGCGGAGCCGGTCGCGACCTACGGGTCCCGGACGATGTGGGTCGCCCTCGGCCTCGCCGTGGCGGCGGCCTTGGCGATCAAGGTCCCGGCTCTCTTCGGGATCCCCTTCGACCCCGACCAGACCCTCTTCTATCCGATCAACATCAGCTTTTTCACGCTCCCGTTCATCGCGGCGTACTTCGCGTGGGAACGGCCGGTTCCGGCGTCGAGCCGGGCGTGGGTGGCCGCGGCGTTCGTGCTGGCGGCCATCGTCGTGAACGTGTTCTGGGCGGGCACGCCCGCGGACGAGACCGCCGATACGCTGACGTTGTCCATCCTCCACCTTCCCCTCACCCTCTGGCTGGCGGTGGGCGTGGCCTACGTCGGCGGACACTGGCGAGGGAGCGGGAGGCGGATGGACTTCATCCGCTTCACCGGCGAGCTCTTCATCTACTTCGTCCTGATCGCGCTGGGCGGGGGCGTGCTGATCGCGCTGACCTTCGCCCTGTTCCAGGCCATCGGCCTCGACCTGGAGCTTTTCGCCCAGAACTGGATCGTGCCCTGCGGCGTGGCGGGCGCCACCGTCGTCGCGGCGTGGCTCGTCGAGGCGAAGCAGAGCGTCATCGAGAACATGGCCCCCGTACTGGCCCGGATCTTCATCCCCCTCTTCGCGGTGGTGCTCCTCGCCTTCGTCGTCACCATGGCGGTGACCGGGCGCGGGATCGATGTCGAGCGGGAGATCCTCATCCTGATCGACCTCCTCCTCGTGGTGGTGTTCGGGCTCCTCCTCTACTCGATCTCGGCGCGCGACCCGCTGGCGCCGGCCGGCCTATTCGACTGGCTCCAGCTGACGCTGGTGGGCACCGCTCTGCTGGTGGATGTCCTCGCCCTCTGGGCTATCGGCAGCAGGATCTCGGAGTTCGGCTTCACGCCCAACCGCCTCGCGGCCCTGGGCATGAACGTCGTCCTGCTCGTGAATCTCGCGGGCTCGGGCTTTCTCCTCCTCAGGTTCCTGAGGGGGGGCAGGCCGTTCACGCGCCTGTGGGAGTGGCAGATGTCCTACGTCTACGTCCTCGCCGCCTGGGCGGCGGTGGTGGCGTTCCTCTTCCCGCCGCTCTTCGGCTTCGAATAGCGCGGGGAGCGGGGCAACCCGGGTGACCGGCTGCGCGTCCAACTTTGTGGCGCAGAGTACTTCATATCGAAAAATGGAGAAGGAAACATGGAGTTCAGAACGGGAAACTTCGTCGGCGTGGTCGCCATGGCCCTGGTCTGGGGCTTCCTGTGGGCACTGCCCGGGGGAGCCATCGAGGCGATCGACAACGTCGCTCCCGGCGCTCACGGGTTCACGCGGCAGATCGACATGTGGCCGCAGACGCTGGGACTGCCCGGCCTGGTGGGCGGGGTGCTTTTCTCGGTCCTGCTCCTGATCACGCAGGGGCGGCGCGGGTTCGCCGAGCTGTCGCTGCGCCGGTCGGGGGCGTGGGGAGCGGTGGCCGGCATGCTGGTGGGCGCCCTCGTCGTATGGGTGGTCGCGAGCGGGCTTTCGGAGCCCTGGCAGCTGGCGGCGCTACTGGGGGTCGCGACGCTGCTGGGGGCGGCGGCCGGAGTCGGATCGACGCTCCTGTTCCGTTACGTCGCGCGGAGGCGGGCGGCCGCGACCGCCTGAGATTCGATCATGCAGCTCGTCATACGCGACCTGTCGAAGACGTATCCCAACGGCACCCGGGCGCTGAAGGACGTCTCCCTGGAGATCCCGAAGGGGATGTTCGGCCTGCTCGGCCGGAACGGCGCCGGCAAGTCCACGCTGATGCGAATCCTGGCCACGCTGCAGGACCCGGACAGGGGGTCGGCCCGCCTTGGCGAGATCGACGTGCTGCGCCAGAAGGGCGAGGTGCGGAAGACGCTGGGCTACCTGCCGCAGTCGTTCGGCTTCCATCCGAAGGCGAAGGCGGAGCGGCTCCTCGAGCATTTCGCGGTGCTGAAGGGGATCGAGGAGCCGGGGGTGAGGCGCGACGTCGTCGAATCGCTGCTCCGGCAGACGAACCTGTGGGAGGTGCGGCGCGACCGGCTCGGGACGTTCTCCGGCGGCATGCGCCAGCGCTTCGGCGTGGCGGTGGCGCTGCTGGGCAATCCGAAGCTGATCATCGTGGACGAGCCGACGGCGGGGCTCGACCCGGAAGAGCGGGTCCGTTTCCTGAATCTGTTGAGCCAGATCGGCGAGGACAGCGTGGTGATCCTGTCGACGCACATCGTCGAGGACGTCGAGGAGCTGTGCAGCCGGATGGCGATCATCGACGGCGGCGAGATCCTGCTGGAGGCGGAGCCGCTGCGGGCGGTCGACGAGCTGCGGGGTCGGATCTGGCGCCGGACGGTGACCCGGGCGGAGCTGCCCGCGCTGGAGGCGGAGCTGCCGGTGATCTCGACGAAGCTGCTGGCGGGGCGGACCGTCGTCCACGTCCACGCGTCGTCGTCCCCGGGAGCGGGGTTCGAGGCCGTCGAGCCGGAGCTGGAGGACGTGTATTTCAGCGTGATGGCGGGCCACCACGGTCGGCGCGGGGTGGTCGCGGGAGCGGGGGCGGCGTCGTGAAGCTGCGCGAGATCTTCCGATACGAGCTCGAGCACCGCCTCCGCAGCGGCTCGACCTGGGCGTACGCCGTGATCCTGTTCCTGGTCGCGATCTGGATGTTCCTCGCCACCACCGACGGGGCCGGGGTCAACAACGCGCCGGAACGGGTCGCCGGGGGTTCCGTGCTCCCCGGGATGTTCGGAATGCTGGTCACGGCGGCGCTGTTCGGAGGTGCGGCGGTTCGGGACGTCCAGGCCGGGATGGATCCGCTCCTCTTCACTTCTCCGCTCCGCAGGACCGAGTACCTCGGGGGCCGGTTCCTCGGGGCGCTGACGGTCAACGCGGTCGTCCTGCTGGCGATTCCGCTGGGGCTCCTGGCCGCGACCGGGCTGCTGGCACGGTTCGACTCGGATCCGCTCGGTCCCTTTCGCATCGGCGCCTACCTGCAGGGATACCTGACCTTCCTGCTGCCCAACCTGGTCCTCGTCGGCGCCATCCTGTTCGCCGTCGGAGTGCTGGCCCGGCACGTGGTCCCGGTGTACCTGTCGGCGATCGGGGTCTTCATTGGGTACATCGTCGCCCTCAATTACGCGAACCAGATCGAGAGCCCGATCCTGGCGGGGCTGGTGGACCCGCTCGGGCTCGTGACGCTGGAGGGAGTGACCCGATACTGGACCGAGGCCGAGCGGAACGCGCGGCTCATCGGCCTGCCGGCGGCGCTGGTGTGGAACCGTGCCTTCTGGCTCTCCGTCGCGGCGGCCGCGCTCACGCTGCTGCACCGGAGCTTCCGGTTCGCGCACCCCGACGGCGGCGGGCGTCGTCGGAAGGGGCGGCGAACGGTCATCGCGCCGGCATCCGAGCGGGCCCGACCCGTGGACGTCCCGCGCGTGGCCGGCTCGTTCGGCTTCCGGACCACGCTGCGTCAGACGCTCGCCGTCGCCCGCAACGCGCTGGCCGAGGTCGCGGCGAGCCGCTGGTTCATCGTGGTCCTGCTCGCCTGCGTGGGCCTCCCCCTGCTCTGGGGCTGGAACGTGGGCGACACCGTCTTCGACACGTCCACGTGGCCGGTGACCCTGCTCGTGACGGAGGAGGTCCTGGCCGGCCGGAGCGCCCTGCTCTTCTTCGTGCTCATCATCGTCTTCGCGGGCGAGCTCGTGTGGAAGGAGCGAGAGGTGGGCATGGCGGAGATCGCGGACGCGGCGCCGCTACCGGACGGCGCGCCGCTGCTCGGCCGGTTCCTGGCCCTCTTCGCCATGATCGTGATGTTCCAGGCCGGGTCCATGGTCGGCGGCCTCCTGATCCAGGCGCTCCAGGGCTACCACAACTTCGAGATCGGGCTGTACCTGCGCGTGGTCTTCGGGCTGATGCTCTCCGGCTACGTGCTCCTCGGCGCCCTCGCGATGACGATTCACGTGCTCGTGGACCACAAGAATCTCGGCCACATGTTCGTGCTGATGGCGATCGGCTCCATCGCGATCGCCCTTCCACTCCTCGGCATCCGTCACCACCTGCTGCTCTACGGCACCGACCCGGGCTGGACCTACTCGGACATGAACGGCTTCGGCCGGTTCGCCGAACCGCTCGTCTGGTTCAGGCTCTACTGGGCGGCGTGGGCGCTGCTGCTGTTGGTCGTCGCGGTCCTGCTCCGGGTGCGAGGCCGTGAGCCCGGCATCCGACGCCGGCTCCGCCACGCCCGCGCCCGATTCACCGGGCCCGTGGCGCGCACGGCGGGCGTCGCCATCGCGTTGATCCTGGTGTTTGGCGGGTTCATCTTCTACAACACGAACGTCCTGAACGAGTACCGCTCGGCGGACGAGCGCGGGCTGCCGCAGGCCGAATACGAGAAGCGCTACGGGCAGTACGAGGCTCTCCCGCAGCCGACCATCACCGCCGCCGAGCTGCGGGTGGAGATCTACCCGGACGAGCCGGCCGTCGATCTGCGGGGCAGCTACCACCTGGTGAACGGGACCGGGATCGCGATCGACTCGGTGCACGTGGTCCTGGCTCCCGATATCGACGCGCGCTCGCTGTCCCTCGACCGGGCGGCCGAGGCCGTGCTCGTGGACGAGGAGGTCGGGTACCGGATTTACGCCCTGGAGCGGGCGCTCGAGCCGGGCGACTCCATGCGGCTCGCGTTCGACCTGGCTTTCCGGCCGCGCGGGTTCCCGAACGACGGGATCCGGACGGACGTGGTCGCCAACGGCACCTCCTTCAACCGGATGCGGATGCCGTTCATCGGGTACCAGCCGCTGTTCGAACTCTCCGGTAGCGAGGCGCGCGAACGCTTCGGTCTCGCGCCCCGGTCGCCCACGCCGGGACCCGAGGACGCGGCGGCCATGGAGCATCGCTGGGCGATCCGCGACGCGGACCTCGTCCACGTCGACGCGGTCATCGCTACGGCCGCCGACCAGATCGCCCTCACGCCCGGCGTGCTGCGCCGCAGCTGGACGGAGAACCGGCGACGCTACTTCCACTACGAGACCGAAGCGCCGATCTCTTTCGGGGGCACGGTCGTCTCCGCGGAATACGCGGTGCTCGAGGACCGTTGGAACGAGGTCGCGCTCCGGATCTTCCACCATCCGGCGCACGACGACAACCTGGACCGGATGGTCCGGGGCATGAAGGCGTCGCTCGCGTACTTCACCGAGCAGTTCGGCCCCTACCCGTACAGCGATCTGCGCATCGTCGAGATCCCGCGCTACGGGGGCTTCGGTAGCGCGCACCCGCACACGATCGCGTTCACGGAGGACGTCTTCTTCAGCCGCGTCCGGGAGGGCGAGGTCGACCAGCCGTTCTACGGGACCGCGCACGAGGTCGCCCACACCTGGTGGGGCGGGATGGTGCGGGGGGCGCCGGTTCGCGGTGCGGGGTTCCTCTCGGAGTCGCTTTCGAATTACAGCGCGATGATGGTGACGGAGAAGACGTACGGCGTCGAGGCCGGACGCCGGGTCTACGGCTTCCAGATGGAGCGCTATCTCCGCGGTCGCGCGACCCAGGGGCGCGAGGTGCCGGCGGTCGAGGTCGAGGACCAGCCGTACATCGCCTACCGCAAGGGCGCGCTCGCCCTGTACACCCTGCGCGACCACATCGGCGAGGGGGCGGTGAACGGGGCGCTGCGTCGCTACTTCGACAGGTTCAGCGACGCCGGGCCGCCTTACCCGACGTCGCTGGATCTCTACGCCGAGCTGCGCGCCGTCACGCCCGACTCGCTCCAGTCGCTGCTCACGGACTGGTTCGAGACCATCACGCTCTGGGACGTGAAGACGGAGCGGGCCGTCGCGGCGCCGATCGGCACCGGCGAGTACGTCGTGACGCTCGAGGTCGTCGCGAAGAAGATGCGGGCCGACAGCGTGGGCAACGAGAGCGAGGTGCCGATGGACGACCTCGTCGAGATCGGCGTCTTCGCGCCCGGCGAAGATAACGCCCCCGGCGAGCCGCTGTACCTGCAGCGGCACCGCATCAGGAGCGGCGAGCAGACGATCCGCGTCACCGTGCCGCGGCAGCCGGCCCGCGCGGGGATCGATCCCCGGCGGAAGCTCATCGACCGGCAGCGCGACGACAACGTCAAGAAGGTGGAGATCGAGCGCTGAGGATCCGCCAGAAGTACGTGATACCGCGGCGCGACCAGCTCGGCCGTGCTGCTCAACTTCTCGCCCGCCAGTCGCCGTGTCCCCAGGCTCGGCTCACCGATCTTGCCGAAGCGAGACGTCGGCAGTACCTATTTGTACGATACAATCGTCTAAATGGAGAAGGCATGATGGCGGGACTGGGTGAGCTGGAGCAGCTGGTGCTGCTCGCTCTGCTGCGGACCGGCCCGGGTGGATACGGGGCCGAAGTCCGGCGGGAGCTGAAGGAGCGCGCTGGGCGGGATGTGTCGGCGGGGACGATCTATCCCACGCTGGATCGTCTGGAGCGGAAGGGGCTGGTGAGGTCCTGGATGAGCGAACCGATCCCGGAGCGAGGCGGCCGATCGCGGCGGATGTACGAGGTGGAGCCGGCCGGACTGGACGCGGTGCGAAAGGCATGGCGGGAGGTCCGCGCGATGGCGAGCGATCTGGACGCGGTGCTCGGGACGGCGCGATGACCACCCCACCGCGTGACCCGTGGCCGGCGCGATTTCTGGGCTGGCTGGTACCGGCGCGGTACCGCGCCGACGTCCTCGGAGATCTGGTGGAGGAGCATCGCCGCGAGCACGGGAAGGGCGGTGTGTCGGGGGTGGTCCTGGTGATTGCCGTGATCCGAGCGGGTCTGGCGAGTCGATGGCAGGACGTCGTGGCAGCAGCGGGGCGGGATCGCGCCCCATCCCGGTGGACGAGCAACCATTTCTCGAGAAGGCCGGCCATGTTCGACACGCTCTCACAGGTCCTGGGCTCGGCGTCATCGACGCTGCGTCGCAACCGGGGCTTCACGGCGGCTGCCGTGCTCACGCTGGCGCTCGGCGCGGGCGCCACGCTGGCGATTTTCACGCTGGTCAGTGGCGTCCTGCTCGCGCCGCTCCCGTACGCGTCGTCCGAGCGCCTGATGCATGTGCAGGGGAGCCCGGACGGCCGTTACGCGGTGAGCATGCCGGTGCACAACCGAGTGGTCGCGCCGGCGGCATCCGTGGAGGAGTCGGCTGCCTGGCAGGGGTGGGAGGCGATCCTGGGGCGCCCGGAAGACCGGATCGAGCGGCGGTTCGGCGCGTCCGTCTCGGCGAGCTACTTCCATGCGCTGGGCGTCCCCCCGGCCGCGGGTCGGCTCTTCCTTCCGGAGGACGGGGTGCCGGGTCATGCGCCCGTGGTGGTGCTGAGCCATGAAGCGTGGCAGCAGCTGTTCGACGGCACGCCGACGGCGATCGGGGCGGAGCTGGTCCTCGACGGTGAGCCGTACACGGTGATCGGCGTCGCGCCGAAGGGCTTCCTCGACCCGGTGGCGGCGCACGTCCTGGGCGCTTCCGAGCCGGTGGCGTTCTGGCGCGCCGATCCGCCCTTCTTCTTCGATGCGGCGGCCCGCGGGGGGTGGACGGCGTTCTGGTCCATTGTGCGGGTTCGAGCGGGAGTGGAGCCGTCGCATCTGCGCGCGGAGGTGGCTCGCTCGATGAGGGAGGTGTATCCATCGTGGGAAGATGACGGCGAATGGCTGCGGGTCCGCGGCTTTCGGGCGATGGCGACGGGCCACCTGCGGCCGACGCTCGCCGCGCTGTTCGCAGCCGCGTTCCTGGTCCTGCTCATCGCGTGTGCGAACGTGGCCAACCTGCTCCTGAGCCGCGCGACGGCACGGTCGCGGGAGCTGGCGGTCCGGGCCAGTCTCGGAGCCTCGCGGGTGAGGCTCGCCGGTCAGCTCTTCACCGAGAACCTGCTCCTCGCGGCCACTGCGGCGGTTCTCGGAATCGGCTTCGCCGCGGTCGCCATGCCGCTGCTGGCCAACCTGCTCGGGGACGATCTGCGCGCGGGTCAGGTGCCGGGGCTCGACTGGAGGGTCGGCGGATTCGCGCTGGTCCTCGTCCTCGTGACCGCGCTGATGTTCGGCCTCCTCCCCGCGCTCCGGACCAGCGAGGTCCGGCTGGCCGCGGTGCTTCGCGCGGGTCGGGGCCCGGACTCGACCGGTGGGCGGGGGCGAGGCGCTCTGGTCGCGGCCGAGGTGGCGCTCGGCGTGGTCGTGCTCGTCGCGGCCGGCCTGCTGGGCCGCACGCTCTGGAATCTGTGGTCCACCGACCCGGGCTTCGAGCCCGACTCGGTGGTCACCGCGTATGTCTCCCTGCCGCAGGAGCTCTTCGAGACGCCGGACGCGCAGAACGTGGCCGTGGAGGGCCTCGAACGGGAGCTTGCCGCGCTACCCGGTGTGAGCGGCGTCGGCCTCATCACCGACCTGCCGATGAGCGGCGCTGTCAACTCCACGAGTATACGACGTCCGGCGGGTGCGGCGGGCGACCCCGAAGGGATGGACCAGGTTCTGGTCCGAGCCGTTACCGCCGGCTACTTCGAGGTCATGGGAGTTCCGCTGCTGAGAGGGAGGGTGATCGCCGGGAGCGACCGAGCCGGCGCCGCCCCCGTCGCGGTGATCAACCGCAGCTACGCCGCGCTGCTGCCCGGCGGAGGCGTGGGCCATAGGGTCGTCGTACGCGGTGAGCCGCGGGAGATCGTGGGGGTGGTCGAGGACGTCGTCGAGTTCAGACTCGAAGACGGACCGGGCGATCTCGTTCTGTATACGCCCTATCCGCAGGAGGATCAGGCGTGGATGCGGCGCGCGTTCCACGTGGTCCTGCGGACCGCCGCCGATCCTGCCGCCCTCGCGGAGCCGATCCGCGGGGCCGTGGAACGCGCCAGCCCCGCGATCCTGCTCTCACAGCGGATCCGGCACATGAGCGATTACGTCGCGCGGGATCTAGCCGCCTACCGCTTTCGCGCCTTCCTGCTGGGGTTCTTCGCTGTGACCGCCCTGCTGCTGGCGGCCGCGGGGATCGCGGCCGTGACCGCGTACGCGGTGGCTCGGAGCGTGCCGGAGATCGGGATCCGCATGGCGCTCGGCGCCTCCAGCCGCGCGGTCGTGCGCGGGATCCTGGCCCAGGCCGCCGGCCTCGTGGGTGTCGGGCTGGCCCTCGGTCTGGTCGGCTCGGTCGCGGCGAGCCGTGCGCTCTCTCACTTCCTGTTCGGCGTTCAGCCCGGCGACCCCGCGGCCTACGGCCTCGCCGCTGTCCTGCTGTCGGCCGTCGCCCTGCTCGCGGCCTGGATCCCCGCCCGTCATGCGGCGGCGATCGATCCGGTGAGGGCACTGCGAGCGGAGTAGGGATCGTCCATGCGGCATCGGGTGGTGAAGCGACCGGCCGACGGGGTCCGGAACGGGATCCACCGGACGAAGAGGGATCGGCATCTACGGGCTCTCCTGCCGAGGTGACGCAGGCTCGTCAACGAGATCGTGCGTTACCGAGACGGATCGCCCGGAGGCCCGGCGCGCCGTCCAGGTCGCCGCCGCTATGACCAGCAGGTTCGCCACGATGACCGGGGGTGCCGGCAGCAGAACGCCGTACGCGAGCCACAGCAGCGCGCCCACGACCTGGACGCGCCGGAGCGTCTGGGGCTTCGAGAAGAAGTACGACCCGACGAATACCGCCGTCGCAGACCAGCCCAGCAGGTCCACGGCCGCCATCAGCCCGCCACCGGCGCGCGGCGCCCCTCCACCGGCGAGGCGACCTCGCCCACCGTCACCCGCTCCGTCCGCTCCCGCTCCCACCCCTTCAGCGTCAGCCGGTACGATTCGAACAGGGCCCGGATCTCTCCCGTGCGGCAGCCCACGATCTGGTCCAGCACGGGCACCAGGATGCTGAAGGCGTCATCGCTCAGGACGATCCGCTTCGCGATCGTCGCCAGGTGCCGGTTCTCCGATACCGCGATCGTGAAGCCGTCCCGGTTGTTCACGTGCAGCATCACGTGCACGTCCGAGCTGCCGTCCCCGACGTAAATGGTGCGATCCGGCGCGATCTCCAGCTCCTCCTCCAGCTCCTCGATCACCGCCACCTTGCCGTAGCCCGCCGGCACACGCCGGATCGTCCGCACCTCGCCCGTTTCCAGGTCGTAATCGAATTCGGTTCCGTAGACGTGCTCCGGCGGCACGATCCCGGCCAGCGCCGATTGCACCAGCTCCCGGGGTGCCGCCGAGATCACACGCAGCGAGAATCGATGACCCTCGAGCCCACGTTCCAGAAACTCCACGAGCGCCGGTATGTCCCGCTTCAGACCGACCCGTCGCCCCGCCTCCGCAAGGTGCTCACGCCTCACGCCACGGTACTCCGGATCATGACGGATCAGATACGCGAGCTCGCCTCCCTGCTGAACCAGGTTGCTCCGCGCCAGCCCCCTCACCTTTTCCTCGAAGCCCGCCACACCCAGCACCTCGCTCAGCACCAGCCCCGAGTCGTTGAAACTGAGCGTCTGGTCGAAGTCCGATGCCAGCAGATAGTGTCTGGGCACGCCGTATGTGGTGGTCATCCCGCTTGCTCCCCTGACTTGTCATAACAGAACGCATAACAGCTCTGCGCACCTTCGAGCATACCGGAGCGGGCCGTCCACGTCAACTCCCGGGTCGTGGCCCCCGGAGCCCGACGCTTGCCTCGATCGGCGGTTGCGAGAACCGAAAATCTGTTATAACATATACCGTATGAGCCATCGGAAGCGTCGAATCGCGAAGCACGAGCAGGTCCGCCGCGCGGTGGAGTCCGAGATCGAGTCGGGCCGATGGGGGCCGGGGGACCGGCTGCCGAGCGAGGCGGAGCTGGTGGAGCGGTTCGGTGTGTCGCGGATCACGGTGGGGCGGGCGATGCGGGACCTGCAGGGGGCGGGGGTGGTGGAGCGACGGCCGGGGTCGGGGACGTACGTGTCACGCGCGGGGTCGGAGAGCGGACTGTCGTTCGGGCTGCTGATCCCGGACCTGGGGGAGACGGAGATCTTCGAGCCGATCTG